>JAYSYJ010000044.1:0-21242 GCA_043727675.1 Fimbriiglobus sp.
CGGAGAATTCACGCGGAGCCGAAGAATGCATCGTCGGAACTTCCTCAAGCTGATCGCCTGCTCCGCCCCCATCGTCACCTTGGGTTACGGCTTCGCCGAAACCGGGGATGTCCGCATCGAACGCGTCGCTGTGACGCTGCCGAATCTGCCGAAGGCATTCGATGGGCTGACGGTCGCTTTCCTCACCGACATCCACCACGGCCCGTACGTTCATCGGGGCCAAGTCACCGCGTTCGTCCGCACCGCCCTCGCCTTGCAACCCGATCTCATCGTGCTCGGGGGCGATTACTCGCTGCGCGATCCGAAATACATCGCCCCGTGTTTCGAGGTCCTCGCCTCACTCCAGGCTCCCCTCGGTGTCTTCGGTGTGTTGGGCAATCACGATTACGCCCACGGTGCGGACATCACCAAGAGTGCCATGGCGAAGGCCGGTATCGGCGAGTTGACGAACAGCGGGGTTTGGCTGAAACGGGGCCACGACCGCCTGCGACTCGCCGGGGTCGATGACCTCTGGCGCGGTCGCCCCGATGTGGCGGCGGCACTCGGCGATACGAAACCGACCGATGCCTGCGTGCTGCTCAGCCACAACCCCGATGTCGCCGAAACGATGCTCGACCGCCGCGTCGGCCTCATGCTCTCGGGCCACACCCACGGTGGCCAACTGATCGCCCCCGGAATGAAAAACCCGTTCATCCCATCGCGGTACGGCGACAAGTACGCCCACGGTTTGGCCGACGCACCCACCACGCAAGTCTACACCTCACGCGGATTGGGCGTCACCGGCATTCCCGTGCGGTACAACTGCCCCCCGGAAATCAGCTTGATCACCTTGCGAAGTTGAAAAGGGCGCCGAGGTGCCACCCGTCCGTTCTACAATTTCAAAATGAACATTGGTTCCTTCACCGTCGCCGATATCGAACGGTTGACCGCACTTTGGAAAACGGTGCCGTGGCGCTTGCTACCCGAGCGCGACTTGACTCCGGCGATCAACGTCGCCCTCGATGAAGTGCTGACCGAACGGATCGCCCGGTTGCAATCGCCACCGACACTGCGCTTCTGGCGCTGGAGTTCCCCCGCGGTGATCATTGGCCGCTGTCAATCGATTGCCAACGAAGTCGACCTCGTGGCGGCCGCGAATCTCGGAATCGGAATCGTCCGGCGCATGACCGGTGGCGGGGCGATGTTCGTTCAACCCCACGGGGCCATCACCTACTCCCTGATTCTGCCCGAAGCTCTGCTCGAAGGTCTGAGCCTCCGCCAGAGTTACGAAGTCTGCGATGCGTGGGTGGTGGCCGGGTTGCGCGAACTCGGCATCGATTGCCATTATGTCCCGATCAACGATATCGCCTGCGCCGCAGGGAAGATCGGCGGTGCGGCCCAAGCCCGCCGTCGCGGCGTCGTGCTCCACCACACCACACTGGCCTACGCGATGGAATCGTCGGAGATGCTGAGCGTGTTGCGTCTCGGTCGAGAGAAACTGAAGGACAAAGGCGTTGCCAGCGCCGCGAAAGTGGTCGCCCCGTTGAATCTGCAAACGGACACCGCACGCGAACAGATCTCGAAACAGTTGCAAAACGCCTTCCAGGTTCGGTACGGTGGAACCGTCGGCGAATTGACCCCCGACGAATTGACCGAAGCCGAGGCACTCGTCGACGCCAAGTACGGCAACCCCGAGTGGACGAACGAATTCGAGTGAGTTTGTCGTCTGGATTGTCACCTGAAGACCGCGGATACTTTCAACCATGAATCAACAATACCTCGAACTCGCCGAGCTGGCCGGCGGCTTCATTCACGAGATCAAGAACCACCTCAACACGCTCTCGCTGAACTTGCAGCTCCTTGCGGAAGATTTCGAAGAGGCCCAAACGCCGCTGGAGCGCAAAGCGGCGAGCCGGGTCGACAAGCTCACCGAAGAATGCCGACGGCTCGTTGATTTGTCGAACGATTTCCTCCGCTTCGCCCGGATCGCCGATCTGACCACCGCACCGGCCCACTTGGACGAAGTCCTGAACCGCATGGTCGATTTTCTCGGCCCGACGGCACGGTCGCAAAACATCGACGTGAACTGGCACGCCGCGCCGGATCTGCCCATGGTCGCTCTGGATGTCGAACTGTTCGAGAAGGTGCTGTTGAACTTGATGCTCAACGCCGAAGACGCCATGCCCGACGGTGGCACACTCACTCTCCAAGCCCGCGCCGAGGGCCCGGAGGTCGTACTCGACGTGATCGACACCGGCTGCGGGATGGAACCCGAACTCGCGGCGAAAGTGTTCGAGCCATTCCTGACCACCAAAGCCACCGGAAACGGCTTGGGCTTGGCCACCGCCCGCAAGATTGTCTTGGCCCACGGTGGCACCATCGCCGTTCAAAGCGAACCGGCCTGCGGCACCAAATTTACAATCCGGCTCCCGATAACCAGTAGTACCAAGCCTACCCGGGACTGGCTAAAATCGGACGCTCCTTCGGAGCTAAGGAATTCCATTGCAGTACCAGGCCCTTCCGGGCCTGGCTAAAATCGAGTGCTCCTTCGGAGCTAAAGAATCCTATTGCAGTACTAGGCCCTTCCGGGCCTGGCTAAAATCGAACGCTCCTTCGGAGCGAATTCCTTAGGACTCGCGCCAAAAATAACCTATCGGATATTATTCTCGAAGTACTGAAAAACATGCCCATTGCGCTCCATGTATCCGGTAGTTTAATTTGGCGCGAATTCCTTAGCTCCGAAGGAGCACTCAAGTTTAGCCAGGCCCGGAAGGGCCTGGTACTGCAATGGAATTCCTTAGCTCCGAAGGAGCGTCCGATTTTAACCAGGCCCGGAAGGGCCTGGTACTGCAATGGAAGAGGGTTTAGGTCATTCGGTGTGGAGTTCTCAGCGAAAACGGACACACAGTAAACCGTTTCGTCAACGCAATAATGCATCACTTCCCGATACCTTAAGTACCTCCGGCAGCACGTCGACGAGTTGCTCGATCTCGGCTTCGGTCGTGTAGAAGTGGCCACTGACGCGGATCAGCATCCGATCGCGCCGCTCGATGATCGGGATTTCGATCCGCCGCTTCCAGAGTTCGGCCCGGAGGGTCACCGCGTTCACCCCGCTCGGCAACTCGAAGGCCGTCAACGAGCCGTGCATCCCGGGCCATTCGGGCGTCGCCAATTTCAAACCGAGCGATCGGAGTTTGGCCCGGCTGAACGCGGCCAGCTCGGCCATGCGGCCACGGATGGCGGCCCAGCCCAGTTGCGTTTGAAAGTCGATGGCACTCGGCACGGCGAGCCAAGGGCAGACATCGCGGGTGCCGTCGAACTCCAGAAACCGCGTCCGCCAAGTGCTCCCGTAAACATCGCGGGTGTCCGGGTGCACCGTCGCATCGTCCGGGTGGTAGCCCCAACTCACTTGCAACGGCTGCAACCGATCTTCGTTCCCTTTGCCGATGGCCAAGAATCCGGCCCCGATCGGGGCAAGCAACCACTTGTGCAAGTTCGCGGTGTAGAAGTCGGCCCGCACCGCATCGACGTTCAACGCCAGCATCGCCGGGGCGTGGGCACCATCGACCACCGTCAGAATGCCGCGCTGGCGGGCTTCGGCGCAAATCTCTTGGGCGGGCAGCACCAAACCCGTCGACGAGATCACATGACTGAAGAACAGGAGCCGCGTGCGTGCCGTCATCGCCCGGGTGGCCGCTTCGATGATTTCCGCGGGTTCACGGGGCTGTCTCGGCAGCGCGAAGGTGCGGATCGTCAACCCTTGGCGTTGCGCAGCCCGTTCCCAGCACCACTCCATCGCCCCGTATTCGTGATCGCTCAGCAAGATTTCGCCCGGGCCGTTCAAACGCAATCCCGAGGCGATCAAGTTGATCGCGCACGAGACGTTGGTCGTGAAGATCAGCCGTTCGGGAACCGTGCCGAGGAACGCCGCTGTGCGAACCCGCGCGTCCCAGAGCAGCGGCGGAAGTTGCCGGCCGAAGAAGTCGGTCGGCCCGGCCGCCAAGCGACGCCGCAGTTCGTTGGCACACTCGAAAACCGGCGTCGGCGTCGGCCCGTACGACCCCGTGTTCAACATGCAAACGCTCGGATCGAGCGGAACCTGGTTGCGAGCGGCCGTCCAATCGTTAGTCATCGAATTGTCCTTGTTTTCGTGGTCACTCATCCCATCACCCGAGCAGCTTCGCGGCTATCGCGTCCGCGTCGTAGACGCAGCCACCCCAGACGCCGCCGCTGGCGTGCTGGAGCGCCGCCCACAATTTCGTGTCGGCCGGCAACGCCGGATCGGCGTGCAAATCGGATCGCGGCGTCCGGTTCGCCAGTTCGACTGCACCCCACGTCGCGTCGTGGAGTTCGGCCGCATCACCGACGAGGTTCACGGTGCCTTCGAGTAAATTCCGATCGATGATGATCTCGATCCGATCACCGTCGCGGAGTTTGCCGATGGGGCCACCGGCGAGCGCTTCCGGTGAAACGTGACCGATGCACGCCCCCGTACTCACGCCGCTGAACCGCGCATCGGTGAGCACCGCAATCTGTTTCCCCCACGGTAGAAACTTGAGCGCGCTGGTGACTTGGTACGTCTCTTCCATCCCCGAACCCATCGGCCCGCGGCAGCAGAGCACGAGAACATCCCCGGCCACGACATGCTTGTCTCCTTGCCCCTTCAACGCCGCAATCGCCGCCTTCTCGGTGGTGAACACTTTGGCCGAGCCGAGCTTCCGGTAGACGCCGTCCGCATCGACCACCGTCGGGTCGATGGCGGTCGATTTGATGACCGCGCCTTCCGGGGCCAAGTTGCCACGCGGGAAGGTGACGGTGCTGGTCAACCCCCGTTTGCGGGCCGACTCCGGACTCATGATCACGCTGTCCGGATCGATGCGATCCCGCGTTTCCAATAGCCCACGCAGACGTTTGCGACGCTCCGAGGTGCTCCACCAGTCGAGCACTTTTCCGAGTGTGGCACCGGACGCTGTCAACACATCGAGGTTCAGCAAACTCAGCTCACGCAGGTGCAGCATCACTTCGGGCACGCCACCGGCGAGGAAGACGCGGATCGTCGGGTGGCCGACCGGGCCGTTCGGCAACGCATCCACCAACCGCGGCACGGCCCGATTGAAGAACGTCCAATCGTCAATGGTCGGTCGCTTCAACCCGGCGTGGAACGCGATGGCCGGGATGTGCAGCAACAGATTGGTACTCCCACCGAAGGCCGCGAAGACGGCGAGGGCATTCCGCACTGCCGCATCGGTGAGGATTTGCTTGGTGGTGACGCCGGAGTGTTGCATGGCCACAAGCGCCTTCGCCGAACGGCGGGCCATGTCGAGCCAGATCGGCTGGCCAGACGGCGACAGCGCCGAGTGCGGCAAGCTCAGCCCGAGGGCTTCCCCGATGACCTGCGAGGTCGCCGCCGTGCCGAGGAACTGGCAACCGCCACCCGGGCTGGCACACGAGTGGCACCCGGCCTCCGCCGCTTGATCGAGCGTGATTTCACCATTGGCATAGCGGGCGCCGATGCTCTGCACCTTGCCGGTGTCTTCTTCGCCGGCTTCCCCCGCGAGCATCACGCCACCGGGCACCAAGACCGTCGGATAGTCGTGCTGGCTGGCCAGGGCCATCATCATCGCCGGGAGGCCCTTGTCGCAGGTGGCCACGCCCATGACTCCGGCACGCGTCGGCAAGCTCCGCATCAGCCGGCGCATGACCATGCTGGAATCGTTGCGGTACGGCAGGCTGTCGTACATGCCGGCGGTACCTTGGGTCCGACCGTCACACGGGTCGGTGATCGCCCCCGCAAATGGAATTGTTTTCAGCCGTTGGAACTCTTCCGCGGCCGCCTTCACCAACAGACCGACTTCCCAGTGACCGCTGTGAAAACCCAGAGCAATCGGCGAACCGTCTTCGGCGCGCAGGCCACCGTGGGTGCTGAGAATGAGGAATTCCTTGCGCCCGAGCAACGCGGGGTTCAGCCCCATCCCCACGTTCTGGCTCCACCCGAAGAGATCGCCACTGGGCGAATGCCGGAGCAAATCATCCGTGAGCGGCAGTTTGCCCGCCGGCCCCCGCACAGTGGAAGTGAAGGTATAAACGGAGTCGTCGGCGGTCTCGACAAGTTCGGCGAAGGGGGTCATAAAAGGGCACTCAGGAGTATGTATTTATTAGTACACTAGTATATAAGATGCAATTTTTTGGCTGTCAAATGGAATGTTCCGGAAATGTGGCAAGTGCCATCAATTCCAGCGGATGATACGCTTGGCGGCCGGTGAGATCGCGGATTTGATGCCGGCAACTGGTGCCGGTGGCCACGATCATCGCTTCTGGGGCGTCATTCAATTTCGGAATCAGGTCGAGGTGCGCGATTCGCACGCTCAGATCGTAGTGCTGTTTTTCGTAACCGAAGGCTCCGGCCATACCGCAGCAACCGGCGTCGAGAGCTGTTGTTTCGCACCCCGTGGACTGCAGCGCCTCCATGGTTCCGGTGATCCCAACCAGTGCCCGCTGATGGCAATGCGGCTGGAACAAAAGCTGTGGACGGTCGATTGACCGCGCAGGAACCGGCTGCACTTTGGCCAAGAAACTCTCGGCGAGTTCGACCGACTTGGCGATGGTTTCAGTCGCCGTACCGGGCAGCAATTCGGGCCATTCGTCCGCGAGTGTGAGGATGCAACTCGGTTCGAGGCCGAGGATAGGAACACCCTGAGACGCTGCGTGGGCCAGCTTCGCCACACCCGTTTTTACCAGGTCACGGGCGTCGCGGAGATACCCCTTCGAGATCATCGCTCGGCCGCAGCAAATGGACGCCAGACTGACCGAATAGCCTGCGTTTTCTAGCAGTGTCACCGCCGCCCGGCCGATCTGCGGTTCTTGGAAAGTGGTGAAACAATCGTCGAGTAAAACCACCGGTTGACCGGTTCCGCGTGGTCGCCGCGCAAACCACTTTCGAAAGTGATTTGCATGCAATTCAGGCAAGCTCCGGCGCCGGTCGATCGCGGCGAAACCTTCCAGCAAACCGCGCGCGAATGGTTGCCGCGCCACCCAGTTCGAAACGGCCGCGAACCGTGCCCCGATTGGGCTGTATCGATGAATATTTTTCACCAGTCGGTGCCCAAGTGGGCGGTAGTGCGTCGTGTAGTACGCTTGTTGAAATTCGGCTTTCAACTTGGCCAAATCGACGTTGCTGGGGCACTCCGATTTGCACGCCTTGCAACTCAAGCAGAGATCCATGACCGGAGCCAGCCAACGCGAGGCGAGCGGTGTTTCTTCGGTCGGTTCGCTCAGTGCGATTCGCAGCGCATTGGCCCGTCCACGGGTACTGTCGCGTTCATCGAGGGTGGCTCGGTAACTCGGGCACATCGCACCGCCTTGGGTTTTCCGGCAGACGCCGGCGCCGTTGCAAAGTTCGATGCTGCGGAAGAATCCACCCTGCTTGGAATAGTCGAAAATCGTGTCCGGGTCAGGCGTTGGGGCACCGGGCACCACGCGCAGATTCTCTTCCATCGCCGGGGCATCGACGATCTTTCCAGGATTGAAAACGTTGGCCGGATCGAAGGCCCGTTTGACTTGCCGAAAAGCATCGTACATCCGGTCGCCGAACATCTTGCGGTTCCATTCGCTGCGCACCAATCCGTCGCCATGTTCGCCGCTGAGAGAGCCGCCGAAGTCGAGAACGAGATCGGTGACATCGGTCATGATCGCCCGCATTCGCACCACATCGGCGGGATCGTGCAAATTCAAAACTGGGCGGATGTGCAGGCAACCCACGCTCGCATGGCCGTAAAATGCACCGTCGGTACCGTGCTTGCGAAAGATGGTGCGGAAGCGTTCGGCGAACTCGGGCAACCGCTCCGGGGCGACCGCGCAATCTTCCACAAACGTGATCGGTTTGCCATCGCCAAGTATCCCGTACAGCAGCGGCACCGCGGCACTTCGCAGGCTCCAGAGGGGATCGCGCAGCGCGGGATCGGTGGCGCGCACGGCCGCGGTGAGGCCACGGATCCCGGTCAACCGCTTCGCCAGTTTGTCCACCAAGTCTTCAACTTCCGCGACGGTATCCCCGAAGAATTCCACCATCAACAGTGCCGCTGGTCGCCCGTGAATCGCGGCCATCGTCCGACTGAGCGAGCGTTGGGTGCGGGCCAGGTCGATCAACATGGCGTCCATCAATTCGACGGCCGACGGCTGCGATTCGAGACAGATCGACACGGCGTTCAAAGCGTTTGCTAAGGAATCAAAATGTGGCACGAGCAGACCACGTTGCTTGGGGCGTGGCACCAAATTGAGTACGGCGCCGGCAACCACACCGAGCGTCCCCTCAGAGCCGACGAGCAACGGAACCAAGGAATTGGGGTGCGTCTTCGCATTCGCCGGCAACAACCCCGCTAAGTTGTAGCCACTGACCTTGCGCAGTATCTTCGGCGTACGAGCGTCGATTTCAGCGGCGTTGCCACGGACGATCTTGCCGACTTCGCGGTAAATGCGTCCCTCGCCGGTTGCCAACTCCTCTTTTGCCCCGCGCTCCAACTCGCTGAGTTTGTGAAACTCGGGCATCGATCCGTCGGCGAGGATCACCGTCAATCCGCGCACGTGATCGACTGTTTGGCCGAACAGCACCGAGCGAGCGCCCGCTGAATTGTTGCCGATCATCCCACCGAGAGTGGCCCGGTTCGCAGTCGCAACATCGGGGCCGAACATCAGCCCGTGCCCGGCGAGTGCCGCGTTCAAATGATCGAGAACGACACCGGGTTGAACGGTAACACTCCTGTTCGCAGTATCGATTTCACCCACGGCGTTGAGGTACTTGCAACAATCGAGCACGATTCCGGGGCCGATGCTCTGCCCGGATAAACTGGTGCCACCCCCACGCGCGGTGATCGGCACGTTCAACTCGGCGGCGATCTGAACCGTCGCTTGCAAATCGGCCACGGTGCGCGGGATCACCACTCCGAGCGGACGGATGCGATAGTGGCTGGCGTCGGTGGAATAGAGGTGTCGTGAGGGGTCGTCGAAACGGACTTCGGCACCGGTGTGGTGGGTCAAATACTTCACGAGCGACTCACGGCGAACCGCGAGGAAATCGGGTGTGATCATGGGGTGATTGTACTCGGCGGCTTACCGGTCAACGCTTCGCCAATTTCTGCGAGGCCTTCAACATCTCACTCGCTTCCTTGGTCGTCGTGTCGGTTTTGGCATCGCCACGCAGCATGAGGGCCAGCTCTTCCACACGGTCGGCATCCGTCATCAGTGGGGCAATCGTCGTCGAAGTCCGCTTCGCCGTACTCGTCTTGCGGATCGTCCATTGTTTCGCGGCGTAGCTCGCCACTTGCGGCAAATGGGTGACGCAGAGCACCTGATGCGACTGCCCCAGCAGTGCCAGTTTTTGACCGAGAACGTCGCCCAATCGGCCACCGACATTGGCGTCGATTTCGTCGAACACCACCAGAGTGCGCACGGGGTCATGTGCGGCCAGCACCGTTTTGATCGCCAACATCGTGCGCGACATTTCCCCACCGCTGGCCACTTTGCGCAGCGGTCGCGCCGGTTCGCCGGGGTTCGCCGTCAGCATCAGTTCCAAATGATCCAACCCGGAAGCGGGTACGTCGTCGGCACCCAGCGGAACCGACTCGAGTTGAGCTTCGAGCTTGGCGTTGGCCATGCCCAAATCGACGAGGTGTTTCTGGGCTTCGGCGGCGAGTTTCTTGGCCACTTTGCCGCGTGCTTTGCTGAGAATCGCAGCCGCTGCCACCAATTCTTCAAGCGATTTGGCCAAGGCCGCATCGATACCGGCGAGGTCGTCTTCTTGGCGTTGGAGGCCCTGTTCCTGGGTGCCGAGTGTGTCGCGGTAGTGGATCAATTCTTCGTGCGGCTTGGCGTACTTCGCTTCGAGTTTCTTGAGCATCTGCAAGCGCCGCTCGACCGTGTTGAGCCGTTCGGGGTCGGCCTCGAAACTCTCGCTGAGGTCGCGGCACATCTGGGCGATGTCTTGGATTTCCGGCTTGAGTGCTTCGAGCCGTTTGGCCACGGCTTCGATCTCTTTGTCGAGTCGGCCCCACGTTTGCGCTTCGCGCAGAAGTTTCCCGAGTACCTCCATCACCGAGCCTTCGTCCTCGTCGAGCCGCGCGGCCGCACCGGCGTTGAAGCGCGCTAACTCTTGCGCATTCAACAACTTCTCGCGTTCGCGTTGGATGTTGGCGAATTCGCCCTTCACCAAATTCGCGGCGACGAGTTCATCGCGTTCGAATCGCAGCAGGGCCAACTCACGCTGACGGGTGAGGCGGTTCGCCACCAATTGCTTATGCCGTTGCCGCAAACCACGCACCGTGTCGGCTGCTTTGGCGTAAGTCATTCGCACATCGGAAAGTTTGCCGAATGCATCGAGTAATTCGAGTTGATACGCCGGTTGGAGCAGCGAGTAGCTTTCGCGCTGACCGTGGACATCGACCAGCATTTCCCCGAGTTTGCGCAATGTCGCCACCGAAACGGGGGCTTCGTTCACCAGCGCAGAACTGCGCCCCGACCTCCCCAAACGACGAGTCAAGATGAGTTCGTCGTCTTCCAAGGACGTTTGTAACATCTCCTCGGCGGCTTGCTTTTGCTCGGGCCGCGAGAGGTCGAAACGACCGGTGACCCGGAGTTCGTCTTGGCCCGCCCGGATCAGTTCGGCACTGCCGCGTTCACCGAGCAGCAGGCCGATGGCGCCGAGCAAAAGCGACTTGCCGGCACCGGTTTCGCCCGTCCAGGCGCAAAACCCCGCGTAGAGTTCGACACGGACATCTTCGATGAGGGCCAGATTTTGGACGGAGAGTTCACGGAGCATACCGGCATAGTACGCGGGGTCAGGTGGGAAATGAAGGTGAGCCGGAACACAACGACGCCGTCAATCTCTTCAGCCCTTCTTCCATGCTCACAATCGGGGTGTAACCCAAGTCGCGCTTGGCTGCCGAAATGTCGTACCAATGGCTGGTGGAAAGCTGCGACACCACGAAGCGGGTGGTCGGTGGTTCGGCTCGGAGCCGCAACAAACGATAGACTTTTTCGAGCGCGAACGCCCCGGCCTTAGCAACACCGAGGGGGATCGAGCGAGTGACCAGTTCCAACCCGGCACCGACGAGGATACGATTCAAAAAATCCCACAGTAGCAGCGGTTCATCGTTGCTGATGAAATAGGCCTTGCCGGCACAATTTGCGATGCGATCCGCCGCCAGCAAATGGGCATCGGCGGCGTTGTCGACATACGTCACATCCACTTTCACAGGCCGCGTGCCGATGCGCCGGAGTTTGCCGGTTTTGGCGCGTGCCAGCACACGTGGAATCAGGTGCGGGTCTCCCGGCCCCCAAATAAGGTGCGGCCGCAGGGCCACGGTGTTCAGTTCGGCACTATTCGCCGCGAGAACCGCTTGTTCCGCAATCGCTTTCGTCGCCGGGTAATGCGCCAAGAATTGGGTCGCGTATGGCAGGGTTTCGGTGGCTCCTTCTAAGTCGCCACCCGTATGAACCACACTCGGCGTGCTCGTGTAAATCAACCGATTGACACCGGCGAATTGGCAGGCCGCAATGACGTTCTTCGTGCCAAGCACATTGGTGGCATAGAAGTCGGCGTAGCGGCCCCAAATTCCCGCTTTGGCGGCAACGTGGTAGACAACCTCGCACCCCGCCACGGCGGTTTGCACATCCGGGAGATGATCGAGATTGCCGTGGACTTGTTCGACACCGAGTTCCGCCAACCACGGGTACGCCGAACGGGTGAAGGAGCGCACCGTATCCCCGCGGGCCAACAATTTGCGAACAATGGCCCCGCCGAGGAAGCCGCCACCGCCGGTGACGAGGACTTTCACGCCGGGCCACCTTTCCACTTGGGGCCGAGTTGTTTGTCGGCCCAGACGGCGAGCTTCTCGCGGAAGATTTTGGAGTTGTGCCGGACATCCACGGGGAATGTGCCGGGGTATTGCAGGAACAATTCAATGATGGCCGTTTGTGGGTCGAGTTCGGCCTTACGCCTCAGTCGGTTCGTGAGGTCGAACCACTTCCGATTACCGAGCTTATGGGGAGTTTCCACGCAGAGCACCGGCAACGTGGTACATCCATCCGATTGCACCCCGACCAGCGCCGTACGCACCACACCGTCGACCGTATTGAACACCGGTTCCACCCTATCCGTGAATAGCGTGCCCTGTTCCGTCACCACGCGGTGGCTCTTGCGGCCGCAGAACCACAGGCGGCCCTGCTCGTCGATGTACCCCACGTCCCCCATGCGGTGCAGGGTTTCGCCGGTGGTCGGGTCGTGGATCTTCGCCAGCGCCGTGGCCTGCGGATTGCGAAAGTAACGCGGTGTGACCACGGGGCCACGGACTACGAATTCACCGATCTCAATCCCTTCCGAGCCTGAAGCGCCAGCGACAGTGCCCAATTCACCGATCTCGATTCCTTCAGAGCCTGGAGCGCGAGCGACAGCGCCCAATTCGCCCCGTCGCTCGCGCTCCAGGCTCGGAAAATCCAGTTCGGCAATCACCCCATCCGTGATCGGGATCACCATCACTTCAATGCCCGCCACCGGCTTACCGACGCACACCCCGCGACCTTGTTCCGTCATCGCTCGAGTTTCGTTCAAGATTTCCACACTGGAAATATTGGCCACGGGCAAGCATTCCGTCGCCCCGTACGGAGTATAAATCGGCACTCCCGCGGGCAGCAACTTCGTGAACGCTACCAGCACGGCGGGGGTGGCCGGGGCACCGGCACTGATCACCCGGCGGATGCTGGCGTAGTCGGCGGGGTCGGCGGCGGGATCGCTGGCCAACCGCTTCAACACGGCCGGTGAACCGAACAAATTGGTGCAGCGGAATTGGCGGAGCTGGCCGCGGACTTTGGCCGGATCGATGGTGGCCGGGCAGGACGCGTCCATGATCGGGATGACGCAAGTCATGCCGAGGGCGGCGCCGAAAAGTGCGAAGAGTGGAAATGTGCAGAAGTCGATCTCGCCCGGTTCGATGCCATAGGTCGCCTTCAGCAATTCGATTTGCGCCGAGAAGATCGCGTGGGTGTATTCGACACCCTTGGCGATGCCGGTGCTACCGCTGGTGAACAGGATGGCGCAAAGGGAATTAGCGATTGTGGGCGGGAACGGTTTCGCGTCCGTTGTCTCCGAAAGCAGGAATGCCGCCCCTTTGCAGAGTTCGTCCGTGGCTCGCGTGCAGAAAAAACGCCACGTTCCGGCATTCACCGTGATCCGCACACTCGCCTTTCCCCACCCGAACAGCCGCCGTGCCAGATTGGCTTTGGTCGAACCGATGAATGCCTCGGGCTCCGCTTGAGCGAGGCATTTTCCAACATTTTTGAGCCCCATACCGGGATCGATCAATACAGGAATCGCACCGATCTTGAAGAGCGCGAATGTCGATGCGAAAAAATCGAAGCCCGGTGACACCATCAGTGCGACGCGAGTCCCGGGGACAATTCCTAGCGAGGCCAGCCCGTGCCCGAGCATGTCCGAGTACCAGTGCAGCTTTTCAAACGTGATGGCCCGATGTGCCGTCGGTCCGACGCGGTGCACCGAATCGACCGGAATGTGCAGGGCCACTTGCAGCGGATGCGTCCGCGCCCGTTCGGCCAACTGTTCGGCGACGGTGCGGCTCATGTGCGTTTCAAGAATGCGGCGATGGCGGGGATCACTTCGTCGCCGGCGTCTTCCAACAGGTAGTGGCCGCAGTCGGGCCACGTCGTCGTTTCCGCGTGTGGGAAGAGGCGTTGCCATTCCGCGAGGAAGTGCTTGTCGAAGACGAAATCTTTCATGCCCCAGAGCAGCTGCATCGGCACCGTGGCGAACTTCGGCGCGGACGCTTCGACCCCGGTTACGATGTCGTAGCCAGCATCGGTCGGGTTCAACGGGATCGTCTGTACAAACTTCAAAACAGCGAGGCGGTGGGCCGGGGTGTCGTAGGGTTTCAGGTACATTGCTCGCACGTCGGCGGGGAGCGGCTGGCGCGTCACGCACCAGCTCGCGGCCGCTTTGCAGAATGTATTGCGCCTCAGAATCAGCCAGGCTCCGAGCCACGTGTTCCGTCCGAGCCAGAGGCTATGAGGGAATCCCTTAGACTTCGGCAAGCGCGTGCAGCCGGTGTTCGTGGCGACGATGCGGCGGATGCGGTCGGGGTGCCGGGCGGCGTAGCCCATGCCGATCATCCCGCCCCAATCCTGGACGACGAGCGTCATCTTCGCAGTCAGTTTCAACGATTCGATCAGCGTCTCTAAATCATCGATGCGGCTCTTCAAGCTGAAGTCGTATTCCGCCGCCGTCGGTTTATCGGAAAGCCCGCAGCCGATGTGATCGGGCACAATGCAGCGGTATTCGCCACGCAGGGCCAACACGAGGTTGCGGTAATAGTAGCTCCAAGTCGGGTTGCCATGCAGCATGACCACCGGCTCGCCGGCACCTTCATCGAGGTAACTCATGCGACCGAATCGCTTGGGGGAGAAGGGGTAGAGATTGGTATCTGGAGTCGGGGGCATCGGGAGTCTGTTCCGTTTTTCGCAGGCTCTTCGCCTTCCGTTTCAACTGTGAAATATTGCTTGACAACTGAACTTGGTGTTAAGCAAACTCGAAAGCGTATCAGTCGCAATCTTGGCCGTCCGAATCGGGGTCGAAATAGACCTCACCCCGCGGGCTAGACTGTTGGACAGCCGACTCATCCATTGCACCCACGGCAACCACGTTGTTCGTGACATTTAGTGTTACGACCGGACGAAGTTCATTCTCCTTCTCTGAGGCCGTCCGCTTTTCTTTAGTGGTGAAGGTCATGCCGTCACCGAGAATGCCATCCGCTTCCAGCCGTAGGCTCCAGTTAAGGATCGTGTTGCGCACTTTATCGAGAATTGCAACATATGCCGATCGGGGGACTTCCAAAGCCGGACGCAGCGGAATAACCATGCGAAGCATCAACCGATCTTCGAGGTCGACCGAGTAGTTAATTATCGAGTTGCCGTCGTGGTTATTCTGCAAGAACTCTTGGATGACGCCAACAGGCGTGTTTAGCCACTGGAAAGAAAGAGCATTTTGAAGTTGCGGGTCACCGATGCAGATGAACGGAATCCAACCGTGATACGGATTCTGGCAGACCACACGCCCCTGGATCTGCCTGTACGGCGGCATCTTCTTGTTGATGTACCCATTCATTTCGCATTCGGTCCAAGTCTTGAATCCCCGCAGATTTAACTTGAATGCGACGGCATAAGCCTTCCTCAAAAGGTCAGAGAGGTCGTTTTTATGATCCAAAGCGAGTTGCTGCAATTCAATGACGAGCGGCATGGTTACATACTCCCGAGTAGGGCAGTAATCCCTTCAATTGCTGCATGTACGCCAGATGCCACTTCAGTGGCGAGAGGAGCGACTGCCGCTGTCGTCAACTTTGACAGTAGCGACTTCAGGCATGTTGAGAGGATGCCCGCCTTCGGCTTTTTTGCTCTGAGCTGAGCTTCGGCGGTGCCGATGTCCTCCCTCATCTCCTCCCGTTCGGCTTGAGCAAAAGGTAGTAAGTCTACCAACACAGACACTTGCTGGAGAATGGCTCCGACCTGAACTATTTCCTCAGCTGAGACAACCCTGATTGAGGCCACGGCCCCCGGGCTATTCTGCTGTATGACCGAACTGTTCATGGATCCGACCGATAGGCTTGAACCGTTCGTAGGCTTCTCGTCGAGCATGCGTGCTTCCTCGTATATGATTGTGAAATTCGCAAAGAATTTTGCTCACCCCGGCCGCAAGGCCGATTCACCACTCGAACCCGAGCATCATGCAGTTCAAGCCGCTGCCGATGCCGAGGAAGCCGACTTTGTCACCCGGGAGCAGGAATTCGCGTTCGTCGGCGAGTGCGGCTGTGAGGGGCAGCGAGACCGTGCCGATGTTGCCGAGGTATTCGTAGGTGTTGTAGTCCTTAGCGCGGTCGATGCCGAGGGTTCGCATCACCGCCTCGCGGTTACTCGACCCGACTTGATGGCAGATCACTTTGTCGATTTGAGACGCGTTCAGGCCGAGTTTTTCGAGAAACGTCCGCCAAGTCATCTTGGCGAGATCGACCCCGTACCGCAGGACATCCCCGGCGTGCGTCGTCATGAACGGGAGCTTCAAATGCTTCAAGCCGACATCGAACGTCTTGGCACCATGGCCGAGCGTGTGCAAGCCGGTGTCGATGCCCCACTGGACGATTCCGGCCACCTTCGGGCCGACCACCGATTCAATTTTACTGGGGACTGTACTGGTGAGGAACCGTCCGACAGCCGTCTCTTGCACCGATTGGACGCCCCAACTGCACAGGGCGTTGTGTTCCGGGGCGCTCATCGAACTCCCCCCGACGAGCCGGCGGCGTTTGTGTTTGACAACATCGGCTGACGCCACCAGCACGGCCACGGCCCCGCTGCCACCGGTGAGCGTGGCCAAGCATTCGCGGTACAGGGCCTCGGCGTCCGCCCGGGTCATGCTGGCCCCGGTGGAATTTAAGCGGTCGATGGTGGCATCGTTGATCTCGCGGGCACTCTCACACGACACCACGAGGCCGGCCTTCACCTGCCCGAGTTCAATCTGATTCGCCACCTGGACGATGCCGTTGAGCACGCCCAAGCAAGCGTTGCTGATGTCCATCAGCGTGCTCGGCTTCAGCCCTAAGTTGTTGGCTACGGCGCAAGCTGTGGCCGGTTCGTACTGTTCCCGGCAGACCCCGGCGTAGATCAGGGTGCCAATATCACGGGGGTGGATACTCGATTGCCGCAGGGCATGCTCGGCGGCCACGGTCGCCCCACGCGAGAGGCGGTCGTTGGGTGCCCACCAACGTCGCTCGGTAATCCCCGTCAGCAATTCTAATTTCGGTGGCGGGAATCCATGGGCGTTCAGGAACGGCTGAATGCGTTTTTCCAAATCCGCCGTTGTCACGACGACAGGGGCAATTTCGTAACCGAGCGATTCGAGGTAAACGCGGTTGTAACGCATGGGGCCAATGCAATGGGGAACCGGGTATATCCAACTGGACACCGACACAACGATAGTACGCAAATTTGCGCGGAAATGTAGGGAGTCTGCTGTGGGTTACGAATTTTTTGACCGGGCAGCGATGCCTGTTTCTGGTGCCATTGCTTCACCGGCACGGTAAAAAACTTGAGAACTCGGGATCATTCGCCAAAGGGATTGCTTGACACAATCCCTTTGGCGAATGATCCCGAGTTCTCAAGCTCAATTGAAATACATTTCCAACAGCATTTTTAGTAGCGCAGAATAGCTCCGATGGTCGCGGTGAACATGTCGCGGTTGCCTTCGAATGGCCCCGGATTGCTCGTGTTGTGGTCATAGCGGATTTCCGGCATGACGTACAACCACGGTTTCGGCTTCCACGTCACGCCGGCGGACACGGCGGTGTACAGTCCTTTGGTACCGGTTCGGAAGCCCTGCTGGTCTTCGAAGGTTTCGACGCGGAGCTTGGTCTGGATCTTGTCGTTCACATCGTAAAGTAGGTAGTTGGTCAAGCCGTACCATTCTGCGAAGCCGATCCCGGGTGCGTTGTCGAGATGCGAATAGCTCGCATCGGCGAGATACGTGAGTTTGTCGGTGAGCTTGTGGGTGAGCTGCAAGTTGTAGACGTTGTAGAAGGCGAATCTCTGCTCGGTGTCGAAGCTCGGCCGCGTGACCGAAACGAAGCCGGCGACCGATGTTTTTCCGTCTTTCGGAGCCCACTTCAACTGGCCGATGTAAGTCGCCCGCGCAGTATTTCCGAAGAAATTATCGTTGCCCAAGACGAGACCGTTGATCATGCTCCAGTCATCGTTGATCTGGGTCAGCGCCTCGACACCCGTGTGGGTGAACGGGTTGTATTGAAAGAGATACGAGCGTGAGATGAACGGGCTGCTAATGGCCTGCACCACTTCCACCGAGTGGGCGGTGTTGAACTTCCCGACTCGGAGCGTCGTGCCCTGGCCACCGAGGTTCGGCAGGAAAACATCGACGTAAGCCTGATACAGGTCGATCCCGTAAGTTTCACCACGTTGTTGCCGTTGATCCAGCAATCCTCGGGCCGGCGTGAATCGGTAATCCGTCCCCGGCAGCAGCATATCGACGGTGCCGCCGAGTTGGACTTCTTTCTTGCTGGTATCGATGCTCTTTTCGACGTGGAGCCAGTTCTGGTTCAAAGAGAACTGATTGATCCGGTCGGTGAACGGCACAGGCAAAGAACTCCGTCGGACCGAACCCGTCGTGAAGCTGCCTTGTGTCCAGCCATAGATCTTCCAGCCGTTGCCGGCCAGAGTTTGACCGGCCGGGCTGCTTTCGAGCAACTTCTGCAACAGGAACTTATCTTCCGGCTTCTTCTCTTCTTCGGCTTTTGGCTCTTCCACTTTAGGTGCTTCGACTGCGGGGGCCATCGGTGCCGATGAAGCCGCCGGTGGCATCGGCATCGGCAAGGATGTTGGAAGCGGCATCGGCATCGGCACTGGAACCGCTTGGACTTTGACATTCAAAGTCAGAGGGGCGTCACTCGTGCCGAGCTTGACGATCGGGGCTTGGGCGTGAGCCAGGGCACCCGTCAGGAAGATGCCCGATAATGTGAGTCCGACGATCCGTTTCATGGTGAAAGTACCTTCCGTGGCAACTGAGCGGGTGAGAGAGGTAACCCGGAAGTCCATTTCCGGGCGTACTGAAGAATTCGGTTGGAACACCTCGAAAATACCACCCGTACCGATTGAATCGCCCACGCAAGCCATCCGATGGTACGGTGCAATCCAGCAATCTCACACAATCGTTAAAATCGGCACATTCGACGCCATCCCACTTCGATTTCTTCATGCTGTTCCGACGGCGGCTCTACTCTCAATTGCGATTGACGAGCAACCGATAAGAGTAAGACATCAGGCGACTTGGCTGAAGGGTGGATATGCGAACTGTCACGGGCATGCTCGACGACTCGACCGGCCCGAACCGCCTCCCGATCACGCGTGGCCGGCTCCTCGATTTTCCCGCCGATTCCGCACGCTGCATGCGCGACCTCTACGAGACCCACGGTGAGGTGGCTGCGCTCGAAGAGAACGGCCAGCAGCTCGCTTTTGTTTTCGGGCCGAAGTTCAATCATCAAGTGCTGAGCGACCCGCAGACGTTCCACTCCCGGTTCTTCCCGATCCGGGGGCCACGGAACTCGGCCCAGCGCCGACTCACCTCCGGCTTGCTGAATATGAACGGCGACGATCACAAGCGGCATCGTCGCATGGTCGCGGCTCCGTTTCAGAAAAGTATGATCGCGAGCTACCAAGAGGGGATCGCCGATTTGGCACGGCAGATGGTGTGGGAGTGGAAGGCCGGGGAAACCCGCGACATGTCTGTGGAAATGAACGAGTACATGCTGCGGGTGACCAGCAGCTTGCTCTTCGGATTCGACCAGCACGAGTTGGCGTACGAAATCGGCCACGCCACGGAACGCTGGGTGACGTTGAACCACGAAGTCGGCATGGGTGCGTTCGTCTCCGATCCGGAAATCACCGATTCATACGGGTTGTTGTTGGAGCACGCCGACGCGCTCGAAGCCCGCATCCGCCAGATGATCGACGTGCGGCGTTCGACTCCACCGGGCAGCGATGTGTTGTCGCTACTGTTGCAAGGCCGCGACGAAAACGGCAACGGAATGACCGACGGCGAACTCATCGGCCAATCGGCCGTGCTGTTCGGGGCGGCCCACCTGACGACTTCACACACGCTGACCTGGGCTTTGTTCTTGCTGTCGCAACATCCGCAAGTGGCTGCGGAGTTGGCTGCGGAAATTCACGGGACATTCGATGGAAGTTCGCCGACGCTGGAACAGTTGGAGCAAATGCCGCTGTTGAATCGGGTGTTGAAGGAGAGTATGCGGTTGCTCTCCGCATCGGCGTACTCCCAACGCATCACGGCCGAACCGGTGCAACTCGGGCCATTGGAGTTGCGCAAAGGGTCGGTGGTGATCTTCAGTCCTCTGATTTCACACCGCATTCCGGAGCTGTTCCCGGAACCGGACCGCTTCCTGCCGCAACGCTGGGAGACGCTGTCTCCGGCGCCGTATTCGTACATTCCGTTCGCCTCCGGACCGCGATTGTGCATCGGCTCGTCGCTGGCGATGATGACCATCAAAACGACGCTGCCAACGATTCTGAAGCGATTTCGACTGAGCGCCGTGCCCGGTTCCACCGTCGATGCCCGGGTGATTGCGACCATGCTGGCCCCGACGTCCGGGTTGCCGATGCTCATTTCCCCGGCATCGTCGCATTTCAGTGCGCCCCTGGTCACCGGCACCGTCCACGACTTGGTCGATCTCCATACCGGCGAAGAAGCAGTTCAACCCAGCCGCCAAGCGGCATAGATTGACGGCAGTCACGAGTCGCCGTCTCGACCCATAATCCTGCGTGACGCCGGATCTACCCAGGGTTGAGTACCAGAAACAATTCCCAATGCTCCAAGAATCTTTGTCGCACCGATCCTACGGAGCGCCGGACACCGGCATTGACGCTGATCCCCTTGTCACGCTATCACCCCCAAACTGCGGACACGCTGTTGTGGGGATATGTGATGGTTCGATTTCTTTTCGCGGTGCTCTGTGGCTGCGCGTTGGCAACGCCGTGCTACGCTCAGAACGTCAAGCTGGGCGAAGACTTGCAACCGGGCGAGTATCACCGCTACGAGCTGGAATTGACGGTGACCGGGAAGCTGAAAGTCGAACGCAACGGCAAGCCGGACGCATTGCCGTTGAAGGCATCGGCGAGCCATCGCTTCGTCGAACGCATCGAAACGGCCGACTCGCGCGGTGGCGCGGGCAAAGTGATCCGTCATTACGAAATCGCGAAGTCGAATTCGGTCGTGTCCGGCGAGAAATCGGCACGCGAACTCGCGGACGATCGCCGGGTGACCGTCGCCGGTCGCACCGAATCGGGTACCGTGCATTATAGTCCACTCGGGCCGTTGTTTCGGGAAGAGTTGGAACTGATTGCCGAGCACTTCGACACGATGGTGCTCGCGGGATTGTTGCCGAACAAGGAGCTGAAACCGGGCGAAACGTGGACGCTGGCGAGCGAAGCGGTGCAACACGCGTGTCAGTTCGAAGGGATTACCAAGAACGAACTCGTAGGCACGTTGGTTTCCGTCGAAGCCGGTATTGCCAAGTTCACGATTGCCGGCCTCGCGGAAGGGGTCGAATTGGGAGCGGCGACAAAAGCCACCGTGAAGGCCAACGGCAGTTTCGATGTCAAATCGTCCCGCATCAGCCAACTGAATTGGGAAC
>JAYSYJ010000045.1:0-7029 GCA_043727675.1 Fimbriiglobus sp.
ACGATCCGATTGTCCAAGGTCGGCGAACCGCAAATTTGGGACGCCATCCGCTTCGGTAGCGTGCTGGAAAATGTACCGGTCGACCCGATCACCCGCGTCGCCGATTTCGACAGCGAACTCATCACCGAGAACACCCGTGCCGCTTACCCGGTCGATTTCATACCGAACTGCGAACTGTCCGGAAAGGGTGGCCACCCGAAGACGATCTTCTTCTTGACGTGCGACGCTTTCGGCGTGCTCCCGCCTATTGCGAAACTGACACCCGACCAAGCCATGCAGCACTTTTTGTGCGGTTACACTGCCAAGCTCGCCGGCACCGAAACCGGGATCACGGAGCCGATGGCGACCTTCAGCACGTGTTTCGGCGCACCGTTCATGCCATTGCCTCCGAAGATCTATGGGAACATGTTGAAAGAACGGATGACCCGTTTCGGTGTGCCGGTCTACCTCGTGAATACGGGTTGGAGTGGCGGTGGTGTCGGCGTCGGTGCTCGCATGAAGTTGGCGTGGACTCGGGCGCTGCTCAAAGCGGCCATGACTGGTGAATTCGACGGTGCCGAGTTCACCACCGACCCCATTTTGGGACTGAGCGTCCCGACCAAGTGCGCCGGGGTTCCTGATACCGTGTTGCAACCGCGCACCACTTGGAAGGATGGGAACGCCTTTGACGCAGCCGCGAATAAGTTGAAAGGGATGTTCGACGCCGAAGCAAAGAAGTATGCGTGAGGCGACGATAGACAGACACCGCCCCTGTTCGCACAATGAGCCTCACAAGCCAAACTTCTGGAGCCAACACCCGATGGCGGTCAACCTGCCCCCGCATTACCACGACGCTGACGCACGGTACAAGAAGGCTAAAACTGCCGAAGATAAACTCGTGGCACTGCGCGAGATGTGGGTGTTGCTACCGAAGCACAAAGCAAGTGAGAAAGTGCAAGTGGTGCTGAAGTGCAAGATCAGCGAGCTGAACGATCAGATTGAACAAGAGAGTTCGGGGCCGAAGAAAGCTGCACCGGGCACCTTCAAATTCTCTAAGCAAGGCGCCGGTCAAGTGGTGCTGCTTGGGCCTCCAAACGCCGGTAAATCGACGCTGTTATCGAAACTCACCAAGGCCTTGCCGACGATTGCCCCATACCCATTCACAACACGCGAACCGATTCCCGGGATGATGGACTTTGAGGATGTCCGCGTTCAATTGATCGATCTGCCACCGATCACTCCAGACGCGTATGAACCGTTTATCACCGACCTCACTCGCTCGGCAGATGCGGCCGTGCTGTTTCTCGATCTTGCCGACGACGATGGCACTGCCGCAACGCAGGCGACGCTCGATCGGTTGAAGACCGCCAAGCGGATGCTCGTGCCGGAGCTGCCGGACGACGATGACCCGACCATCTACTATTTGCGGACAATTTTGGTGGCGACCAAGCGCGATGACGAAGCGGCCGACATCCGCTTGGAGATGGCACACGAGTGGATCGGCAATCGGTTTCCGCTGCACATCATCTCTGCCGAGAATGGCGAAGGCCTGCCCGAGTTGCGGAAAGCGATCTTCGATTCACTGAAGGTGCTGCGCATTTACACGAAACAGCCCGGTAAATCGGCGGACATGGCCGCACCGTTCACCTGCCCAATCGGTAGCACGGTTTCGGAGTTCGCCGGCTGCGTCCACAACGACTTGGAAGAAACGGTGAAGTCGGCCCGCATCTGGGGTTCGGGGGCATTCGACGGGCAAACTGTCGGTCGAGATCATATCTTGCGAGAAAAGGACATTGTCGAATTGCATGTGTGACGATGATCGGCCATGATAGCCAAACTATGATCCAGAAACTCGCCACCCCGAAACTCCCCACCACCACGTCGTACCTCGTACGTCATGGATCGATGCGCTACGTCGGGGATTACACCACGATGTCGCAAGCCGGTTTCGCCCGTGGCGAGACAGTGATCCTCAAAACCGAGCGAGGCCAAGAGGTCGGCACGGTACTCTGTTTGGCCACACCGCAGACGATCGCCGTCATTCCCGATCCGACGCACGGACAAATTCTGCGTGCCGCGACCGAAACGGATCGGCAGCAGATGCTTCACATCGTCGAAGCCCAGAAGCGCGAGTACACGATTGCTTCGGATCTCGTCAAGCAGCATCACCTCGCGATGCAGATTGCCGACGTCGAGCATCTCTTTGGTGGCGAGCGGGTGATCTTCTATTTCCTCTCGGAAATCCGCATCGACTTCCGCGAACTCGTCAAAAGCATGGCCCGTGAGTTCCACGCCCGAATCGAACTCCGCCAGATCGGTGTGCGTGACGAAGCCAAGCTGCTGGCCGACTACGGCGACTGCGGCCAGCCCGTCTGCTGCAATTCGTTTATGATCGTGATGCCGCCGGTGTCGATGCGGATGGCGAAACTCCAGAAATCGACGCTCGACCCGAATAAGATTTCTGGCCGCTGTGGCCGCTTGAAATGTTGTCTGCGGTTCGAGCAAGATGTGTACGAAGCCCACCAAATGGAACTGCCGCCGGTCGGGTCGCGGGTACTCACGAAGAACGGCCAAGGGAAAGTTCTCGCTCAAGAAATCCTCGCCCGGCGGTTGCTGGTAGAATTTGAAGATGGCCGGAGGCAACCGGTGCTGGCCGACGATGTGTTGACGAAGTTGTAGTCGCCCGGAGAGTCCATGGTGGAACAGAAGTTGTACGAACTCATCCGGAAAGATCCGCGATATCCGTACGAAGCGTACGAATTCCTTTGCGAAGCGGTGTCGTTCACGCAAGATCTGCTGCAACGAACACCCCGTGAGGAAGACGATCCGCAAACCGATTACCACGTCAGTGGGGGCGAGTTGCTGCGCGGAGCCTGCGAAATGGCTGTCCTCGAATTCGGCATGATGGCCCCCGTGGTGTTTCGGCATTGGAACATTCACAAAACCGACGACATGGGCAACATCGTTTTCAACCTCATCCGCAGCGAGCGGCTGAGTAAGTCGGAGCGCGACGATCCCGAAGATTTCCACGAACTCTTCGACATCGAAAAAGTCCTGCGTGACGGTTTCGAACTGACCACGGTTGCGCATAAGCCGGGCAAGGGCAAATCATGATCGGGGCACGGATCCGTTTGGTCGTCGTAGCGACACTCTTTCTCGGCTGGATGATTTGGTTGGCCTTGACCGTGATGGACAAAGGAAAAGTCGATCCCCTGTCGCGGGCACAATTGGCGGAAGCGACCATGTTGGTCGCGGCGGAAGTCACGGCCGACGCCGATGGGAAACCGCAGAGCAAAGTGAAGATCGTGAAGCGAATCGGTGAATCAGGCCCTTCCGAAGGTTCCGAAATCGAAGTCACCAACTTGCCGCAGTCGGTGGTGCCGGACAAAGGTTTTCCCGGTACCGGAACGTATTTACTGCCGCTCGTGAGCCGCGATAACCTCTTATTCAGCATTGCCGGGTTGCCCCGCTCGCCCGGTTTCGAGGCGGTCAATAGTTCGACGCATCCGTTGATTCACCCCAGCATTTACCCTTGGACGGACAGCTTGCAAACACAATTGCGGAATTTGGGCTACCGACTTTGAATCACCGCCCGACTTCGGTTACATTTACTCAAATCCTTGTCTTTAGGACTTCTCAATGCGATTGCTATTCCAATGGGTTTTCGTGGCCCTCCTCGCTGGTCTCGCAGCCCCAATTGCTCGCGCTGACGGCGTTCCGGCCGGCAGTTGGAAGTATCGATTCACCCAACGAGAGACGTCCCTCACGATGTTGCTATTGTTCACGGAATCGGACAAGAAATGGGTCGGAGATTACATCGGCTCCTCGGTACCAATCGACGTCGAGCCAAAGATCACATCGCTGGCCGTGAATGGTGACAGTGTCGTGTTTATCCTGGAAATCCAAGGCCGCGAGTTTTTGAACTTCGACGGTGTCGTGTCCAAGGATGGGAAAAAACTCATCGGCTCGATGATTCAACAGGGTGCGCCGGCGAAACTCGTGGAACTCTACCCGTCGAAGCTGAAAAAGATCAACGATCCGTTCGAGTTGGCCCGTGAAGACTTCGCCCAACAAGACTCGGGAAGCACGCTGTTTGAAGCGGGATTCACACTGGCCGGCCAAGCCGCCGAAAAGAAATTGAAACTCGAAGACGTTCGGGGAATCGCTGACAAATTGGCGAAATCGGCGACGACCTACGGCTCACGTTGGGAACGGATTGTCGCCCTGCGGCTCGCGGAAACATTTGCTGACCAAGAGGGTTTCGCCGAAGTCGCCCTCGCCCAAGCACGCCGGGCCGAACGCATGATTGCCGAGTCCGATCCAGTCGCCCTGCAAATGGGAGTTTACGAAACGCTCAGCAAAGTCCTCGCTAAATCGGGCAAGGCCGAAGAGGTCAAAAAATACACGGCCATGGTCGGCAAACTCGAAACCCGCGATGCAGTGGACTACGAGAAAACTGTTCTGAAATTCGAGACACCCGAGTTCAAAGGTCGCAAAGCGAAAAGTGACCGTGTGGCACTCGTGGAGCTGTTCACCGGGGCCGAGTGCCCTCCCTGCGTGGCAGTCGATGTCGCGTTCGATGGTCTATTAAAAACGTACAAGCCATCCGACGTGATCTTTTTGCAGTACCATTTCCACGTGCCCAGCCCCGACCCTTTGACCAGCCCGGACGGGATGGAACGGGCCGAGCAGTATCAAAAAAAGATCGGTGGAGCACCGACCCTTTTGCTCAATGGAACTCCCGTCGGTGAAGGCGGCGGTCGGATCGATGCATCGAAGAAGAAATACGCCGAGTTCCGTACCGCCATCGACGATGCGTTGGAAAAAGCCCCACTGGCGAAGCTGGCCCTCTCGATGATCAAGGACGACAAAGGTTACAGTGTGAAAGGAATCGTCAGCGATCTTGAGAAACCGGGTGAGAAGATCATGCTCCGTTTCGCGTTGATCGAAGAGCGGGTACGCTACTCCGGTGGCAATGGCGTCCGCTACCACCAACGCGTGGTGCGAGCGATGCCAGGAGGCCAAAAAGGGTTTGCCCTCACCAAAAAGTCGCAAGAGCAGAGCGTGACGGTGAACCCCAAAGAATTGAAAGGCAAGTTGGTGAAATACCTCGACGATTTCGCCAAGAACGAAAGCCCCTTCCCCCGTTCCGATCGGCCACTTTCTCTGCAATCGCTGAAAGTCGTGGCGTTCATCCAAGATGACGCCACCGGGGAAGTCCTCAACGCGGCACAAGTCGATTTGAAGTGAACCGCGGCGCTCACGCGACCACCTTCCTCAAAGGTTGCAAGCCAGCGGGGAGTTTGGTCTGCGTCTTTCGCAAGTAGAGTTCCAAAAGTACACCCGTTAAAATAATGCCGACACTGATCCACTGCGACAGCGTTAGGCCCAACGAATACGTCGGCTCGATGCGGATCGCTTCATTGAGGAATCGGTGAACGCCGTAGGTCAACATCAGCAGCACCATGACCTGGCCGTGGTGTCGACGAAAGGGTTGGAACGCCACGAGCAACAGCGTGATCAGCACCATGCTGATGGTCTCGTACAGTTGAGTGGGATAAAAAGTTACCGTCTTCGGCGTGAATTTAATTTCGGCGGTGACGGTTCCACGTTGCACGGTCAAATTCAATCGTTTCTGCCCGCGCGGCCAATCCGTTTTGACCAAATCCCAGAGTTGATCGTGGGCGCTGACCATCACCGTTTTGTCATTGTCGAGTACCGCACTCAGTGCCTTGCGGTAGCTCTCGACCGTATCGAAGGTCACCCGGGTGGCGACTGCATACGAATCGGCCGAATCGCCGAGACCCACGCCGCCGAGTTCCAGTGCGCGTTTCAGCGCAGCCGCCACGGCCTCGGCTTGTCCAGTCAGAACGACGACGATTCGATTCGGTTCACCGTTGATACCGACGATCAAATCGTTGGGGGCCAACCCAGACTTGGCGGCTGCGGACCCTCGCTCCAATGCTGCGATAACGGAACGTGGATCGGCAGACGGATCACGCGAAGCCGAGATGGCCGGTTTCAAGGTGAAGCCGGTCGACGTTTGCAACCCGTGAATTTGCGGTAAATGTTGGTCGTCGTCCCCGGAGGGTAAATTCCCTTGCTCTTTGGATCGGAACGGATCGACGAGCTGACTCCGAGCGTGCGCCGAAAGCAGGGGAAACTCGCCCAGTGTCGGGAGTGGCACCGTCTGACACTCTTGGCAGGCCACTTGGCCCCAGCAGCAACCATTTAAGTAACAGCCAATGCGGCCGACAGCCAAGCCGATGGCCAAGAGGGGAGCAATGGCGTCGGCGATCCGGGGCGTGGAAATTTGAAACTTCCGCAACACGAGCCGGTAGAACACAAAATAACCGAGGAGTCCACCGGCCACGGAGCCGTAAAAGACAATACCACCTTCCCAGATTTTCACGAACGATTTCGCCAGTTCCCATAACGATTTATCGGGGAAGTTCCTGGAATACTGCCACATGTAGACGATGCGAGCACCGATGATACCCGTCAAAAAGAGCACAATGGCAATGTCTTGGACTTTTTCCTTCGGCACGCCCACGGCCGGTAGACGGATCGGCCCCCAGATCATCGCCGTGATGACGAAGACCAGGAAGAGCATCGCCCCGAAGCCGTACAGTGGCACCCCATCGGGGCCAAAGAGCGACGCCGTGAACGGAATGTGGAAAAGAACCTGTTGCATAGTGGATCGCGCGTGCGGAAAGTTAGGAGTACACTCTAATTTGTAACAATTGCGGTCGGTAATGGGAATGCGGACTGTCGAGTGAGGCTGTTTGACGACTGGCTTCAAGGAGAAACTGCTGGGTATTTGTATTCTTTACTTCCGTGAAATTCCCAAGCGCTTCTTCGGTTCTGTTGGCTGTCGTCTGTAGCATTTCCGCAGCCCAAGTTCTCACAAAAACCAGACGGTGAGTTAAAAAGCAGTTGGTGTGCTGTCAAGCGCCCGACTTCGACGGCCGGCACGTCACCGAGCGGGACGAACCGCGTCGCCTTGCGGTTGCCCATCGTGATGGTGCCCGTCTTGTCGAGCATCAAAGT
>JAYSYJ010000046.1:0-7022 GCA_043727675.1 Fimbriiglobus sp.
CTTCTTTTTCAGTGATAGATATTTCAAAGCCTGCAGTCTTATTAGTTTGTCTATATCTTAACTCTTGCTCACTTGTAGTTGTTTCTGAATTACTTCTTGTTATTGATCGCTTGTAATAGATTGGCATAGAGAGGTTGTTCAATGAGAATCTCAACTCCACACTGCAAGGCAATGTACCTGCTGTGTTATAACTAAACTTTATAATCTTCTTGTCGCCCTCTGTTGATGCGGAATAGTTATCAAAACCAGATAGCTCCAATATGTGGAGTGAGTTTAGAAAAGTACCATCAGGAAGCTGTAACAAGAAAGCGCTACATTTGCTAGTAAAATTGCTGTGCATTGATAAGTATTTTGAGTCTACTGGCTGGTTCATGATACCATTGTAAACCCAGTCTGTGCCGCCTTTTGATCGACTCAACTGAAAGAAGTATGAAGGGTTTACGCATGATACAATGTTAAATGCATTAGAGTCATTGGGGTCACGATAAATCTCAGCCAACGAATACCCAGAGCGAATTGATATCTTCTCATGTTGAACATATTTAGTTAATGGTTCTCCATTTCGTTCTATCGTATATGATGTGTTGCCAACTACAGTGTAACTATTGTCAAATTTACTAGATTTCTCAATAATGTCTTGCTCGACAGTATCACGCCAATATGATGAAAGCCTAGTTCTATCCGCATCAGAACCTACTGCACAATTGTTGCAACAGCTAAGAACGCAACCTGTGACGAAAAGCAAATGAATGAATTTGCACATTGTAGCACTTAGTTAGAGTAGGCGTCATACTTAAAAAAATCGGCATGACGCTTGTAGGCAGTTTTTGTTCAGTTACAGCGCTATCGTTCCGCTTGTGCAGGCAATAGTGCAGTGCATGATTCCTGCTATCTTAACGGTATCCCCTGCACAGCCATTGCAAAAAGCGTTTGCTGGTGATGTAGCACTCTTCACACATGTACTGCCTGCGCCTGGAACGCAATTCGTTGCTACCACTCCCAAAATGCATGCGTAAACGCACTTCGGTTGCTCAACGACAGGAACCGGATCCGCCCGCACCTCACCGATGGGCATGCCCAGCACGCCCACCAGCAGGGCCAGGGCAGCGAACACCCCGAACGACTTCTGACCAAGTTTCAGCATCGTTTCCATGGTTCTTCTCCTCAACGCGGTGTTGTGTCACGAGGCGGGAAATCCGCACTCGCTTCTACCCGGCAAACAGCCCGCAGGCTGATTTTCGGCTGGATCGGGTCGTCGGTGTAGAGTTCTACCAGTCGGGCCAGCTCGCCCGGTGTACCGGCAGGGATCCGGAGGCGGATGGTCACTTCGGCTTGGGAATTGGCCGGTATCGTGATCGGCAGGCTTTGCGTGGCGAGGCAGGAGCAATCCGAGGTGCCACCGATCAACCTTAACGGCGTGGCTTTGTAGTTCTTCACTGTCAGTTGGCGGTCAATACTGGTGCCAGCTTCGCCGGTGCCGAAGTCCAGCACCGATGGGGTAGTGTGGAACGGCAACCCACGGAGCTTGGCCAGCACGGTGTCCACCCCGCCGAGGCCGAACTCGGCCACGGCCAATACAGCACCCAACATCACGGCGAACATGCCAAATCTCAGGAACGACGGGCGTTGTGTGGCCCACGATTCCCAGCGTGGCTTGGCCAACGCCAATACCAGCAAGGCCACGACATCGACACTGAACGCCGCCCACGGGCTGGCTTTAATGAGGCCGAAACAACCGCAATCGGCTTGGCCGATGAGGCCGAGGGTTCCACTGACAGTCGTAAAGGCGAGGAAGGTGCCAATGGCCAACAACCAGGCGAGGAATCGCCCGCGTTGCGACAATAACCAGATGCCAAGGATCAATTCCCAGACGACCGTGGCCGTCTGCACCGTGCTGGTGTGCAACCAACTGAACTGGGCATACACCGAAACATCTTGCCCGGCGAGCTTCAACCCGGCAGCACACAGCAACAATCCGCCAACCAAGGCGAAGCCGATGGTGCTGACCCGGCTCCGCATCCAAGTGTGTTCCACAGGATAGGTTGTCGGTGCCTCAAAAGTTGGAGCGTTTATCACCATAATCAGACTGTACTCGAGCGAAAAAGCGATTGCAATCGTAAAATCGAGAAAAGTTCTCAAAGCCACTTTAATAATAAAACAGGGGCTAAAAACGTCAAAGCCGCTATCACTGAAAAAACGTGGTGATCCCCCAAGCTACTTCGGCCCGCGAACCCGCTCAAGCGCGGTCGTAGCGTGGGTGCGAACTGTCGCGTCTTTGTCCTGGGTCGCTTCCATCAGCACCGATTCTGCCGCCGCCGCCGGTGGGCCAATTTTGGACAGCGCCAGCACGGCCGCGTCACGCACTTTGGCGTCTTTATCTTTCACGGCTTCGATCAGTGCTGGCACGGCCCGGGCGTCGACCGCGCCGATATTCCCGAGCACATCCGCGGCCTTTTTCCGTGCTTTCGGATCCGGACTTTTGACACCGGCGAGCCAGTGCTCGACGGTCTCGCCGCCGAAGTATTTCTCCTTCGATCCGTCCGTCCGGCCGCAACCGAGCAGCAATGCGGCCAACAGCATTCCGACTAGCATTCGCGGCATTAGGGTCACTCGATGGCTTGGGTGAAGTCGCCGTCGGCGTGGGTGCCCGTCGCCCAGTACGCCAACCGGTCGGCCGGTGCCGGGGAACCTTTTCGGCCACTGACATTCCGCAGGAATCGAACGGAACCATCGCCGTACAAATGGTTCGCCCCGGCGGTGTGGAAGCTGGACGGATCGTCGGTGCCACCGTCGTCGGATTGGTCGTTGGTGGCGTTGATCCAGTTCGCGTGCATCAGGCCGAAGAGATCGGTGTCGTAATCCATGGTCGGGTTGATCGGGAAGACCGGGTTCTTCTGCCCCAGTCGCATCCGCGCTCCCGTCAACGCCCCGGCCCAAGTCCCTTGCGTGATTCCGCAGGCGCGCTCGGCCACCAACGCCGTGTGGCTGGTGCCATCGGTGATGTCGGTGATCCGCGTCTTACTGTTGCGGTAGAAGCAGCCGTGGAATTGGCCGTTGGCGTCGCCGGTGGTCACTTCGGTTTCATCGCCACCGACGAACGCGGCGTAGCTGCACGGTGCGGCGGTGATCCCTGACAGCGGCACGCCACCCGGCCCGTACACCGGAAAGTTTTCCGTCTGGATGTCCGAGGGGCACAAGTAGATTTTGATCTTCTGGCCCAGCACCGCGGATGTCGTCACCGGCAGGGTCAAATTCGGTTGCAACCGGTACAAGTTGTCCTGCTCGATGTACGGCAAGATGTGGAACGACCAGCCCCAACCGGGGCTGACATCGCCGCCCGGCGCGGCCAGGGCCGTGAATCCCGGCGGAAACACCAAGTTCGCGTCGTGGTAGCCGTGAAGGCCCAGCCCGATCTGCTTGAGGTTGTTTTGGCAGCTCATGCGGGCCGCCGACTCGCGGACTTTTTGCACGGCGGGCAGGAGCAAGCCGATCAATATCGCAATGATGGCAATGACGACCAAAAGCTCGATGAGCGTGAATGCGATTCGGAAACGGTACGATGGCCGGGTCATGTTGGCTCCTCGACGGTGCTGATATTCCGAACCACAAAGCAAATGCAGTGCCGGAACAACACATGCAATTTCAGCCATTTTTCAGAGTAACAAAGGGAAATGTCGGCCAAAGACTGGCCAGCGCTGGTCGCGGAGTGGCCCCGGCCGGGCAGTACGAACTAAAAATGAACCAGGAGGACAATCGAGATGTTGAAGCGAACGATCTTTTACGATGGACTGTGCCAGCTCTGCTCACGCGAAATTAGTATGTTCCAGCACCGGGTCACCGACGACAGCCTCGGCTACGTCGATATTTCCCGGCCGGAGTTCGACGCGGTTCGGTACGCCCTCGACCCGGTGCGGGTGAACAAGCACATGCACGTCCGCAACGAAGAGACCGGCGAAATGCTCATCGGTGTCGACGCGTTGTTGGCCATGTGGGATTGCGTGCCCGGCTTCCGCTGGCTGGCCAAATTCACCCGAATCCCCGGCGTCCGCCAGCTCTCCAGCGTCGGCTACGCCGTGTTCGCCTGGATCCGCCCTTACCTCCCCAAACGCAAACGCGCGGACTGCGAAACGGGTGTCTGCGAGGCGAAGTGAGAGTCTTGGGCGATCTCTACGGAAACAAGAACAAGCGTCAGAGCAGTACCTCTCACTCAATGGGGAGCGTATTTCGACCCATCAAATTCCTCTTTTCCTCTCTTGACAGACCATCGCTCATCTGAGTATCCGGGCTGCAAATTGCGGTTCGGAAACCTGCGTACTCGGAGAGACGTCTTGCGAAGCCATTGGCTGATCGCCGGGACTGTATTCCTGACGTCCTGCTCACGCACGCACTATCGCCAGTCGGCGGATCGTGAAACGTATCCGGTCGTGGCCCAGCATGTGGTCTTGCCGACAAATGCCATCGGCCGCGTCGATATTCAGCCCGCTCCGCAGTCGCGGCTCGCCGACCCGTTCGATCCCGACCGGCCACCGAAACCGCCCGACGATGTTGCCGCAGCCGGGTTTATGGAGCACCCCGGGAAATTCTTCGGCTCACGACGTTGGGAAAAAGATGGCGTCGTCACCAGCGTGGAGACGGTCGGTTGGGAAACGACGCTCGGCATCGAGCCGAACGGCAAGTTGAAACTGACGCAAGACAAAGCGGTGACCATCGCGCTCGATAACAGCCGGGAGTATCAGACGGCACTGGAAAATGTCTACCTCACGGCGTTGTCGCTCACGCTCAACCGCTTCGAGTTCGATTCGCGTTGGTTCGGTCGCAACACCACGACGTACGCCCAAACCGGTTTTGGTGGCCCGCCGACGTTGACGAACACCTTGGACACGACCAGCGATCGCGGATTCACCCGCAATTTGGCGGCCGGTGGCCAGGTGATGGTCGACTTCGCCAACAGTTTCGTGTGGGAATACTCGGGGAACACGTCGCGGGTCTCGGGGAATTTCACGGCGTCCCTGATGCAGCCACTGCTCCGGAATTTCGGTCGAAAGGTGCGGCTGGAAAGCTTGACACAAGCCGAGCGCGACACGCTGTATGCGGTGCGGGACTTCGCACGGTTCCGCAAGCAGTTCTGGGTTGCGACTGCTGTCGATTCGGGCGGTTACCTCAGCCTCTTGCTGCTGCAACAAAGTATTGTCAACGCCCAAGCCAACTTGAAAAGTCAGGAAGAAAACTTCCTGTTGGGCCAAGAGCTGTATAAGGGGAACAAGAAGAGCGGGGTCGAAGTCGACACCATTTTCCAAGGGTTGCTCTCGGCTCGGCAGCGCGTCCTCGACGCGGAAATCGGGCTGCAACAAGCCCTCGATAGTTTCAAGATCCAAATGGGCCTCCCGCCGCGGGTGCCGATTGAGTTGGACAACACCTACCTCAAGCAGTTCGTGCTGGTGGCCCCCGAGCTGGAGAAACTCCGGGATGAATTCAACGCCTTCGGCCGGTCGCGCAATGCCGAACTCGGCGCACCGCCGTCGGTGGAAGCGCTGAAGAAGAACTACGGGGAGTTGCTCGCCATCTCCGAGAAGATTCCCGTGGTGCTGGATGCGGCGGAGGCCGACTTGAAACGCTGGAAAGCCGAACTCGCCCGCGCGGGAACGGTGACAGAAGATGCCGAACAGCGCGAGCGCGCCGACTCGGCCTTTAAACAACAGTCCGAAGAAATCGTGCCGCAACGCGCCGCGTTGACGGCGTTGCAAACAAAATTGAAACAGCAACAGGGGCTCATCCTCGAAACGAGCCGCGAGGCCTCCTGGAAGACCCTCACCCGCGAGTCGACGCTGCTCGGCACCATCGTCGATGCGGCCATCTCGGCCCAAACCTTGTCGCGCATCTATCTGATCCGACTGCCCGACGTCGACGTGGTCGAGACCGAAGCCGTCGCCCAGGCGAAAGAGAACCGCCTCGACTTGCAGAATCGGTTGGCCCAAGTGACCGATGCCTGGCGGAAAGTCACGGTGGCGGCGAACCAATTGCAGGCCGATTTCAACTTGATCGCCCGCGTGAATTTGGTGAATGACCCGACCAGCGACAACCCGCTCGATTTCTCGAAAGACCTCAGCAAATACAGCGTCGGTTTGCAGTTCGACAGTCCGCTGAACCGGGTCGCGGAACGAAACCAGTACCGGCTCAGTTTGATCTCGTATCAACGGGCGCGGCGGGCGTACATGCAAGCGACCGACCAAGTGGAGCAGCAGATTCGCAACGATATCCGCTCACTCCGGCAATCGCGCATCAGCTTCGAGATCGCCCGTCAGTCGTTGATCACCGCGGCACGCCAGCTCGAAAATGAGAAGCTCAATCTCATCTCGCCGATCCCGGTTGCGGCCGGAAACAACGGCGATGCCACCTTGCGGGTGCTCCGCGCACTCGATCAACTGTTGTCGGGTCGGGAACAACTCGCGGGAAGTTTCATCCGATATGAACAACAACGCGTCCGACTTCTGCTAAACTTGGAAGCATTGCAACTGGACGAACGAGGGTTCCCACTCAATGTCAGCCCCAACATTCCAATCGGCCCCGCCCCGGCCGTCGAGCGACCCGCTACAAAGTGAACCGGCCGCCGCCGAAACACTGGTATCACTCGTGGCTTTGTCTGATCGGCGTCCGGCCGCGCGACCGCCGGCGCCACCGCTCCCTTGGCACCGCCGATCAGGTTGGCTAGCCGTCGTCGTGGTCGTGGTAGGGACGTGCCTGATTGGCGGTGCCGTGTGGTACGGAGTGGGTTGGATCAGCGGAACTTCCAGCGGGAAAATGCCCCTCACGGCGAAGGTGACCCAAAGCGAGTTGAAGATTACTGTCACCGATCGCGGCGAACTCGAAAGCATCGATTCGATCCAAGTCATGTGCACATTGGAGGGGGGCGGAAAGCTCGTTTCCATTCTCCCCGAAGGGACGACCGTCGAAAAAGATACGGAAGTCGCCAAACTCGATACCGATGCCCTCGTGAAGGTGATCACGGAACAAGAGATCAAATG
>JAYSYJ010000047.1:0-21087 GCA_043727675.1 Fimbriiglobus sp.
GGTCTGCTCGCCGCTCCGGCACTCGGTTGTACCAACCTCAAACCCGTCGGCCCATTCACGGGTAGTACGGCAACGACGCGCAGTGTGAACCAACCGAACGCGATTGTGATGTCGCCCAAAGACATCGCTGCGATGCCGACGTTCGAAGACGGCCCACCGCCGCCGGCACCGTCGCGGACGGTCACCGTCGGCGATGTGACCCCCGCCAGCGGACACGCCACTGCCGACAAACTGATGCAGGAAATCGAGAAGGATAAAAAAGGGGTCGATTCGATTCCGAATTACACCGAAGTTTCCCGGGTGCCCCGCAACGGCCGATAGCACCGCCCGAAAGATTTTCCCGACTCTTCGCCATTCGAACGCCGAATGGCGAATGACCTTGAACCACTTCCACGCTACAATTCCCCGGTGGTTCTGAACCCCGGGAATTCTTGCCATGCGAATCCGCCACGTTCTTCTTTTGCTACTCAACTTCGGAGTCGGTATGGTGCCCGCGCGTTCGGACGAAGGCATGTGGCTCTTCAACGATCCCCCGAAAAAACAGCTCCGCGATACCTACAAATTCGATCTCACACCCGAATGGCTCGACCTCGCCATGAAGGCCAACGTGCGATTCAACAGCGGTGGCAGCGGCGGATTCGTTTCCGCGAACGGCTTGGTCGTCACCAATCACCACATCGCGGCCGACGCACTCCAAAAATTGAGCAACTCCCAGCGCGATTTGTACGGCAACGGCTTCTTCGCCAAAGATCGTTCCGATGAATTGAAATGCCCCGATCTCGAATTGAATGTGCTGCAATCCATCGAAGATGTGACCGAAAAAGTGAACGCCGCCGTGAAAGACTTGAAACCGCTCGAAGCCTCGACTCAACGCCGGGCCGTGATGAGCGAGATCGAAAAAGAATCGACCACGAAGACGGGCCTCCGGTCGGACATTGTCACACTGTATCAAGGCGGGGCGTACCATCTCTACCGCTACAAAAAGTACACCGATGTGCGGTTGGTATTCGCACCGGAAGCGGGCATCGCCGGCTTCGGTGGCGACGTCGACAACTTCGAATATCCTCGCCACGGATTAGATGTCGCGTTCTTCCGCGTCTACGAAAACAACAAACCGATTGACAGCAAGTCCCACTTCCGTTGGAGCGAAACCGGCCCCGACGAAAAAGACCTCGTCTTCGTGACCGGTCACCCCGGCACCACCAACCGACTCGAGACACTGGCGAAGCTGAAGCACCGCCGCGATGCCACCTTGCCGTACACGCTCAATCGGCTGCGACAAATGGAAGCGGCGTTGACACATTACGGCGACCAAGGCCCGGAACAACGTCGGCAAGCCGGCAGCGACTTGCACCGGGTGGCCAACGCCCGCAAGGCTCTGAGCGGACAACTGCAAGGGTTGCTCGACCCGGCCATCTTGAAGCAGAAAGAGACCACCGAACAGGCGTTGGTTGGCAAGTCCGATGCCCCCTGGCAGACCATCGCCCAAGTTCAGAAAAGCTATCGCGAGTTCGAGAAACCGCACGCCCTGTTCGAAGCCGGCCAGGGCTTTGCCACCGAACTCTTCACCATCGCCCGCCAGCTCGTCCGGATGGCCAACGAACTTCCCAAACAATCGTCGACTCGCCTGCGCGAGTACCGCGATAGCAATCTCGAATCTTTGAAGTTTCAACTGCTCAGTCCGGCACCGTTGTACGCGGAACTCGAGCGCGCCAAGCTGCAAGCCTCGCTGACGTTCCTCGCCGAAACGCTCGGTGGGGAACACCCGAGCGTCGTGAAAGCACTGGCGGGCAAAAACCCCGCCAAACGGGCCGAAGAACTCATTGCGGGCTGCAACCTCGCCGATGTCGCCGAACGAAAAGCCCTGTTCGATGGCGGTGCCCGAGCCATCAATGCCAGTAAAGATTCGATGATTTTGTTGGCAGTCGCCATCGACTCGGAAAGTCTGGCGTTACGCAACCGCTACGACAGTGAAGTCGAAGAAATCGAACGGCAAGCGTACGGCGAAATCGCCAAGATTCGCTTCCAAGCCTTGGGCAACACGGTCGCTCCGGATGCGACGTTTACCCTGCGGCTCGCCTTCGGCACCGTGAAAGGTTACGAGGTCGATGGCAACAAACTCAACTTCCAGACGACCTTCGGCAGTGCCTTCGAACGGGCCGAGGTAATGAAGAACCGCGAACCGTTCGACCTGCCGATCCGTTGGATCGACGGCCGCGACAAGTTGGATCTGGCCACGCCGTTCAACTTTGTGAGCACCTCCGACACCATCGGCGGCAACAGTGGCAGCCCCGTGTTGAATAGGGCCGGGGAACTCGTCGGCATCAACTTCGACCGCAACCGCCACGGTTTGGTTCGCAACTTCGTCTACACCGAGGTGCAAGCCCGCCACATCGCCGTGCATTCCAAGGCCGTGTTGGAAGCCCTCCGCAAGCTCTACGGGGCAGATAGTTTGGCGAAGGAATTGACCGGGAAGTAAACACGCCCTGCAGGAGCCTATCCATGAAGACACGCATCATTGCTATCGGCAAGTCGCGAGGGATACGCATCCCAAAGCTATTGCTGGATCAATCCGGTTTGTCCGGTACGGTCGAGATTATTGCCGAGAACGACACTTTGATGATTCGACCCATCAAAACAACCCGCGCCGGCTGGGACATCGCCTTCCAACAGATGGCTCTCCAAGGCGATGACCAATTATTAGATAATCCGGCTGCAAGCACAACCAATTGGGACGAAAGTGAGTGGGAGTAGTGATCAACCGCTTTGAAGTTTATTTGGTAAATCTCGATCCGACAATCGGAAGTGAGATCCAGAAAACGAGGCCTTGCCTTGTGGTGTCTCCTAATGAAATGAATCACAACATCAAAACAGTGATCATTGCGCCGATGACAACGAAAGGGCCTAGGCCGTGTTGACGTATCAAGCCATAAGGCCATGTCATATAGTAGTTTGCGCTGCGAACCGCCGGGATACGTTTATAATGACTTAAGTCTATGTGTAGATGGGACTTAGGTCTCAATACGTCAACACGGCCTAGTTACCCAAGTCGGGTTCCTTGCCGTTTCAAAGGAAAGAGCGGGCTAATTGTATTGGATCAGATCCGCACAGTTGACCGAGTTCGGCTGGTCAAGAAACTGGGACGAATCGACAATGAAACTGGAATGATTGTCCTTGTTAAATTGAAGGAAATGTTCGAAGTTTGAAGTTGTTTATGGAAGGCCCAAGACATGCCCGCATCAAAACCCTTTTGGCTCATTCGTCGGCGCGGGGTGCTATCCCTTCTCTTCGGGATCGCTGCAATAGTAGCGGTCAGCATTGTGCTGGCCTCGGTCATCCAAAAAACCCGGACCTCCGCCCAACGGATGGCGGACACCTGAAACCTCAAGCAACTCGGGTTGGCGGTCGCCAACTATCACGAAACCCACGGGAACTATCCACCCGCCTACATGATCGGCCCGGATGGCCAACCTTGGCATTCGTGGCGAGTGTTGATTCTGCCGTTCATCGAACAGGACAATTTATACAAGGCGTACAGTTTTTCCGAACCATGGGACGGGCCGAATAATAGGAAGTTGGCCGATCAGATGCCGAGGGTATTTGCTTTCTCCGGAACGCGACAACCGGGAAACAGCACTGCGAACTATCTGGCCGTCGGCGGCGTCGAAACCATGTGGCCCGGAACGACCACCGTGACGACAGCAGACATCACGGACGCTGCCAGTCAGACGATCCTCTTGGTGGAAAGTCAGGACACGAACATTCACTGGATGGAACCACGCGATCTATCGTTTGCCGACATGGATTTCCGCATCAACAGTCCCGGCTCGATCAACAGCCCTTACACAGACCCGGCCGTGGTGATGCTCGATGGCAGTGTTCAAAAACTACATCCTAGCATCCAACCGGAGACCCTCCGTGCCCTTTTGACCATCCGAGGGGGTGAGCCGCTGGATTCGACTGGCTCTGGCGGATGGACACTGCTGCCGGATGGCCGACAGCGTCCACTCCGTCAACCATAAATCCTTAGCATTTGCGAATGACACCGACGAGGACACCGAGCACCGCGACGGACTCTTTGGTCGGATCGATGATGATTGGATCCATGTTGCTGTTGCAGGGTTCCAAGCGAATGTGATCCTTCCGCTTGTAGAATTTTTTCAGGGTCATGGCTTTGTCGACCATGGCCACGACTTTCTCCCCGTTGTCGGCCGTCTCTTGCCTCTTGATGATTACGAAATCACCGTCGGCAATCTGACTTTCGATCATCGACGTTCCGCGCACTTTCAACACGTACAAATTATCTTGGTTGAACAGCTCGCGCATCTCCAAGCGCTCGTCTTGCTCGACGGCTTCGATCGTCTTCCCGGCTGCGACGACCCCCATCAATGGCAAGCTGAAACCGCCGGCGGACACTCCCGGAATCGTAATCGACCGTGCCCGTCCGCCCCGTTCCTCGTTTTTTTCGTCCCGTTGGATGTAGCCCTTCTTTTGCAACGCCCGCAAATGGCACATCACGCCGTTCGGCGAAGCGATATCGAACGCTTTGCCAATGTCGCGGATCGCCGGCGGATAGCCGCTCTGCTGGATGTATTTGCAGATGAACTGAAAGATCCGATTTTGCGAATCGGTGAGTGCCGGTTTTTCCGACTTGTTGACAATCGCCGCCATTTCGATTTCCTCGCGCAGTGGATCGGGTATGGAAGTCGGTCGATCGCCGTTCCGAATGTACACTGCATAGAACTATAGCAGACACTCGTACACGTGCAAGTCGATTTTTGCTTTTTTTTCCACTTCGGCCAAGTTCGGTATAAAAACACTCACTCTTCATCAGGTGTGTCTGTGGAAATTCCCAAGCCAGATTGGTTCGCCCCCGCCTTCGCCACGCTCTTAATGGGCGAAGATCTCGACGGTCCTATGGCATCGAAACTGTTCCGGGATTTACTCGGCGGTCGCGTCGACGACAGTTTGGCCGCCGCACTGCTCGTCGCCCTGAGAATCAAAGGTGAAAGCGTCGCGGAAATTGTGGCGGCGGCTTCGGCACTGCGCGAACCGATGCTCCGTCTGACGCCCCGTTCCGGGCCGGTCGTCGACACTTGCGGCACCGGCGGCGACGACCTCGGCACCTTCAATATCAGCACCGCTGCTTCCTTTGTTGTGGCTGGCGCCGGCGTCCCCGTGGTGAAACACGGCAATCGCGCCGTTTCCAGCTTATCGGGCAGTGCCGATGTCTTCCGGGAACTCGGCGTCAGCATCGATTCCGGAGTCGATTGGGCCCAGCAATGCCTCGACCGGATCGGTTATGCGTTCTGTTATGCCCCGCATTTCCACCCCGGCTTGGCACACTTGGCCCCACTGCGGAAGAAACTCGGCATCCGCACCGTGTTCAACTTGCTCGGGCCGCTCGCCAACCCGGCTGGGGCCGAGTTCCAACTCGTCGGTGTCGGCAATGCCGACCTGTTGGACACGTTGGCCGGGGCACTCTCGGAGTTGGGAACACAGCGGTCGATCCTCGTCTGTGGATTCGATGGCTTGGACGAAGTCACACTCGCGGCACCGACGATGGTACGCATCGTCGAAGATCACGGAGTTTTCAGCGACGAATGGGACGCCAGCGACTTCGGCTTAGCTCCGGTGGCCCTGGCGGATATCCGAGCCAACGGTCCGGCCGAAAGTGCCCGAATCATCCGCACGGTGCTAGAAGGACACGACGGCCCGGCCCGTCGCATCGTACTCGCCAACGCCGCGGCCGCCCTCTTCACAACCCGCACAGCCCGCAATCTCCATGAAGGCGTGGAGATTGCCGAGGAATCGATCCGCAGCGGAAAAGCGTTAGGAGTTCTGGAGCAGTTGCAGCGTCCGGTGATGTGAGCTATTCCGTTTCGATTTGACAACTCGTCAGAAACGACAACTTCGCAGGGCTTGGAGGTTTACACCGTAAATTGACGAGATTATGATGTCCTAACGCCAAAAGCTGAAATGTTGGGCCGTCTGCGGTAGGCTTGAATGTCCCACAACAAAGCTGAACACGAAAAACCGAAGAGTGCCCAAGCTGAGAAAAATAAATTGTACGTTGGTCCCCAAAGCCGCAATGGATGGAGTGCACTGCTCAGTTGGCTGTCAGTTAAAGTTGCAACGCCAAGCTCCTCACGGAGTACTCTTACATTGTTTTTTTGTCCCATGTAGCAGCAAGTTCCACATAACAGATGGCCCAGAACAACCCAAATGATGACAAACACAACTTGAAACAATATCATTTGTCGAAATCGATATAAAATCATATTAGTATTATCTTCTTTGAATAATGATATTGGATTACTTTCAACTCGAATTACTTGGCTGAGCGCTCAACTACTCTGGGCAGTTGACTATTAAATGTACGAATACATATGCGAAATAATAGTAAAGACGTCGAGATCAGGCTGCCCACAAAGCAGTATGCAAAACAGCTACTGACAGAATACATTTTGGAAAGTGATTCTTCGTTCGTAGCACCTTCGGCTGCACGTGCTGCACGAAATTCACTTTTATCATTTGTTTCGCTTATCTGCAAAAGCTGGAAACCCGCTATCCAAATACACAGCCATAGTGAGAGAGTTACCACTACTGCGAAAAGTGTTTTCATCTTGTAATCCGATCACTGGCAATCACGCTTCTCTTGACACTGGAATTGGGATGTAGCGTAGCGGCGTACCAATGTTCCACACGTTCCAGCTCGGGATCAGACCACGAGTTGCTACTGTTGCTGCAGGTTGAATGTTACAACTCTTCATTGCCTGTAGCGTGCCCCGACATCCTAATATGTCGGGGCACCCCTCATACCATTATTTCTTCTGGGCCACATCGTAACAGAACAAATAGTCCATATCGCGGAGGTAAAGGCCACCGTTGGCGACGACCGGGTGCGGCCAGCCGGGGGTTTTGGTTTTGTCCGAGAGTTTGAATCGGCCCTTCTCGACGTATTCTTTCGGATTGGCTTCCACGAGGGCCACTTCACCCGAGTTGTAACCGCGCACGTATAACCGGCCGTCCGCGAAGCAGATCGATGCGGGGCCGACGGAGGCTTCTTTCCAAAGAACTTTGCCCGTGGCGAACTCGGCGCAGAACAAGTTGGCCCCCGAGTAGCCGTAAAGGTAACCGTCCAAGAGCACCGCTCCGCCGATTCCGGGTGCCACGGCTTTATCGAAGTACACTTGGGTCGCGCTGACGTTTTCTCCGTCGGCTTTGAGGCCGACGAGCCCGCCCCCTTTTCGAGCGCCCGCGACGAAGACTTTATCTTTGAACACAACCGGAGTCAGCATGCTCGCCCCCTGATCTTGGGTCGCATCGTACTTCCAGAGAAATTTGCCCGATTTGGCGTCGACGCCGACGAGGGCCTTGCGCATGTACTGCACGTACTGCTTTTTCCCGGCCGCTTCGACGATCATAATGCTCGCGTAATCGGCAATGTCGCCACCCGGCACTTCCGACTTCCAGATGACCTCGCCGGTCGCTTTCTTGAGGGCCGCGAGTGTCGCTTTCTTACCGCCGGGAGTGCAGATCAAGGCATCGCCGTCGATCAACACCGATTCGGTGTAGGCCCACATGCCGACTTCGCCGTCGAAGTCTTTGGCCAAGTTCTTGTGCCAGATCACAGTGCCTTTGATGTCGAGGCAATTCAATTCGCCGTCGGACGCCAAGCAGTACAGTTTGTCGCCATCGACGGTCGGGGTGGCCCGGGTGCCGGGATATTGCGGGCCGCGGTTGACGCCCACTTTGCCGAGCTTCGTCGCCCAAGTTTCCTTTCCGGTCTTTTCATCGAGAGCCACCACAAACTCTTCGCCTTTGCGAGTCGTTTGGATGTAAACGACCCCTTTCGCAATTGCCGGCGAGGAATAGCCAGTGCCGAGGTCCGTGATTTTCCAGCGCAGTTTAGGGCCGTCTTTGGGCCATTCTTGAAGAAGTCCTTGATCGCCGGAAATCCCGGTGCGCTCGGGGCCACGCCATTGGGGCCAGTCCGCGGCGAATGCCGGCAGTGACAACGCGAAAACCGCGAGGGACGCGAGAGCGATACGAGGCATGAGCCAATCTCCGAGGTGTTCGAATCCAACAGTATATCCGACTGAGCCGCTCACCTGAATGAGGAACTGATGAGCGTATTACGCCAGAAGAATGTTGAGCACATCCGACTTTTGAGTTTGCCCGATCGGATGGGCGCGAATAACGGATCCGGTGAAGCGTCACTATAAAGACGATGCGTACTTCCCGGTGATTCCCAAAGGAGACATCTAATGCTTCGAATATGTGCAATCGCGTTCAGCTTCTTGGTGGGAGCGAGTGTCGTGCAAGCTGCGGACCCGGCTCCGAAGGAAAAGACCGGTATCGAAGTCGGTGAAAAAGCACCGGAGTTCAAGTTGAAAGATCAAGCCGGTGTCGAGCGAGCCCTGTCGGCCTTGCTGAAGGGCGGCCCGATCGCACTGGTGTTTTACCGCTCGGCGAGTTGGTGACCGTACTGCCAAAAGCAACTGGTTCAGTTGCAACGCAACTTGAAGAAGATCGAAGACGCCGGAGTGAGAGTGGTCGGCATCAGCTACGATTCCGTCGAAGTGCTGAAAGAATTTGCCGACAAGCATAAGATCACGTTTCCGTTGCTATCCGATCCGGAGAGCAAAACCATCGTCGCCTATGCCTTGAAAAATAAAGAGACCGTCGGGAAAAAGTTCGGCACGGTCGATCTGGACGGAGTTCCGTACCCCGGCACCATTCTCGTGGACAAGGACGGCGTCGTCCGGGAGAAGCTATTTGTGGACGGCTACAAAGAGCGACATTCCCTGGAACAGTTGGTGAAGGCGGCGGAGAGCCTTGAGAAGAAGTAAACGCTGTGCGTCCCGCACTTGTCTGGTCAGATCGTGGACGCTATAGGTTAAACGACACGTGCTCGGATCCGGGCAAGTGAATCGGAACACCGTTTTTGAAGGTGTCCATGGCTCGCGGACTTGAGTCTTGCGAGTACAAGGGTGGCGATTTTCTATTTTTTTGGGGCGGTTGCGTGTATTCTCGCACTGCCCCCATTCCTAGGAGGGACGTTATGTCTCTGAGATTCTATTCGATCGGATTCATCGCGTTGGTCGGTTGCGCCGGCGCACCGTCTGAAGCGCCGAATTCTGTTTCGACCGATTCCACAGTGCAACGGACAAGTTCGGGGCGATCCAATGCGATCCTAGTCCCGAACATGACCTGAGGTGGCTGCGCCGCCTCCGTGCGAGGCGCCCTGACCGAAGCCGACGGTTTCACCAATATCAAAACTGATCTCTCCAGCACCACTTGCACTTTCGACTACTCCAAGAGTGACAGCGAGCTGAAAACCCGACTCGATGAGTTGTCGAAAACCAATTCTCACATTCGCGGTTGGTCAAAAAAAGCTGAGTGAGACTCGTGGGAAACGCAGAATGCAAAAGGGCCGGGCGTTCCAACGCCCAGCCCTTTCCATTGGTGTGGAGGCGGTTCTACGTCACTTAGGCTTCTCCTGGCGAGCCTCGTTAGCGAACGCCCTCACTTCGGCGACGAAAAAATACTCTGGGGCCGTCTTCACCACCCGGAGGTAGCGGAACGGGGTTTTGACGGTCAAGTCGGCGGACCAGGTGGCACGGTGGGCAAGCGCGGTCTCGCCCTGACTGCCGAGGACAATCGGGTCGGCAAAGTCGGGTGTGGTGGACGCGAGAACCTGGAAGTTCCGCCGTGTCACGGGCTGATCGATGTCCTGCCGCAGAATCACTTCGACGCGTGCCAGTGCGTGGGCCGCGCCGAGGTCGAGTTGCAGCCATGGGGTCTCGCCGGGGGTTCCTTTCGAAGACCATCCGCCGCTCACGAAACTTCCATCGCAGGCAAACTGCGGCAGGTAGGTGCGGTCGTAGATCGACGATGCGGTCGCGCTGGCTTTCAGAGCCAGGTTCGGCACCGGGAGGGCTTTGTCGTAGGCTGCCCCTTTGCTCAGGTGCAGCCCTTCCTTGCAGTCGGCGAAGGTGTTGTCCAGCGCGTGGATGGCCGACACCCGGCCCAGAGCGGACGAATCGTGCGTCTCGAAGTGCGAGCCGATCCAGAGGCCGTAGCCGGCGTTTTAGACCGTGTTGCCGCGGACGATGACGTTGCGCGTCTCGTCCTGGTAGCACGACTCCACGACGATCCCGACGCTGCCCGTGAACGCCGATTTGTCGCCGACGATGGCGTTCGGGCCGTTCGTCGCCCCTTTCATATCGACCGTGTTGTTCTCGATGCGAATGTTGTACGTCGAGATGCCGGCGCGGAACTGCGGCAACTGCGACGAAAAGTTCGTGTTGCCGACGCGGATGCCGACCATCGACCGCTGTTGGTCGATGGTATTCTTCTCGATGACGTTGTTGTAATTCGGCCACAGTGTCCCGTCGTTGTCGCCGAACTGGCCGTTGACGTTGCTGCACAACATCTCCACGGTCGCGGTGTCCCATTCGTGATTGCGGCACAGCGACATGCGGTTATTGCGAACCGTCGTCCCGCAACAGAGGTACGGGGCAATGCTCGCCTTGCCGGTGTCCGTGATGGTGCTGTTTTCGATCAGCACGTTGTCGGTGTGGTGCATCACGGAGAAGACCGACGAGGCGTCCGGCACAACGTCCCACGGGCGATCCACGGTCAGCGTGCTCTCGGTGTTCGCCACGACCTGGCGAACCTGGCCCAACCCCCGGCCATTGACCACGACGACGGTGCGATCCTGCCAAAAATTCTTCGCCCAGGTCTTGATCCCCTTGGTGCCGTAGCCTTTGCCGGGCACGCGGGTGAGCGATGTCGCCGTCGCCGAGACTACGTCGCCGACGCAGCACTCCTCGGCCTCGCGCGACCGCTCGATCAGAATGCCCTCTTCCTTCGTCCGGCGGATGTCGTTGCCGTGGATCACGAGTTTGACGTTCGACATGCCGGACGTGCCGCCGAGTTCCTTGATGGCGGGCATCGACTCGAACAGGAAGCCGTTGAACGCCCGGCCACCGCCATTGCCGTTGAGTTTGTTGTTGACGAATTCCGAATCCTGCACGCCGCGGAAGATCGCCCCGGCGTGCAACCACTTGTCGCCGAGGTTGACCTGCTCAATAATGTTGTCGTGGAAATTCAAACCCTTGGTCGTGAGGATGTGAGCGAAGTAGGCGTGGTTCTTGACCGCCTCGCAGTGTCCGATCTCGATGCCGCGAGACCACTTCGCCATGTTCGACGATTGGAACAGGGCCGTGTAATCCGTTACCTTACAATGCAACACTTTAACATCGGTGACGGGGTTTTAGACGGCGACCGCGACATCGGTCCGGAAGATTCCGCCGTAGCCTCCGCCGCCCTGCCCCGGCACGGCGCGGGTAAAGTCGATGTGGGAAATGGTGATGCCGGACTCGCCAGCGGCGACGTGGACGACCGCGGACACCTCTTTGTCCGAAGCGCACTGAGGGCCAGTGAAATGGAGCGTCGCCCGCGTGCCCGTCGTCGGCCCCTGCAACCGGACGTTCGAGCCAAGTTCGAGAACCTTCGGGACTTTGGTCACGGTGCCCGTTAGCACCACCACCCCGCACCCTTTTTCCGCCCGGCCCCACTTCGAGGCAGCGTCAATACACTTCTGAAGGGACTCGAACTTCGTGGGGTCGAAAGACTGCTCGGGCACCGCCGCTGACGCCCCGTAAGTCGTCAGCCATAGTGATAGGGACGCCACGATTACCGTCACAAGTTGCATATTCATTCGCCCGATCCTACAAGAAAGATTCGCCGCACTCCGCAGGGGCTATCAACGTTATTGTAGTGCAGTTGCCTAGAACAACTCTGGTGCCGTCCGCACGGTGCAAAACTCGGTCTGATTGGTGGTCGGGTAGAACCAGCAAAAAACACTCTTGTGTTTGCCTAAATCAATGACCAGAATCATGTCTGATATTATTGGCCGTTCAAAAATGGCTCTGACCCGCGCGCGATCATACGCGCTAATTCACGGAAAGGTTCGGGTAAAAAATGTACCAACACTTTTTGTTGATGATGACGGGGGTACTGCTGACATTTGGGACGGGACGTCTCATCGGTGCACCACCGACCGGCCAACAGAGAACTGCTCCAGGCCCCCGGAATGCGATCCCGGCCGATCTCTTCGTGGACGATGACAACGCCGGAACCGAAGATGGCAGCGCGCTCCAACCCTACCGAACCGTGCAAAAGGCTATCAAAGCCGCCAAGAACAAAGCTGTCATCGCGGTAGCCGGAGGAAACTATCCGGAGAACATTCGCGTGCTGGAAAAGACAGTCTGCCTGAACGGTGGGTACAAGGGCGGTACTGCGGCCAGCTACGCTAAGGGAACTGCGGGCGATTTCACCGTGCGCGACCCCGCAATTCACACAACACACCTCAAAGGCAACGGCAAAGACTCGGTCGTGACTCTGTCCGATTCCGGCGACAGCATTGTCGACGGCTTCCTGATCACCGGAGGTGGACGCAGTGCTTTGGCCGCACCCTCGTGGGTGGGTGGCGGGTTCTACATCTACCAAGGCTCACCGATGATCTCGAACAATCTGATCGAGAAAAACCAGACGTGTCCCGCCGTCAAACAAGACGAGGAGAAGTTGGGCGGCGGCATCTATGCCACCGGCGCGAACGTCTGGATCCTGGATAACGTGATCCGCAACAATGTCTCGGGACGTGGCGCAGGCATTGCGGTGATCGGATCGAAAATCATCATTCGCGGCAACACCGTGCAGGACAACGTTGGCGTCAGCGACCACGGGGGTGGGGTTTACCTTTTCTCGCCCGACGCCGAGATATCCGACAACCGGATCGTGGGTAACGAAATCGGGCGTGCCCTGGGCTACGGCTGGGGCGGCGGGGTCACGGTCGTCAACAAGCCAGGCGTTTACAAGTTCTCCCACAACACCTTCACGGGCAACTTCGCCCCGTCCGTGGGTAGCGCCCTTTTCGTCGACGACGGCGCCGTCGCTAGTTTGGATCATGACCTCATCTACGCCAATGCATCCAATCCGAAGGGAGACGGTGCCGTGTCGCCCGTCTACGTTGACGGCTCCGACGACGGACTGAGTTCCACCCTCACCATGAACCACACCACGATTGCCGACCACACGTCCAATCCGCCCGTCGCGGGCAGCGCCATCACCGTGACAGCGAACTCCAAAGTGATCGTCAAGAATAGCATTCTGTGGAACAACGGTGGGGACGACATCAATGTGGACGCGACCAGCAAAGCGACCGTCAACTACTCCCTTTCCCAGAAGCTGCAGAAAGGGGCGGGCAACCTTTCCGAAGACCCGAAGTTCGCCGTTTCCTCGGTTCCCAACTATCGTCTGCGTTCGACTGCCGGACGCTGGGATCCGTCCCACGGCAACAAGGGCGGCTGGGTATTCGATATGCAGCACAGCCCCGCCATCGACGCCGCCGACCCGGCATCGCCTTTCAACCTGGAGCCGGCCCCGAACGGCGGGCGAGCCAATCTGGGCGCCGACGGCAACACAATGCAGGCCAGCAAGGGCGGTAAAGGCGGCGGGAACGGCGGCGTCAAGGAGACGGCTCCGGGCGAGAAAATAGCGAAGACCTATCTGCTGCTTGGCTCGACGGGAGAGTTGCCTTCCGAGGTGGGAGACGACAGCACCAAGATGACTAAGGTCACCTCGAAGGAGTTGGGCGGTACGGCGGTTCAGATCGAGTTGATCGATACCTTCGGCCAAAGCAAAGCAAAGGTCGAAGACTGGACCCCCTTCCAAATGTTACGTCTGGACATCGTCAACACAGGCGAAAAAGCGATTGAGGTCGACTTCAATCTCTTCCACTCCGGCACCAAGGCCTTCGCCACCCGCGTCGTAGCGCCGTTCGTTCTCAAGCCGGGCAAGAACGAAGTTCGCATCGCCGTCAAAGATCTGAAGAACAGCAATGGCTCGCCCGCCAAGCTGGCCGAGGTGCGCCGGTGGTATGTCTCGAGTCCAACGCCGGTCACCCTGCACGTCGGCGACATCTTCCTCGAAGGTCAAGGCGGGAACGTCGCCACGACCGGCATCAAGATCGACCCTGCCCGTTCGGAGCGGATCAAGTCGACCAAGATGCCGAAGTTCACCAAGCCGCTGCTGTTCAATACACCCGAGGCGGACGCCATCATGTCCGCCGCAGATATCTTGCCGGCCGACAATCCATGGAACACACTCGTCGAAGATTGGCCTTTGCTTCCAAACTCCGGGAAGATGATCGCGTCGATCGGCGCCGACAAACCGCTGCGTTACAACCAAGACATGGCATTTGTGATCGTGCCGACGAACCAGAAGAAGGTGGACGTGAAGCTAATTGAGTATCCTGACGAGTCGGATCCCGGCCCCTACCCGGTCGCGGACAACACGCCCATCGAAGGCTGGCCCGCAGTATTCCAGCAAGATCCCAAGCTCAAGATGCTGACGCTGGATGACGTGCAGCGTGGCAAACCATCCCTCGACCAGGACCGTCATGGTATCGTGTTCGACCCTGTCGGCCGCAAGCTCTACGAGTTTTATCGACTGACCAAGACGGACAAAGGTTGGCATGCCGATCAAGCGTCCATTTTCGATCTCTCTTCGAACAAACTCCGGCCCAATGGTTGGACCTCCACCGACGCCGCCGGTCTGCCAATCTTGCCAGCTATCGTCCGCTACGACGAACTCAAACGCGGCGTCATCGATCACGCGCTGCGTTTTACGGTCGTACGCTCGCGCCGCGCGTATGTCTACCCGGCGACGCATTTCGCCAGCAAGTTGACCGACGAGAATCTGCCACGCATGGGCGAACGTTTCCGCCTGCGCAAAGACTTCGACACGTCGAAGTTCTCGCCGGAAGTCCGCGTGATTTTGGAAGCCCTCAAACGCTACGGCATGCTGATGGCAGACAACGGCATGGACTGGGGCCTGACCGTCTCCGCCGATCAACGCCTCACGGTCTTCCACGACGAGTTGCGGAAGATCAAAGGCTCGGACTTTGAAGTGGTGACCCCGCCGCCAGGCTATGTTGCGCCTTGAACAGCTGATGGGTCGTTGACGTTGTTTCCCCAGTTTTCACATCCTGGAGTATCCCGATGAACATGCTCTATCTCTCGGCGATGTTGATGGCGTCACTGGCGCCCGCACCGGACTTCACCACCGTCCACGGCGTCGACGAAGCGGCCTACCAGGCGTTTGTATCTAAACTTAAGCCCGGTTATCGGCTCACCCACATCAACGTTCACGTCCTCGGCGGCAAACCCAAGTTCACGGCCATTGCGTTGCACGACTCCCAATCGTACTCCGCGCGGCACAACCTCTCGTCGGCCGGATACCAGAAAGAGTTCGAGACCCAAGCCGCGAAGGGCTACCGGCCCGTTTCGGTCAGCGGCTACACCGTCGGCGGCGAAGTGAAATTCGCGGCCGCTTGGCTGCTGGACACGCCCGCGCATTACACGGCCAATCACGGCATCACCGCCGCGCAGTACCAGAAGGAATTCGACGCCGCCCGCAGGCGTCAAGAAATGCCTTTGGCACTGCAGGGTTTCGACACTCCGGCGGGCATCGAGTATACCGCGACATTCGTGCCGGACGAAGGCGGCGCCTTTGAAACCCACCATGGCCTCACGGCTGATCAATATCAGGCGCTGTTCAACAAGATCGGCAAGAACGGTTACTGGCCCGCCGCCATTTCGGCGTACCCTGCCAAAGACGGCACCCACTTCGCGGTCGTCTTCGTCAAGAATTCCAACGTCACGTTCACCGCGCGGCATGGAATGACGGCGGAACAATACCAAGAAGAATTCGATCGCCAAAACAAACTCGGCCTGCGTCCTTGGCAGGTCGTCGGCTACGCGTCGGGTAAGGTCTCAAATTACGCCGCCGTGTGGGTTCGCCAGCAACTCCCCGTGACGGGAACGTCCGTGCCGAGTCTGAACGGGTTCGACGACGCCATGCTGCAAATCATGGCGAGCCGGGGTTGGACTAGCGGGGCAATCGCCGTGAGCAAAAATGGCAAGACGGTTCTGTCCCGCGGCTACGGCTACCAAGACGCCGCAAGGCTGGAACCGACGCAGCCCGACGCGCCGTTTCGCATCGCCAGCGTGACCAAACCGCTCACAGCCGCCGTCGTCCACCGGCAGATCGCCGCGGGCAAATACGCCGCCGGCGACAAGGCGTTGACGTTGCTATCTCTGAAAGGCAGCGGCGATGCTCGGCTCGCAGACATCACGGTGCAGCACCTGTTGGATCACAAGGCCGGATGGGACGTGAAGCTGATGGCGCGCGACCCCATGTTCGACAATCTGGCCATCGCCACAGCGCTCAAGCGGGCCGCCCCTGCGAAACCGGCCGATGTCGTCGATTACATGATGACCAAAAAATTGCAGCACAAACCCGGCGACGAAAATCACTACTCGAACGTCGGCTACTGTGTGTTGGGGCGGATCATCGAGAAGAAGTCCGGTCACTCGTACTTTCAGACCTTGACCGACGAGATCGGCAAACCGCTCGGCATGAAGAGCTTGGCGATCGCGCATACCCGGCGTGCCGAACGTGCCGCCAACGAGCCAGACTACATTTCGACCGAAGACTCTATTCAGAACATTTTCAACCCGAGTGGGGCCAAAATCACGGCCTCGGATGGCGGCTTCTGCATCGAGACGATGGATTCACACGGTGGGCTGCTGACCAACGCGCCGGACTTGCTCAAGTTTGCCCGCGCTTACTCGATTGATGGCCGACCGCGCACCGCAAAGAACGCCGATGACCAGTTTTACCACACCGGGGCTTTAGCGGGCACGTTCACCGTACTGGCCTGGCGCAAAAACGACGTGCAAATCGCCGTGTTGTTCAACCACCGCAGTAACGACAAGGATCAACAGGCCGCACTCGACCAACTGTTCCGCGTGTCCGATGGCATCGTGACTTGGCCGAATTAAGAGGCTATCCGGAAACTACGAAGACTTCCGGAAGAAAGTCGAAATTATGATCGACGATGCGCTGGATCGCCTCAATGACGAACATGAAAACGAGGACACTTCCGATTCGCCCGATACCGAATAGAGTGTGTCGATTGACTTGAGACGTCCCTCGGTGCACTTCTGCGGGCATCCGATTCTTTAACGATTGATAGGTGAGCGTCACTCGACTTTTTTAAGCCCTTCGAGAATCGCCGATTCGATGCGGACTTTGCCGCTGTTCGTCGTCACGCAAACTTCGCTGAGGAATTGCGTCCGGTCGTCGGGGATCGCGCCGACCTCTCTCCCGTGGAATCGGGCGATCCAAAGGTCGCCGAGGGCCTCGATCTCGACGTGCAGGTACGCCGCACTATCGCCAAGTTTCTCGGTGGTGGGATAGGGCACCGTCGCGCCGAACGGTTCCCATATCCCTTCGTCGCCGGTGCGGCGGCCGAGCTGCGCCCCTTTCCGCGTGATCTTCAGCGTGGTGTGAATCACCTGAGCGGCCGCGCCGCGTGTGCGACAGGTCAGCAATTCCATCTCCGCTTCGGGGTCGTTCAGATCGATCCCGAGGGCGATGCGAAACGGTGGCTTGTGGTCGAATTGTGTGCGCAGCGTCCCGGAGCCGATGATCTTTTTTCCCCCTTCAGTCGGATCTTCGTCGAATCCCCAAATACCTTTGAACCTCCAGTTGCTGAGATCCCTGCCGTTGTAAAGCGCGAGGCTCTTCCCCTCGCTGATGTACTTCTCGCGGACCGTTGGCTTGGTGGCGACAATACCCGACGGGCCTGACGTACGGTTGAACAGAACGATGATCCCAGCGACGACGGCGCAGAAACCGACCGCCGCTGGCAACAACCATTTCTTGCGGGGCCTGCCGGGGCGCCGCATCGGGAACGCGGCGGTGCGAGCTGAATCGAGGTCGAGTAGCAGTGCGTCGATGCGGGAGAGGAGTTCGGGATACGAGCCGATTCGCATCGGGTTGCATCATCGCGATGACGAGATCGACGGAGCTTTGCGAAATCCTCGTCGTGAACGCCGGGGGAGTCGGGTCGCTCTTTTTCGTCATCAGATCCCAGATAGTTTTGCCGTCGTAAGGGATGACGCCTTCGAGCATGTGGTAGACGGTAGCGCCGAGGGCATAAATGTCAGCCCGCGAGTCGATATCGGGCTTCGAGAACTGCTCGGGAGCCATGTAGATGGGGGTGCCGACAACCGTGCCAACGTGCGTCAGGCGGTGGCCGCTGTCGATGTTGCTGCCGGCGTCGGTGCTGAGGGCCAAGCCGAAATCGGTGACTTTCACCATCGGCACGCCGGGCGGAAGCGGGTAGCCGGTCGGCGGAGTGACGAGGTAAAGGTTGGCCGGCTTGATGTCGCAGTGGATGATCCCGGCCGCAGCGGCGTGCGCCAGGGCCGAGGCCGTTTGGCGGGCGATCGACCACGCCGTGATTTCGTCGACGGCGCCGGTCTTGTCTAGGCGGTCGCCGAGGTCTTGCCCCTGGAGCAGTTCCATGGCGAAGTAGAGCCGCCCTTCGTGCCGGCCGGAATCGAAGACGTTGACGATGTTCGGGTGCTGCAACCGGGCGAGAGCCATGGCTTCCTTCTCGAACCGGGCGACCAAATTGGCGGTGTCGGCGCGGTCGAGGGCAACGGTCTTGAGGGCGACAATTCGTTCGAGCTTCAGTTGTTTCGCTTTGAAAACAATGCCGCACGCCCCGGATCCCAGAACCGATACGACCTCGTAGCCGGGGACGTTTTTGAAACCGAGAGTGTCCGAATGGTGTTCGTGCAGGGAGGTGGTAATGACGGTGCTGCATTCGACGGCGCGGGTCGCATCGAACTGGTCATTCCGGTACGGCTCGGGCGATTTCAAGTGGCGTGAATCGGGCGGTTCACTTGGCATTTTGTATTTTGTCGAGTTGGGCCAGCAGGGCTTTGATCGATGGCCGATCCGTGAACGAGACTCCCACATAAGCGTACACGAGATCCCCCTTTTTATCGAGGATGTACGTCGAGGGTTTCGCCAAGTCGCCACGGATGTCGAGCTGGTCGGTGATGGCGAAATCTTTGTCGAGCACCAACGTGAAGGGGAGTACGGGCGAACCTTCCGTTTGGTTTCGTGCTTGGTCGAGGAATTGATCCAAGGTATCGGAAGGGCCGGGAAAGAGAATCACCACTTCGGCGTCGCGCTTGGCGATTTCATCTTGCTTCGCCAAGAGGCTGCTCATCTGTGCGAGACAGCCTAAGCAGAATGCTCCGCCGACGCCTTGGGGCACACCGCGCAGCACGACGAGCACCACAGACTTCTTGCCGCGGTACTGCTTGAGATCGACGCGCTTACCGTCCTTGTCGATGAATGCCGATGGGAATTCGCGGGTGAGCGTAGCGTTGGTAGGAGCGTCGTCTTTGAAGTTGTCAGCGATATTGCGAGTGCGGGAAACAGGCTTTTCGCCGCAACCGACGAGGGCGAACGCAGCCAATATCGGGAGCAGAAGACGACCGTGCATTTCGCCGATCCTCACGGAATAAGGTCTGAAAAACAGAATGTACCCGATCCGTACAACCTGATGGCCGGAATTTACCTGTTGGAAAATAGTGCATACCATTTCTGAGACCAAATATCATCCGGCAGAACCCCTTTTTTACCCTCGCCGCAAGTCACTGCCCTGCATGGTCTTTCCAGAGGAAATTGGCCTGTCCAGAAATGATGTACGCGTCCAACGGAGGGTAGGGTGGTACCCCTGGTCAGACTGATTCAGAAAGGCCTGTCCTCGGGTTCGGCTGGCGAACCACTCCACCGTCTGCTATTCGGGCGGAGGTTGGTGATGTTTACTCGAGGGACTGCGCAGGATGCTGAGCACCGGGCGGATTGCAGTCTTGTTGCTGTTGGCCCTAGTCTGGCCACGGGCAGCGTACGCCGTTGATGTGCCGAAAGACTTGCCTGCGTACGACTTAGCCATCAAGCTCGACACCGAGAAGCGACGGGCCACGGTCTACCAAAAGACCACGTGGACGAACCGCTCCGATCGATCCACCAAACAACTGGTGCTAAACTTCTACCCGCACTATCAAATTCCAGACGGCGACTATTTTCTCCTCGCCAAGACGCTCGAACTATTGCGGCAGAACCCGGATGACGGCATCGACCGCAAAGGTCGGCACGGTGAAATCCAAAACATCGCGTGGAACGATCCACAGAGCGGAACCAAGCGAAGCTTGCGGTACGCCTACCGGGAAGACAATGCCTCGGCGCTGACCATCGACCTCGTCGAGGACGTTCTGCCCGGCCAGAGTGTAACGGTCGAAATCGACTGCACGATCCGCCTGCCGCAAAAACAAGGGCGTTGGGGCCAATGGAACGGCGTGTCATTCCTCACATTTGCCTTGCCGACACTGGCGTTCCACGATCACGCCGGCTGGCACGCCATGCCCTTCGTGCCCTGGCATCAGCCCTTCTGGAACGAAGCGGCACACTACCGGGCGACGATTGAATTGCCGAGCGATCAGAAGCTGGCCTGTTCCGCGACCGCCCAATCGGAAACCAAGCGCGACGGTTGGAAGACGGTGACGATGAACCCGTTCGTCGGCCGCGATTTTGCGATTCTCGCCAGTGCCGACTACCACGAGTTCAAACGCACGGTGACGATGCCCGACGGGCGAACCATCGAACTCCGCAGCTTAGCATTTCAGCGGCACAGCTATTACGCCGAGGAGATGTTGATCCTCGCGGAGGAAGCCCTATCGGCGTATTCCAAATGGTTCGGCCCCTACCCGTACGACCACTTCACGATTGCCGAATCGTTCTTCGGTTGGAACGGCAATGAATGCTCCGGACTGGTGATGATCGACGAGCGCGTCTTCGACATGCCGAAGTTGGCACGCGGGTATGTGGAGTACTTGATCAGCCATGAGATCTGCCACCAGTGGTGGTACAACCTCGTCGGTACCAACGGCTACGCCGAGACGTTCATGGACGAAGGCCCGGCGACCTACTTCACGCACAAATATTTGGATCGCAAACGGGGTAAAAACAACGATTTCGTCGCCTGGCCCTCCGAGGCGTGGTTCGCTCCGCATATCCGCCGCGAGAACTACCGATTCGGTTCCATGTACGGGGCCATCCGCCGCGATCAAATGTTTCCCGCCGCAG
>JAYSYJ010000048.1:0-2247 GCA_043727675.1 Fimbriiglobus sp.
GAAACCGCCGATTGCGAATCGGCGCCTCCCGGATTGGCTCCGTCGACCACTGCCCACCGGGAACGAAAACTTCTTCACCAACGGGTTGATCGAAGAACTCCAACTCGTCACCGTTTGCGAAAGTGCCCGCTGCCCGAACCGCCCCGAATGCTGGAGCCGCCGCACGGCCACATTCATGGTGCTCGGCAACGTCTGCACTCGCCCATGCGGCTTCTGCTCGGTGCCAAAAGGAACCCCCGAACTCGTAGCCAGTGACGAACCGGGTCGCGTGGCCGAAGCGGCTCTCCGCCTCGGTTTGAAACACGTCGTGATTACGTCCGTGACGCGGGACGATCTCCCCGACGGCGGTGCCGACCACTTCTACCGATGCGTTCTGGCCGTGCGCGAGCATACCGGCTCTGTGGTCGAAGTGCTGACCCCCGACTTCCTGGGAAACGTCGCCGCAATCGACCGCGTCATCGAAGCGAAGCCGGAAGTATTCAACCACAACCTTGAAACCGTTCCCCGACTCTATGGCCGCGTCCGGGGTCGGGCCGACTACCGACGCAGTCTCGATTTGCTCGATCGCGTGAAAAAAGTCGCTCCGGAACTGGTGACCAAAGCCGGATTGATGCTCGGTATCGGCGAAACCATCGAAGAATTGTTCGATGTCCTCGCCGACTTGCGAGATATCAACTGCGACGTGTTGACGCTCGGTCAGTACCTCGCACCGACCCTCAAACACATTCCCGTGTCGCGCTTCGTTCCCCCGGCCGAATTCGACGACATCGCCGGGCGTGCTCGTACCATGGGGTTCAAACAAGTGGTCGCCGGGCCGTTCGTCCGCTCCAGTTATCACGCCGCCGACATGGTTCCCCATTCCCATTGAGCGAGCGCCGATGTTCCTCTCGCTCGACGGTATCGACGGCACCGGAAAATCGACTCAACTCCGGTTGCTCGCCGATACCATGCGCGGTCGAGGACTGACCGTGACCACCTGCGTCGATCCCGGTGGCACGGATCTCGGGGGCAAACTCCGCGAGATTCTGTTGCACGGTCGACAGGCCACCATGAGCGTGCGGACCGAATGCTTGTTGTTCATGGCCAGCCGGGCCGAATTGGTGAATCAGGTAATCACCCCGGCACTAAATCGCGGCGAGATTGTGCTTTCCGACCGTTATTTGTTGGCGAATGTGGTCTATCAAGGGCACGCCGGTGGACTACTTCCGGATGACGTGTGGAAGTTGGGTCAATTCGCAACATCGGGTCTGCTTCCCGATTTGACACTCATCCTCGATCTCCCGGTCGACGTAGCCAAGTTACGACGTGTCGGGAAAGCGGATCGGATGGAAAGCCGAGACACTGCGTATTACGAGCGCGTTCGCCAAGGCTTCCTCACCGAAGCGGCTCGCGATCCGGGACGATTCGTAGTGGTCGATGCGACGCCGAATGTCGAGCGAGTGCACGCGGCAATTTCCAAACTCGTCGAACGTCACCTCCGCGAAGGCGGCTTACTGCCAGGATGAAAGTATGGGCTGGGAACGCATTCGTGGGCACGATGCCAACGTCGCCAAGCTGCAATCCGCCTTTTCACGCAGCCGACTGGCACATGCTTACCTGTTCGTTGGCCCGGATGGCATCGGCAAGAAACTCTTCGCCGAAGAGTTCACCAAAACTTTACTTTGCGAACACCCGCCCGCAGCCCTCGTGGCATGCGACCGCTGCCCGAGTTGCTTGCACGTGATGGCCCGAACGCATCCCGATGTCATCATGGCTGCCAAGCCGGATGACAAGCTAGAACTCCCGATCGACACCGTGCGCGGCTTCTGCATGCAACTCGGATTGAAGCCCTCGCGCGGGAGTCGCAAAGTGGCGATTCTTGAGGACGCCGATTGCTTCAACGACGAATCGGCGAATTGCTTCCTCAAGACGCTCGAAGAGCCACCGGCCGGTTCGGTGCTCATTTTGCTTGCCAATTCGACCGAACAGCAATTACCAACGATCCTGTCCCGTGTGCAAGTGCTGCGATTTCAGCCGCTGACCGTGCCCGATCTGGAACGGGTGCTGAGTCTGCATGATCTCGGTGATGGGACAAAAATCTCCCGACTTGCCCGGATCTGTGGGGGCAGCGTCGGGGTGGCTCTGAGTTTAGCCGATGCGGATCTGGGGGACTTTCGGATGGTGCTACTGAAAGCGATGAGCCAGAATCGTCCCGATTCCCCATCACTTGCCGAGAAATGGTTGCGCTTCACCGAAGAAGCTGGCAAG
>JAYSYJ010000049.1:0-6920 GCA_043727675.1 Fimbriiglobus sp.
GAAATTGCTGACCCACGCCCCCGATTTACCATGCTGTTTGAACGGCTCAATCGGGGCTAGCAAAAGCTTACCCGTGGCGTTGCCGGTCATGGTGCTGAACCGTTTATCGCCGAGGAACGAATCGGGCACCGGCTTGCCGTGGAGCGTGCCGATCTTCGGTTTGTAGTCGAACAAATCGACGTGCGTCGGGGCGCCGTTTTGGAACAGGTAGATAACGCGCTTCGCTTTCGGTGCCAGGTGTGGCAACCCCGGCAACGCTCCCACCGCCTTCGAGAGTTCCGTGGCCAAGCCATCCCGTGTCAGCAACCCGGCGAGGGCCACCGTACCAACACCCGTGGCCGTCTGACCGAACAGTTGCCGCCGGGTGAGCTGCCGTTGATACTCGTGAACGGGGTTCATGAATGGGTGCCTTTGACCGAGTTTACCGAAGATCGCACAGCAAGTCAGTTTGCACTGGACTGCAAACTTTGCATCATGCTGTCGAGTACTGCGTCGGAGTTGAGAGCCGCACGCCGAACTGCTTGAAAAAGAGCTTCGGGAGCCGCATAACTCGCTTCGTCTTCCAGAAAGGATTCATCTTCAACGACGCGCGCAGTCGGGCCTGTCACGACAATGTTAATTGTAGGTATCAACAGAGCCTCGCCGCTCTCCGGTTCCGAACGCTTAAAACCCTTCGCGACTCGGACGAGCCCATCGCCGACCCGCGCACGAAACGCTTCGTCATCGACCGCAACCCAGGTCAATTTACCTCGCTCGGTCTCGGATTTGAGCATTTGAATCAATTTGGCGAATTTGGGCGTCATTAAATAATGTCCTCGGATGCACTGCGGAGACTCGTATCCAATTCGACTAATTTCTCGATGAGTTGATCGAGAATCGTTTGACGCCTGACCGACAAGTTAGCTGCGCTCGACCGATTGACCATCCACTTGCTGCATTCACGAATTTCTTCAACACGCTCGGTCAACTGTTGTCTCAACTCGTTCGGAAAATCGCGCATCGCCGACAATCGCACCAATTGGCCGATGGCAATATCGAAGTACGTTTTGGCACGATCCCAGCGTTTTGCGTGGGAGGCTTCCCGAGCCAATTCCAAAGCCTGTTTGGCATTCAAAATATCTCCGGCGAATCGGCCGATGGCGGCCATCCTCTGTGCCGCCCTTGCTTGAGATTTGACTTCGCTGATGCGGCGATTGACGATGAGTGCAACGATCAATCCCGCCAGCGAAAACACAAACCCCGCGATCCCGAAAATATCCGACCAAAACGCCAAAGCATCTCAAGTGGGGACGGTGACACCCAAATATTCACCTGCAACTATCACGCACTTCCCCCACTCATGCTTCATTTATTCATTTTACCACTTCCCGAGCATCGCTGCGCTGGAGGCTAGCCAGGCTTCATCGTCGTTGTCGTCGAGGGCGACGAAGTTAGCCCGGATGCGTCGGAAGGCCATTTTCAAGAAGGTTTGCCCGGCTGTCGCATCGGCGAAGCGGTCGCCCGGTTTCGGTTTGGCAATCAAGGCGTCGAGCCGGCTGAGCACGCAGGCGCAGGCGTACAGATCGATGGCGATGTCGGCCAAGCGCTCGTGGATCAATTGGGCCTGCACGAAGATCGTTTCGTCTTTGAGTTTCAAGAACACATGCGGTAACGTCGTGCCGAGTTGCTTCACCAAGCCGGCCAGAATCCGGGCATCCGCCTGCAATTCCGTCACCTTCGCCGGCACGGTGGGGGAGTGGGCCAGCCACGGTGCCGCGAGCTTCGCACCGGCGCCGATGCCCGACAGCACTTTGCCGAAGCTCCACCGGCCACCGACCAAGTCGTCGCGCAGGTTCTTGAGGTGTTCCCCCGGCCCCTTGCAACCGACCACGGCGATGAACGCCTTCAGCACGTCGTTGGCCCCTTCGCCGATGGTATTGATGCGGGCATCCCGCATCCAGCGTTCAATCGGTTGATCGCAGAAGTAGCCCTTCCCGCCCCAAACTTGCAAGGTGTCGTTCACGATCGTCCAGAGGTGTTCCGTGGCGAACACTTTCAAGATCGCCGTTTCGAGCATGTAGTCGTCGGCGCCTCGGTCGATGAACGCGGCGCATTGCGTCGTCATCGCTTCCATGGCGAACAGGTGCGACGCGGCAAAGGCCACTTTCTTCTGCACCAACTGAAACTCCGCGAGCGGCTGTTGGAATTGCTGACGCGTCTTGGCGTGCGAGATCATCGCATCCAGGCACACTTTGGCGTGCCCGGTGCAGGTGGCACCGAAGGTCGTCCGGCCGAAGTTCAACACGGTGAGCGCGGCCTGCAAACCCCGGCCGATCTGTCCGAGGATGTTCTCCTTCGGCACACGGACATTCGTGAACTTCATTTTCCCCGTCGCCGTGCCTCGGATGCCGCACTTCGCAGCCCGTTTCTCCAGCACTTCGAAGCCGACCATGTCGGGTGTCACGAGAAACGCCGTGACTTTCGAGCCGCCTTTGCCGTCCGGGGTGCGGGCCATCACCGTCAATACATCGGCGATGCCACCGTTGGTGATGTAATGCTTGGTGCCGTTGAGCAAATACGCCGTACCATCCTCGGTCGGCGTGGCCGTGGTGCGTACGCCGCCCGCATCCGAACCCGCTTCCGGCTCGGTGAGAGCGAATGCCGCGAGTTTGGAACCGTTCAGCATCCCGGGCAACCAGTGGGCCTGTTGCTCTTGGGTACCGAACAGGATCAGCGCCCGGCAACCAATACTCTGGTGCGCATTCACGAACACGGCGGTACTGGCGCAGTGGCCCCCGAGCAACTCCATGATGCGAATGTACTGCTGCTGGTTGAAGCCGCGGCCACCGAATTCGGTCGGTACGGTCATGCCGAGCACACCGAGTTTGCCCAACCCGTGGATGACCGAATCGGGGATCAGCGACTCACGGTCGATGGCCACCGCATCGATCTGGGTATCCGCGAACTGTTTCACTTGGGCGTAGGCTTCGTCGGCGGCATGTTGCTGCGCATCGGTGAGGGAGGGGTACGGGAACAGCAGGTCGCCACGAACCCGACCGAAAAAGATGCTCTTGGCGAAGCCGAGTTTTTCGACCTCACCCAGGAGTTCGGCAACTTCTTTTTTCTGCATTTCTACTTGAGCTTGCGTGAGCGCCATGGAGAGACCCTCAAAAATGGGATTTGACGATAGTACTATTGTAGGCAAAGCGAACGCCGGGCGAAATCCGACTATAATGGGGCACTCTCTCTCCCACCGGATGCGCCATGAATCTCCGCGAGCACACGTCCGAATCGTTGATCCGTATCTTGTCTGGGGCGAGCGCCTGCGATGCGGACGACGATCTGCTGGCCGTGCCGGGGGCGATGGATATCCCACGCATCGAAGCGGCCGTTCGTGAGATCCTGATTGCCATCGGTGAAAATCCGGATCGAGAAGGGTTGCTCGAAACCCCAGCCCGCGTCGCGCGGATGTATGCGGAAGTGTTCAGTGGGCTGCACACCGATCCGACGGCACTACTGCAAAAAACATTCACCCAGAAACACGACGAAATGGTGCTGGTGAAAGAGATCGAATTCTCGTCGTGCTGCGAGCACCACCTCGTTCCGTTCTTGGGGAAGGCGCACATCGGCTATCTGCCCAGCGGCAAAGTGATCGGCTTGAGTAAACTGGCCCGGGTCGTCGATGCCGTGGCTCGCCGGCCGCAGGTGCAAGAACGGATGACGGAGCAAATTGCCGACTTGATCATGAACGAATTGCAGCCGCGTGGCGTCGGAGTGATTTTGGAAGCCAGCCACATGTGCATGACGATCCGCGGGGTTAAAAAACCCGGTGCTAAGACAATCACCAGTGCGATGCGTGGGTTATTCAAAACGAACCCGATGACCCGCAACGAACTGATGGCCCTTGTTTATGCGGGGTCATGATCAAACGTCGGAGTCGATGCCGAGTTCGCGGAGTTTGGCGGCCAAGCGTTCCTTCTCCGAACGCTCCCGCTTCAGTTCGTCGGCCAAACGCTTCTTGGCGGATTGCTCCCGTTGGAGACCTTCCGAAAGCTCCCCGACCTGTTCGGCCCGCGATTGAAACGACCGACCCGACGGTGAAACAAGCACCAATTCCCCGTCGACTTTCTCGAAGCGGGTACCGAGGCGAGGACTGACGAAGCCGAGCATTTTTCGGACAGGCACTAATTCCGACCGACGTCGAGAATAACCTTTCACCGATTGGTCGTAGGGGTTGATGACGTAATACTCTTCGACGCCATGTTCGTCGTAGAACGACAGCTTGTCTTCGAGTTCGCCCGTTCGATTGCTGTGCGAGAGCACTTCAAACACGACTTGCGGCCCCAGGCCATCTTCGTTCCACTGTAGGTAGCTTCGTCGGTCGCCAGCGGGTCGACCGAAGACCACCATCGCATCTGGCGCCGCAGAGATCTTGGGCATACCCTTCACCGGATACCAGAGCAAATCGCCGGCGACGAAGACTTCTTGCCCGGCGTACTGAATGCGGAGTTCGTCGACGACCTTCACCATCCAGTCCCATTGGATGGTGTTGTCGGCCATCGGTTTGCCGTCGCTTTCCGGGTAGATCACGTCGGGGACGACGAGCGTAGCTGTGCTCATGTACGGTCTCGCAGATACCGGGGCAGCTGTAGATTATACCCGATATTTCGGGTTGGTGTCGAGGTAGGCCCGTACTCGGTCGGTGCGGGTGATCGCCACTTTTAAGAACTCCACGGCTTCCAACATACGTTCGTCGGTTTCGGCGCAACTGAACCGCAAAAATCCCTGGCCCGCCGCACCGAAGCATTCGCCACCGAGACAGCCGACGCCTTTTTTGTCGTCGGCTGCTTCGAGCAGAAACATCGCCAAGCCGTGCGAACGCATCCCCAATTTCGCGCAGATTGGCTCGACGTTGGCGAAGACGTAGAACGTCCCCTTGGGCATCTTCACCGTCACGCCGGTGACGGTCTGCAGCGCCCCGACCAAGAGTTCGACTTTCTTGTGGAACTTGGCCATTGTCGCGGTGCGTTCGGCCGTGTCGTGTTCGATAGCGGCCTTGCCCCCCATCTGCACGAACGGCGGTGTGCAACTCACGCTCGTGTTGATCATCTTCCCCATCAGTTCGACGGTCGCCTCGGCCGCGATGGCGAAGCCGAGCCGCCAGCCACTCATGCTGTACGATTTGCTGAAGGTGTACCCGGCCACGCACTGCGCCATCATCCCCGGTTCCGCAAGGATGCTCCGGTGCGTCCCTTCCCACACCATGTGGCAATACGGCTCGTCCGAAAATAGGGCGATATCTTTGCCTCGGATCAAATCAGCAATGGCTTTGAGATCTTCAGGGGTGGCGACACCGCCGGTCGGATTGTGCGGTGAATTCAAGAAGATCGCCTTCGGCTTCGGCGAGGTGTCGAGAAAGTGCTTCACCGCGGCCGGGTCGGGCCGGAAATCGTGCTCTTGCTTCAATGGCGTGTAGACCGCTTTGGCACCCCGGCGATGGACGTTCGGTTCGTAGGTCGGAAAGGCGGGGCTGAAAAGCAGCACCTCATCGCCGGGTTCGAGAAACGCTTCGCAGAAAAAGGTTTCGAACGGTTTGGCACCCGGCGCGATCACGACGTTCGCGGCCGTGGCGGGAATGCCGAATTCGTCGCGCACTTGCTTGGCACAAGCTTCTCGTAATGCGGGTACGCCCAAACTCGGGCAGTAGCGTGTCAACCCGGAGTCGATGGCATCCTTGCCGGCTTGCAGAGCACTGCTGCTACTGGGGAACGGGCTATCGCCGATTTGCAGAGCGATGACATCTTTGCCCGTGGCCTTCAATTTGTTGGCGACGGCCAGCACATCGAACGCGGTTTCGGTGCTCAGCGATTGGGCGAACGAACTATACGATACAGGGCGAGACATTGCAGATATCCGGAAGGTGGGGAACGGGCCGGAGAGGTATTGTCATCAAATGGAATGGCATCGGTTTCGGACAGAGAGGAGTTCCGCCATTCCCTCATGCCAAACCGGCAGGAATCGCCTCGATTCCCACAATCCGTCCGGCAGGTCAACGCATTTCTCAAATTCGCAATCGAATCTAACTCGTTTCAAAGCCAGAGATTAAGCCTGTACTAGGGTAGGCACGGGCGTCGGCATTTTATTTGCTACTCTAGATTGGGATATCCAACAAAACCTTGGGTGGGGTACAACCCGTCCGGGGAGGTTCAACGTGGTGATGGAGCTTGCGAAACCGTTAGCGGCCGAGCCGGAACCGACTTTTTCGATCCTCGTGACCGACGATGATCGAGGAAGCCGCGATACACTCGCGCAAATGCTGCAAGATCGCGGGTTCACCACCATCACGGCCACCAGCGGCGAAGAAGCGATCGAAATCATCATGGTGGAGACCATCCACTTGGTCTTTTTCGATATGCACATGCCCCGGATGACCGGCCTCGAAGCGCTCCAGCAGGTGCGATTGTATAACGAACTGCTCCCCGCGATTTTGGTGACCGCCGACGCCACCCGCGAGCTGATCCGCCAAGCGTTCCAGGCACAGGTTTACAGCGTGATCCCGAAGCCGGTCAACAAAAGTGTTCTGCTCCATACATTGGCCCGTGCCCTCGGACAGAGTTTGCGAAAGCCGTAACCGAATCCCTTAGCCTCCGACCAGGGTCGCACGCTTCGTGCAAACCCTCCATCGATGATGCAACATGTTCAGGAGAACTTGATGAAACTGATTCCGTTGAACGACAAGATCGTGGTCGAGCGTTTGGAAGCCGAGAGCAAGACGGCCGGCGGGATCATCCTGCCTGACACGGCGAAAGAGAAGCCGAAGCAGGGCAAGATCCTGGCCATCGGCGAAGGGAAGCCGCTCGAAACCGGCAAACGGGCGCCTTTCCAAGTGAAAGTCGGCGACCGCGTGCTGTTCACCACCTACTCCGGCAGCGAAGTGACCG
>JAYSYJ010000050.1:0-6909 GCA_043727675.1 Fimbriiglobus sp.
GAAAGGCAGATCGCCCACGAACGGAACCTTATTATTCACTGCCTGAGTCGTCGTTTCGAGCAAGCCACCGATCGCGAAGGTCTGGCCGCTTTCGAGCATCACCGAAGCCCGCGTCGTCTGTTCGGTGAAGCCGGGCGAGAAGCCTGCGGTCGTCTGGATACCGGCCCCGTCATTGCGTGCCCGAATCGTCGGGTTTACTTCGAGGTAAATTTTGCCGTTACCGTAAACGATCGGCAGAACTTCCATCTGCGTGCCGACCGGTTCGAGCGTCACGCTGATGCTACCGAGGCCCCCGCCGGTCGCACTTAACACCGCTTGTTGGCCACCAGAGCGGATGAACGCGGGTCGGCCCGATTGCGTCGTTACTTTCGGTTCCGAAAGGAACTTCGCCAAGCCTTCGGTTCGCAAGGCTCTTAGGGCCACGAACAACTGGGCGGGTGCGATACCGAGTCGAAGGTTCGCATTCGGGGTAAACAAGTTTGCCGTGCTACCGGTAGTCGTCGGCGCTAATAAACCGCTCAAGAAGCTGCCAAAGTTAGCTGAGTTCCCACCGAGTAGGAAGTCCGCACCGCGCTCGCGAAGTTCGGATCGGTCCACTTGGGCGATGACCACTTCGATCATCACGTGTTGGACGCCACCAACCTGGATCGCGTTGATAATGTTCGCGTTCCCGGCTGCGGGTGCCCCCCCGCCTGTAGTTGGCCCCGTCGTTCCGGGCGTTCCCACCGCACCACCTGCAATGCGTTCGATGATCGCAGCATCTTCCGGTTTATTCACGTAACCGGTGAGGATGACTGCGGTCCCGACGCCGGGGAGGACTTCCACGCTGGCCGTCGGAACGGCTCGCTGGATCACTCGCTTCAGCAGGTCGTAATCGGGCTGAACGACGACTTCGAATTCGGCCTTCGCACCGTTATCGAGCGTGAACGTCAGCTTCGTAACGCCGGGGTTCATGCCGACGAGCAACACGCCGTTCGGGTTCGTCTGGCTCGGCCGGGTTTGCAGAACCTGCTCGTTCCCGGTGAGCGTATCTTTGATCGTTCGTTCGCCGGGAATCTTGGGAACGAACTCGACGATTCCACCGAGTGGAACCAGGAGTTCGCCGGTTTTCCCGACGCGGACATTCGAGGGCTTCGCCGTGGGGGCCGCGGCTGCCGGTTGAGCTTTCGCTGCTGGTATTCCTTGGAATCCAACAACGGCGGCCAAACTGCCGATTAATAATCGGCGGGTCAATTGAAAACGGTGCATCCCTTCACCTCTCCTCGCCAAGTTCAGCGGGTTCGAACCCCGCACATGTTCTGGGTCGATTTCAAAATCATCCGGCCAGTCCAACCCGGCCGAACCGGCGCGGGCGATGTTCCCAGTGGTCGGGAACATGTCTCAGGTTGCAGGGCGCGAATCCGTGCGCTCCAGCAAGTGTGTTCCGTGTCACCCGCAACATCACTATCAGGTGATGCGGGGTTCTGGCGTACCGTTCGGCATCGGAGCTGGGGCAGCCGGAGCGGCCGGAGCGGCAAATGGTTGAACGCCATTTACCGAACCATCCGGTAGCACTTCGCCGATCAACTTCCATTCGCCATCGCCTTGCTTTTCATAGCGATAGACCTTCGCACCGTTCGGCCCGACGAACGATCGATCTACGGTTGGCTTCTTCTTTTCGACGACCGGCACCGGTGCAACGGGGGCGACGGGTGCGGGCACGGGATCGACTTTTTTCGGTTCCACTTCCGGCTTGGCTTCGGGCTTCGGCGTCGAGCCATCGTCCAACGGTTCGGCCTTCGGCTTCTTCGGTTCTTCGATCTTCTTCGCCCCGACGAACGACTTCGGCACGAACTGATCGCAATACGCCGTCTTTAGCAGGAACTGGCCGATGTACGGCTTCAGGTCCGCCAATGCACCGTCAGGAACGGTGAGGTGTTCTTGCGTCTTGAACTTACTTTCCAGCACGTGTTGCGTCAGTTCCGTACCTGCGGGCAAGTCTTCGATTGGCACCGGGATCTTCGTCGTTTGCGGTGCCGTCGGTGCCGCAGGCCCCTTCACTTCCGGCAGCGAATCGAGTTCGTCGTTGAGCGACTTATTGATCCACTTGATGACTTCTTTCACGTCCCAGTTCGCAGGCTTCAAGCTTGGGCCGGTCGCTTCGCTTCGCAGGATGAAGCTCAGTTGCACCCCCGCCGTTTCGGCCATCCGGATCAATCGCGCTTCGTCGGTCAGTGCGGCCAGCGTCACCACTTGAATCGCACGGCTACCGTTGGGCTTGCCCGATTCCGGTACCGTCTCGAGGTCGACCGCCATCACCAGCATGTCGGGGATCAGCACGTTGCCGTGGACTTTGCCCGAGTGCGAGGTCAGCGTGCCGAGCAAATCGATGCGGCTCGTCGGTTTGACGAACTGCGTGAATTTGTCAATCGGGAGCTTGATCCCCACCATGCTGTAGCCCGGAGGCGCTTCGATCAGTTGGAACTTTCCGGTGTCCGATGTCGTGAGCACATCGTCGGCCCGCAGCGAGCGGGTCAGCGTCTTCTCGTCGAGTTCGGCTTCGTCCATTACCGCGTTCTGCGGGACGTCGGCGACGTTGACTTTCTTCCGCTTCAACTGATCCTTGATCGAATCTTTCGTGAACTTCGTACCGGGCGTCAGCTCTTTGGCTGCCACGATGATCTCTGCCAACTGCGCGTCGGGTTTTTGCCGACCACTCACTTGCGAAGTCAGGAAGGCGGCGATGAGACCGCATCCGACTGCGACGACCATGAGAATTAAATTCTTCTGCTTCATAAACCGCCCCTCGAATCAGGTTGTGAAACTCATGAGCTGCTGGATGCCGCATGTTCAGCGGCCGAACGACCTCACGAGGGGAGGAGGAAGTTCCACAGTCAGCCGCCAGTGGGAAGGTCACCTTCGCACTGGCTGTTGTGTATGTACGATCCGAAACCCGCTAAGACTGACAGAAGCTGGCGGACGGTAAACGCCGGCTCTATCAGTTTCGCCATCATCAAGATGGCACCATCCGCGAATCATTCGCGGCCGACCCCTCGGTACGGTTCCGGTTCGAGTTGAACAAACCTAGAGCGCATCTGAGGGATCGCAAGCACAGAGCCGTCTGAATCGTCATTTCCCGGCTGATCCGGTTACTTTCTCGTAGCGTTTTGTTTCCCACACCCCTACATTCGACCAGTCTGGGTAGCTTCCTTCAGTATTTCCGCAATTGCGGATAATGCGGACTTTGCCAGAATTGTGTTATCTACCAAACGCACCGGGGCGGCCGGTCGAAACAATATCGACTGGCCGCCCCGGATGTTCTCACGAATTCTCGCTCGAATTGCTGCATTACACCGCGTAGATCAGCCGGAACCACAAGTACGCCAGGAACCCCACGCACAGTGGCACGCCGTACGGCAGACGCACCCATTCCTTGCGGCGCGAGTTCGCGCGGGCGGCGGCTTTCTCCGGGCCGTGCGTAACCAGTGTTTGCAGGTCCGTCAGGATCTCACGGAAGTTTCGGCCGTTATTTTCGAACTGACGGCGACACACCATGATAACCAACCCGAACACGCCGCCGATCATTACGCCCAGAGCGAACGACCACCAGATCATCGCCGCGCCGCTCATGCCGAACGCGCTGCCGTCGCCGAAGAACGCGCCCATCCATGCCCCGAAGCCCATCGTCATTTTCACGTCGCCTTCGCCCATGCCGCCGATGGCCAGCGCCGGGAACAGCACGGCGAACCCGATGAGCGTACCCAGCAAAGCCTGCCCGATGCCGCCTTGGCCCGCATCGACCATCACGCCGCACGTGTGCAGCAAGCCGAGGTACCAACCCGCCACAACCAGCGAAAGCGTCAGCCAGTTTGGCACTTTGAAGGCGTAACCGTCGATGACTGCCGCCAGAACCATGCCGATACAGATGACGACGATCGAACCGTAATTGACCGATCCTTCCGTCGCCGTGTCCAAAGCACCCCAGATCAGGTGGCCGATATATGCAGCGACCGTCCAAAGGATCGCCGTCAGCGGAACTTTTGCAAGCATCAGCACAAGATCGCGATCGAAGCCGATGTCATCAGTCGCCGGAGCCGCAGGGATTGGTAATGTCGAAACGGGGGCCGTTTGCAAATCGGTGGCCATGGGTGGTCCTTCCTCACGTTGGACGGTCAAAAACGCAGACGATGGTGGAGCCTAGAACAAAAAAATTGCCGGAGCCACAAAGTTGCGAACTCTTTACACTCGCGTTCCCGTTTCGCCACGACGCATATCATAGCCGCATGAACAACGTACTCTTGCCCGTTTGGCTCGATGCGGCCGTCGAAGCGGCCCGTCGTGGGGCGGCCGAACTCGAAGGCTGGCGCAAACGCTTCTCCATACGCGAGAAGTCGCGTGCGGACCTCGTCACCGATGCCGACATTGCTTCGCAGAAAGCCATTTCGCAGTATCTCCTCGGTCGATTTCCGGAGCATCAGTTCCTCGGTGAGGAAGATTGCGTTGGCAAGCCACTCGCCGGGATGCGGCCCCTGCCAGGTTCGCCGCCCGTCTGGATCGTCGATCCGCTCGATGGCACCGGCAACTACGCGCACGATGTTCCCGCGTATTGCGTCAACGTCGGCCTCGTCGTCGATGGCGAAATCGTCGTCGGCGTGACGCTCGATCCGCGTCTCAATGAGCTTTTCACGGCCACCAAGGGCGGCGGCGCATTCCTCAACGGCGAACCGATTCGCGTAAGTACCATCGCCACCATCCACGATGGCCTGCTTTCGACGGGCTTTCCCACGGACTATCAGAAACAGTTGAAAAACCTGGAAAAATGGAAGCGTGTCTCCGCCCACTCGCAATCGCTGCGGCGGACGGGTTCGACGGCCATCAACATGGCCTACGTGGCGGCGGGACGGTTCGATGGCTACTGGTGCTACGACAATTGGCCGTGGGACGTGGTGCCGGGTGCGCTGCTGATCCAAGAAGCCGGCGGTACGCTGACGGCAGCGGATGGCTCGCCGTTCGACCCGTTCCGCATGGACCTCGTCGCGACGAACGGCCACATGCACGCGGAGCTGTTGAATGTGCTAAATGAGCAATAATTTGGCTCTCATAATTGACGTAAGTCACAATTGCGGACGTCCAAAAACCGGTTTTTGGGGTGTTTTTTCGGGTTTTGAGTCCCCAAAAGTCGTGTTTTCGATCGCAATCCACTAATACGTATCTCGAACTCGCATCGTGGGTTACAGAATATCCAGTGAGAATGAAGCTTGACACGACAATGGATTTCGGATGCAGTCCAGACACTGTAGTAGAATAACTACTTCGGCGAGCGGAGGGCGGAGGCATGTATGCGATCGCTTGGCCGTTCTTTTTGGCGGCGTGGATGTTCCTGTTCTCGGTTTTAGCTTCCGCCCCCTTCGGTCGCACGGGTGCCGGAACCGACGGCGATCCGGATCGGATCCGCTGGCGGTGGTTCGTCCGGCGGGGCCTCCGGTGCGTATTCTACCTCTCAGTCGGCTTCGGTGGCCTGATCCTGGTCGCGTCTCTCACGTCGTGGTTCTACTGGGCGCAACTGCACGTCCGCGGTGTCCCCGTCAGCGCCAGGGTCGTGAGCCGGAGCCTGGAGTACGACACCGAGTGGGGCAAGCAATTCACCCTCGTCACCTACGAATACGAGGCCGAGGTGGATGGTCGACGCCGCCCGTTCCAGCGCGAAGGGAAGTTGAAAGGGTGGCACTTCGCGGGGTCCGTGCAAGTACTCCATGACCCCTCCGACCCGTCGGATTCGAGAACGGTCGACGAGGGCGGCGACGCACGCGGCCTCCTTCTATCGCTGGCGGGCTTTCTCGTCATCGGCGTTGCTTCCTTCCTGCTCTCTCGCAGGTTGGGTCGTGCGGAGGCCGGCCGGCCGCGTGGCTCGGACGGCGGGCGGGCCGTCGTCCGGCCGAACCAGTCGTTGCACCAGACGCCGCTCCCAGAGCGGGGCGGCGCTAGTTAACTTGATCGTTAAAACATTCAAGTTTTTTCCAGAAAATTGTAGCAATGAGCGATAAAATAGCCGGCAAGTCTGTATTGGTTGTCCTAGCAGTCATTTCATGGGCTGGCGTCCTGCTCCAGTTTTGGTTGTCCATCAACTTGGCTCTAGCCAATGGCAAAACCGTAGGTGAGGGCTTTGTGGTTGTCTTCGGGTACTTCACGATACTAACAAACCTGTTTGTTGCATTAACCGCCACTTTGCCCTTCATAGCGGGCTGCAACCGTCTTGGACGCTGGTTCGGTAACCCTATGGTTCTCGGCAGTGCAATCACTTCAATTCTCATGGTATGTATTACGTATCACTTCCTTCTGCGTAACGTCTGGCAACCTCGGGGACTACAGTTGCTCGCCGACATAGTGCTGCACTATGTGGTTCCGCTCTTGGCTTTGTTATATTGGCTCATCTTCCCTCCTCGCTCCAAACTCGGTGTTCTAGCACCACTTGCTTGGTGTCTTTACCCCCTTGTGTACTTTGCTTACGTGTTCGTTCGCGGGGAACTACTGAGGTCTTACCCATATTACTTCATTGATGCCGCGAGTATTGGCTATCGTCAAGCAATGCTGAATTCGTTTGGCCTGCTGGTGGCATTTGTCGCGCTAGGCGCAGCCGTCCTTGCTATTGCGACACTCCGCAATCGCTTTCGTTCCCCACCAGCTCCGGTCAGGGGCTAACAACTCATTCAAGTTAAACGCGCTTCGCGGCTCGGCTCATTTCAGGCGTTCGGCGGCGGAGGGCGTGCGGTGGTGTTCGTGGTCGAGTGGCCGCTGGAGGCCCGGCAGGTACAGCAACTGGCGTTGGTCGTGGACGCCGCCCCAGCCCCAGGAACGTTAGGCGATCCTAACTCGTTACTGTCGTTGGATTTGCGTCGCGATTCTTGGCTCGGTACGTAGTCTCTCCGCGAG
>JAYSYJ010000051.1:0-20842 GCA_043727675.1 Fimbriiglobus sp.
GCAGTCCGTAGAAATCGCCGTTTCGGCCGAGAGTCTGTTCGCCCTGACGCAGGACTACGAACGCCGCCTAGCTTGGGATCCGTTCCTCCGATCGGCCGAGTTGGTCGGCGGGGCCGCCTCGCCCGGCGTCGGAGTGCGGGCGTACTGTGTGGCTCACAGCGGTTTGGGCATGGAGACCGAATATATCGCGTACAACCCGCCGCAGGTCACGGCCGTTAAGATGACCCAGGGGCCGTGGTTCGTCGGGGCGTTCGCCGGGTCGTGGCGGTTCACCGAACTCGCCCCCGATTTGCCCCGCGTCGGGTTTCGGTATAACCTCCGCGCGCGTCCCCGATGGCTGTCCTGGCTGCTCACTCCGGTGCTAAAATGGATTTTCACCCGCGACACTCGCCGGCGGCTGGCGGCGCTCAAGGTGGCGGTCGAGTCGGGCCGAGTTCCCGTGGGTCACCGGCTCAGCTGAGTCGTTCGGCGGCAGGAGGGCTTCCCGGTGGGCGTCGACTTCGCGGTGATCGCCATAGTGGCCCTCGCCGTCGTCCTGGCTCTGTGCTTGGCGGCGGGTGCGACGCTTGTGGTACGGGACACCGTCCGCAAGCGGGGACGGTGGGGCATCAACCTGCGACCGGCTCATTGTCCCGAGTGCGGGGAACCGGCACCGGTCGTCCGCCGTCCGAAGAACAGGCGTCAGGCGTTGTGGGGCGGCTGGACTTGCGAGGAGTGCGGCACCGAGTACGACAAGTGGGGGCACCCGGTCGCAGATGCCGGCGGCAGAGAGGCCGAACCGGGCACTCCAACAGACGTCGGGGCGTGATAGGGTTCTGGGACTTCAACTCACCGGTGACCGCCAGCACTTGTATTTGCCCAAATCGATGGCCAGAATCAGGTCAGACAAAGCAAGCCTCCGAAAAGTGGTGCCTTCAGATTACCACAGTAGCCTGGCTGGATTCTTATGGCGGTTGGAGGTTCCTTTCATGTCGAAGCGTAAATCCCTGACTCCGCTGGAATGGTTCAGCAACTGCGGCAGTTGGCCTCCGCACCATGACCTCGGCACTCTCCGCCGAGGGATCAAGTCGGGCATGCTCGACGAGCAGGACGAATCCGGAATGACCGCGCTCAGTTTGGCCGTTACCTCGAGTTGGAGCCAAGGCGTCGAAGAACTTCTCCGGCTGAAAGCGGATACGGAACTACGCTATTTCCGGACTGGCCAGACGGCGCTCTTTATGGCGATGCAGACGCGGAACGAGCCAATCATCGCCGCATTGGTGGCGGCGGGCGCGAACCCGGACGCTCCGAACTATTGGGGGGTCACGGCGCGGATCTGGGCATCCCACAGCGGCTCGACCTGTTTCGACCGGGTGCCGTTGCAGACGTCGCCGTTGCCGCCTGCTCGGATTCAGAACGCCGAGCACCTCGCGGATCATTATCACCCGCGCTTCGAGATACCCACCCGAGCCGAGCGAGAGACCTTGCAGGTTGGGCAAGCGTTCGATCTCTACGTGTACGGCCCGAAAGAGGTGGACAAACAGGATACCGTAAAAGTACGTATCTCGGCACGGCGCGAAGCGCGTGAGGGTATTCGATATGTCGCGATCATCGAGACGCCGGCGGACAAAATTCATCTGCCTTCGGATACCAGAGACGTGGAATTCGGTCCGGAAAATGTGGCATCGGTTTATAGGCCGCAACCAGTAAAAGCCGAGAAAGCCAAAACGGCCAAGAAGAAGCGGAAGCCCCAATAGAGCCGCCGTCGAACCAGAAAAAGAGTTGACCATGGCCGCAGGATGGGAAACTGACGCCGCCGCACGGTCAAAGAAAGCGGTCAGCTTTCAAGTTCTGCTCGACCGGCTTGCGGAACATCTCGAAGAATTGGCTGCGGAAATTGAATGAGCAATGGCGGTTGAAGTTAGATCAACAGCCGCAAACCTCTCGAATAGTAGTCTCGAATCGGCACTTGACTATTACATCCACATCGGTCATTGTTTTAGATGTTGTGATCCAGTACCGGGCGGCCAATAATGCCTAATGGAAAACAATTTTAACCGTGTATACCCCATACAAGTCGGGACTGGCTGATTGACTTCAGATCGCGATCGCCCCTTCAGGGCTGCTGAAGGGAACAACTCCATGGAGGGTCAAGGGATGCCGAATCGACGTGGGTTAACCCTGGTTGAGACACTGGTGGTCATCGGGATTTTGGCGACGCTCATCGGCTTGCTGTTACCCGCGGTGCAGAAAGTCCGCGAGACGGCCTCGCTCATGAAATCTCGCAACAACTTACACCAACTCAGCCTCGCCCTGCACCAAGTGGCCGGCGTCAACGAGGGAAACATTGGTGGGGTTATGAAAGCCGATCCTGCAAATTTGAAAGAGAATCTACGACAGAGAGCCGCTTGCGGCGATGTCGACTGCTTGCCTCCATTCTGGCTCCTCATTCGGCTGCTCGACGGCGAAGATCTCATCAACCCGAGCCGTGAAACGACCGGCGTCCGGCCTTATCTCATCAGCCCCGGCGATCCGACATACCCCGACCTTTACATCCCGGGGAGGAACGCCCGGATGGAAATCAGTTTGGATCCGTACGGTGGACCGACCAGTTACGCCTATAACATGGTGGCGTTCACCGGGCCACCGCGCTTCCCAGTCAGCATTTCCGAAGGCACCTCGAACACCATCGCTCTCGCGGAGCGGTATTTCGCCTCCTTGAAATTGGAGTTTCTCCTCAGAGCACAAGAAGATATGCTCCCCTACTCGCGGTTCAAGCACGGGGCCTCGGAAGCCGCTTATCCCGACTTTTATCCGTATCGCAACAACCTCGGAGATCGGCGGGCGAGCTTCGCCGATGCGGGCTGGGATGACGTGGTTCCGATCACATCGGGTTCCCCACCGGTCACGCGTCCGTCCGTGCCGGGGCTGACGTTCCAAGTCTGCCCGAAGCCGCGCGAGGCGGACAATCGAATCCCCCAGTCCCCGTTTTCGGCCGGATTACCCGTGGCCATGTTCGACGGGAGCGTCCGGACCATCCGCTCAGGAGTAACTCCCGAAGTGTTTTGGAGCCTCGTGACCCCAGCCGGCGGCGAGGGCGCGTCACCCGATTGACACACAGTAAAAGTTGATGAAGTCGAGAATTGGCGGACTGTGGGTTCCACCCATAATCCGGCCCCATCCTAGCCACCCGTCGTACCAATCCTAAAATAACCTCTTACCCATTAAGCCCCACGGATGGATTCCGCACCATGGCTACGGATCAGGCGGCGGCTCCACCGGTTTGGACGGTTCGCACTCTTCTGCAATGGACCACCGACTTCTTGAGCAAAAAAGGGATCGAAGCCCCGGCGTTGGAAGCGCGCTTGCTCATGGCCCACGTTCTCGACTGCAAACCGATCGATGTCTTGGTGCGCTCCTTCGACGAACCGACCGAAGCCGAGCGGACACGGTTCCGCGAAATCATCCAACAACGGGTGCAGGGTTGGCCGGTGGCGTACCTCATCGGCAGTAAAGATTTCTTCCTGCTGCGGTTCGAAGTGACCCCCGCCGTGTTGATTCCACGCCCGGATACCGAGACGCTGGTGCAGAAGGCGCTCGAACTTTTGAAAGCTCAGCCGTCGGCGCGGGTTCTGGATGTCGGCACCGGTTCCGGTTGCATCGCCATCAGCTTGGCCCATAAGTGCCCGGGAATTAGCGTTTCGGCCGTGGATGTTTCCCCCGATGCTCTCGAGGTGGCCCACCGCAATGCGAAGCTGCACGGCGTCGACACTCGCGTGCGATTCCATCAAGGGAATCTCTTCGCCCCGCTGCCGGCGGACGAGCCGTTCGATTTGATCGTGAGTAACCCACCGTACATTGCGCCGGCGGAAATTGCCACGCTGGCGCCGGATGTTCGAGATCATGAACCGCGTCTGGCCCTGGATGGTGGCCCCGACGGTTTGGCGTTCTATCGCCGCTTTTCGACCGATGCTGCCAACTACTTGAAGCCGGGCGGGACGCTGCTGCTGGAAATCGGCTACACCCAGAATGAGGCCGTCCGGGCACTCTTCAGCGATCGGCCCGATTGGAACTTGGGCGAGACGATCCAAGATCTCGGCGGACGCTTGCGAGTGATTGTGGCGAACCGGCTATAACGAAGGGTTGAAGCCGGATTGTGTGCCACCCGTAGCGAATCGAGCGGATATGAGCGTGCCGAATCTCCCGTCTGCGACTCGTTGGGGCCGAACCGCCGATTCCCTTTTGCTCGTGCTCGTGCTCGTTTTGGCCGGTGCGGTGTCGTCGTTTATGGCCCGCAATTCCGACGTGTGGCAACATCTGGCGATCGGTCGCCTCATTGCGAATGGTCAGTACGATTTTTCCTCCGACCCCTTGAGTTATGCCACGGAAGGACGCTGGGTGAACCATGCCTGGCTGACCGACTGGCTTTCGTATCAACTGTTTCAGCGCGTCGGCGGATCGGGGTTGGTGGCGGCGAAAGCGGCCTTGGTGATGTTGGCCGTCGGTATCGGCATGGTTCGACTCCGGCGCGATCAACCGCGCTGGTCGGCCGCGCTCTTGATCCTTTTGGCAGTGGTCGCGTTGAGTTCTCGGGCCACGCTCCAGCCGATGATTGTGTCGTGGGTGCTGTTGGCGATCCTGCTGCAACTCTTGCAGAGTGGTGGCACCGCTTACCGTTACGTTCCCATCCTCGTGGCGGCGTGGGTGAACCTCGACGACTGGTATCTGCTCGGCCCGACGTTCACAGTTTTGCACTGGCTCGGACACCGTTGGCAGGGGAAACGGCTGGTGCCGATTTGGTTGCCACTACTGACATTGGCCGCCTGCTTTGCGAGTCCATTTCATGTTCACGGGCTGACACTTCCCGCTGAGTTATCGCCCGCGTTTTGGTCGAGTGATCTCAAGCACGATCCCCGCGTGGCGGCTCAATTTAGCTCCTACTTCGTCGGGAACCCTCTGGTGGATCAGGGCGACAGCGCCGCATTTTGGGCCTATTGCGGCTTGGTGTTGGCCGGAACGATTGCATTGGTTGCCAATCGACGAGTGGAACATTGGCACTGTTTAGTCTGGAGCGTTGTGGTCGCGTTGTCGGCTTGGCAGGCGCGATTGGTTCCATTCTGTGCCATCGTCGGAGTCTCGTTGATCGCTCAACAGTTACAATCCTGGACGCCGACGTTGACCCGGGGGAGGATCGGACGCGCGGTGACGTTGGTGGCGATCCTCGGCTGTGCCGTGGCCACTTGGACCGGCTGGTTGCAAGGGGCGCGCGGACGCGATCGGATGATCGGGTGGGCGGTTTATGCCGATCCGACCCTCGTGAAAGCGGCGGAGACATTGAACGGTTGGCGCACCGATGGAGTCCTGGGTTCAGATTTGCACATTCTCGGCACAACCCCGGATGTGGCCAATACTTTCGCTTGGTTTGCCAAGGGAGAACGGGGTTACGTGGACACGCGCTGGGATTGGCACGCCCGTGCCGGGCAAGCGCATTCGTTGAATCTCGTCGATGATCTCGGACTGGATTCGACCGGTCAAGATCGCTTGAAACCGCATCGGATTGCCGCGGTGTTGTTGGTTGATCCTTCCCCGCGAGTTTTGGCGTCGATCCTGACTCCCGACAGTCGTTGGCGGGTGACGGCCGTCGATGGCCGGGCACTCTGGCTGGGCAGTGAATCGATCCGGGGCGAGTTCAATCCAGACAGGTTGGCGTTCGGGTTCGAAGTCAAACTGCTGCCTCGTTTGGATCGGTTCGCGCAGCAGCGGGAATGGTGGTGGCCCGCCTCGGCTCAGCGCTCGGATCGGAACCCGGTCGCTTCCTCGGCGACGACGTACCTCAATCTGCAACTCGCATCGAATTCCAGAAGTCCCGCGTTGCCGCTCCTCGCCATTCGGGCGGCTCGGTCGAACTTGGCTTCCAATCCGGACGATGCCCAGGCATGGCTCGAATTGGCCAAGGGCTACGCCGTGCTCGGTGCCACGGTCGAGAACCGCGTCGGGACTCAGAGCGGGGTGGTCGCGGAACTGCGGCGCACCCAGCGGGTGGTCGCGTTGACCCAAGCCACCATCGCCAACCCGGAATCCGAGGCCGCGTCGGATGGCTTGGCGGCGACGTTGACGGAAGTGGGCCATTTGGATCGGGCATTGGCCGAACGGCGACGGCAATGGATCCTCGTGAAACGGCGCGGTGATGCCGAACGCACCAATGCCCTCGCCGCGGTGATCGCCAAATTGGAAGACGAGCAATTCGACCGCGAAAGCCTGTTCCAAGTTCAAACCCAGAAAATGAGCGGCGACCCGCTGTCCCGGGCGCGCATCGCCCTCGGGCTTGGGCTGGCGGGGTTGGCCCAAGAGATCTTGCTGAAGTCGAGTTCCGAGCTTTACAAAAACGACGGCGTCCGGTTGTTGGCCAGTCTGCTCCTCAGCTCGGGGCAGGCGCCGGAAGCCCAGACCTTACTCCAGCGTGAGGAACTCCAAAAGAATCCGAGCGGGTTGGGGATGCACGAGATCCCATCGCAAGCCGCCGACGGCCAACGGATCGTGTACCGAATGCCCGCGTACGATTGGTTCCAGTTCCTGTTGGCCGCGTCGGTGAATCTGTCCAATCCTGTCGTGCCTTTGGAACGACTCCAACAGAAGTTGACCATGGAACTCGACGGAGTGAGCGGTTATTTGAACGACTCGTCGATCCCACTCGGCAGACAGGTGATTGCGGAAGTCGGCTTGGCGGCGGCGGGTGCCATTCTTCCGCGAGTGATCATCAATCTTCAACGGGAGCAGCTTCTCCGGCCCGTGAACCAATCACGATTGTTGTCGATCCAACGTGCCGATCTCGTCGTACTCGGTGGCTTATGTGCCTTAGAAGCCGGGGAAACCGTCTTGGCGTTGCGGCAATTCGAAGCAGCACTGGCCGACTACACTCGGAGTGCCGATTTGCGTGTGGCACCCGCTAAGGCACTCGCCGAGCTGTACGGCCAACAATTGAGGGCATTTGCGAAATAATCTGAATTTGATCAGTGGCACGAATAAAAAGCCGGACAAAATCCCGCAACCTGCCCAAATTCCCGTTGACGCAATTGAGAAGCCTTTCTAACATTTGAGTATCGGCTACCCAAAGTGTTTCTTTTGCCCGTTTTGCCAGACTTCACACTGACTAATCGATTCGGACGACCAAAACTCGTTGGAATCTCTCGTACCTGGATGGATCCGCTTCAAATTCCCATTGCCTGGGCATAAGACGGGTCTTGCTGTTTTCTCAACGATGGATCCGGCACACGCTTGGATCGGGAAGGATTTCGACGATGTACACGATGGTTCTTATGATGGCCGTCACTTCGAGTGGCGATGTTTCGAGCTTCGGCCACCACCGCTCGGGTTGCCACGGTACCGTGGTCAGCGCCTCGGCCGGTTGCACCGGTGCCGTGGTTGCTGAATCCGCAAGCTGTAACGGCGGGTCGGTCAGCAGCTCGTGTCACGGTAGTTCTTGCCACGGTAGCCGCGCGGGCATCTTCGGCCTCCGCGGTAAGTTGTTCGGTGGCAAATCGTGCCACGGTAGCTCGTGCCACGGCAGCACCCCAGTTCCAAGCGGCTCTTGCTACGGCAGCGCCCCAACCGTTGTGGCCACGCCAGATTGCAACGCCTGCCCAACATCGGGCACCGTGATCACGATGCCAGCCGCAACCCCAGTCACCCCACCAGTGGTGATGCCGAAGGCCGAAGACAAGCCAACGACCGAAGTCAAGCCGAAGGACAAGCCGAAGTCTGAAGACAAGCCGAAGCAAGAATCGAACTGAGTTCGTTCACCGACAAAATGAAAGAAGGCCCAGGGATTTCCCTGGGCCTTCTTTCATTCGTATCCACAGACCGGTTTAATAGCGGGCGATGAAGCCGAAGTTCAGACCGTGCACGAAGAAGTCATCCTGCTTGATCGTGAAGGGCGGACTGCCGGTCGAAACCCCGCCGTATCGTCCCGAGGCGGGAATCAAAGACCCATCCACCCGGCCATTGAACAAGTTGCCGGGGCGAGCCACCGCATTCATGTGAATGAAGTTGTAACCGATCGTCCCGACGAGCCAAGGCGTGATCTGGTAGCCGAGCGTCCCGTTCAAGTCGGTGATAATTCCGAATTGATCGTTGCGGTAAGTGCCGATGTTCGAAGCGTTGGCAAAGAGACCACCGGCGCTGTTCGAAGTGATTTGGGTCACCGGATTGTTGGAATTCGATGTCCCGGTCACGTCGATTTCTTGGTGGATGATCCCGACGCCCACTTTGCCGGTCAGGCCGACATACCAGTGGCCCGCACTGAACTGACTCTGCATCCCGGCTTGACCGCCGTAGAACGAGTTTTTCGTTCGGAAGCTATCCCGCACTTCCACCGAGGTCGGCGAAAGGATCGTGATTCCGTTGTAGGATGCCGAGGAACCTTCCAACAGCGTGGCCCGAGTCGTGACATCAATCGATTCGCCGAGCTGATTGAAGCGGAAACCCGCCACGAAGTTCACCACCCAATGGCGTGAGTCGTTCTCGCCGGTGCGGTAGAGATTCACCAAGGCGTTGGCTTCCAACCCCCAGAAATTCGTCGAAACTCGCGACAACGCTTCGCCGAAAGCGTAGGTCGGGAACGAAGCGAGCAAGCTGTTGCCACCCGATCCGGTGTCGATGAATGGCCGGGCGATCACGGGAACTCCGTTGCTGTTGCTAGCCGAGTTGCCGTAGAAGATGTTCGAAGTCGGGGCCAAGTAGGTGCCCACAAATTCGCCACCGATCCGTTGATCGGATGGGCGGAAGTAGCCACCGCTCAACCGGAACCCACTGGCGTTACCGAGGCTGATGTTGCTGCCGCCTTGCAGAATAGATGTCGTGGGGCGACCCAAGACGCCGGCATCGGCGGGTGCACTGGTCGTCAGCAGTGGGAAGCCGGTCGTCTGCGATTTCGGGAACATCAACAAGTAGCTGCCGTCGAACCAAAGGCCAGGATTGCTGGCACATTGTCCGCCACCGAGAAGTCCACCGCGCTGCTTGCCGGGGCTTTCAAAGGGTGTTTGGCCGTACGGCCCACCGTTCGGGTACGATGGCATTCCGCTCGCCGGCATCCCGTTGGGGAGACGAGCGTTCGGATCACCGCCCTGAACGGGCATTTCCCCATAACCGCCTGGGCCGGGCACGGCACCCGGTGGCAGTTGTGGTGGAATCGGAGGATTGGTGTATTGGCCCTGCGTGACCGAGTTGTCGTAGGCTCCGGCCGGTGCAACCGGAACCGGATTTCGACTTGGGCTTTGGGCCAGCGCTCCCCCTGCGCTCGCTGCCAGCAACGCCAATGTTCCGAGAACCTTCTTCCGCATGGCAGACTCCTGAACGAGCCCGGCGGAGTCGAGTGGCCGTGCCGGTTGTTCCGACACTCCCCCGAACCGACGAGACGAGCGATTGATCCATCCGACGGTGTGTTACCCCCTAACACCCCGTCGCTCGGAAGCATCTTGCTCCCTGCTACCTCTCTCTTCGACATCCTGCAATCCAAACATGAGGGAGAATCCTGAAAGTCACGCTGACCGCCATAAGTGGCACGACCCCGTCAACTTCACCGAATTGCCCACTCCGCCCGATTTTCAGAGTTTTCCCGATTTCCATTTGACAGCTCAAAACTGGAGCTTATATACATGTGTCCACATTTCTTCGCCAACTCGCAGGTGCCATCATGCCGAACCCAATCGATATCCGTTATGCCGTTCGCCCCCGTGCTCGCTCGTTACTGGCGGGGCAGGTGATGGATCTCTTCGGACTGACCGTCGACGAAGCGCCGCACATCGTGGTGGCCGGATTCGAGGTGGAGATACCAGCCGGGGGCGTGATTCTGATCACCGGGCCGAGCGGATCGGGGAAATCGAGTCTCCTTCGAGCACTCGGCCAGCGCGAACAGGCCCTGGATGTGGCGAATTTGGAACTCCCCGATACCCCGCTGATCGATGCTCTGCCCGGAACCCTCGACGAACGACTTTCGGCGTTGGCCGTGGCCGGACTCGGGGAAGCCCGTTTGATGCTCCGAACGCCCGGCGAATTGAGCGATGGCCAGCGTTACCGCTTCCGCCTCGCGTTGGGGTTGGCCAGCGGAGCGAAGTTCATCCTGCTCGACGAATTCGGTGCCGTTCTCGACCGGACGTTGGCCAAAGTGGTCGCCTTCAACTTGCGGAAAACGGCCACGCGGACGGGGATCGGTGCACTCTGCGCCACCACGCACGACGATTTGACCGACGATTTGAACCCGGACATCCACATTCGCTGTCGCGGCGATGGGGTCATTGAGGTGGAGTACCAGATTCCGAAAAAAAACGGATTTCCTTCGGCGACGAACTCTGGCTTTCCGACGGTACCCGCCGCGACTGGCCGTACTTCGCTCGGTGGCATTACCGGAGCCACCACTTGGCCTACACCCGCCGCGTGATTGTGCTCTGGCATGCAGAATGGCCGGTCGGGATTATCGTGTTTGGCACCCCGGCCGCGTCGCTGGCGTTGCGGAGCCGCTATTTCGGGTTGAAGAATCCGCGGTCGAGCTTGGGACTGCAATCGATGAACTCGCAACTCTGGTTGCTGCAACGGGTTGTGCTTCATCCGACCTACCGCGGGGCGGGCATTGCGTCCGACTTCATCCGAAGGGCTTGTGAACGGTGCGATGTCGACTGGATCGAAACACTCTCCGCGATGGGCCACGCCAACCCGGTGTTCGAACGTGCCGGCTTCAAACGAATCGGCACGGTGATACGCAGCGGCTCCGCGACCGGTGCCTACGGCAGCCATGCCAAGCTGAGTGCCGAAACGGTGAGGAAGAGTCGCTTCAGCGACCCCGTGTATTACGTCTTGGACAACCGGGGACGTTAGTGTATGCTGGGTTCAATTAGCAAGCTCAAAGAGGAATCTAAACGATGCTGTCGTCGTCTTCACACTTGACTTATAAGTCAAGTGGAGTTATGCTAGGTAAGTTCCACTGAAAGAAGTGTAAGCGGTGCATGTGACTGTCATTTGGGATGATGAGCCTGGCGGCAACGTCGAACACGTAGCCGAGCACGGGCTGACACCGGAAGAAGTGGACGAGGTGTTGCTCGACGATTCGATTCGGGTTGGTGTTAGCCGCAGCACTGGCAGGCCATGCAAGTTCGGCTACACGTCATCTGGCATATACATCATGGTGGTCTGGGAGGTAGTGGCAGACGACCCGCGAACCATTTATCCTTTCACCGCCTACGAAGTCCGTGAACCGTTCGGATAACTTACCTGTCTAGTTTGGAGAACTCTATGAGCAATAAAACCATCTCTGCGGTCGATCTTGCTGCTCTCCGTGCTGCCGCTGCCGAATCGCATGAACAGTTAAAAAACAAGCCCTGTATCGGCGAACTGCTTACTCCAGAAGAAATTCAGGAATCTGCACCGTTCTACTTCGCGTTGCGCGAGTACATCCGGCAACTGAAAGCTGCACGAGACGAAGCCGGTTTAACTCTCGCTGATGTCGCGGCAAAAAGTGGGCTAGCGGTAGAATCGCTATCGCGACTGGAAACAGGCGCGCAGACTAATCCGACCTGGAAAACACTCGGCATGTACGCGAAGGCCGTTGGCCGACAGCCTTCCATCGTATCCGTCGCACTAGCGTGTGCTGCGATCCCCCCCTCAAGAAACGAAAAAACCAAAGTCGCTTAGTGTTGCATTCACCGCTTCTGATTTGGTCCACAAGACCCCTGAAAACGATGGACAGAGGTTTAAAGTATTCAGCGGCGAAGCCAATTTTTCCGCGTATTCGTCGATTCTCCATTCCTGAAATGCGAAATGACATGAACGAAATCATCTGCCGCTACGGATTCGGATTGCTGATAGTCGTCTTGGCATCGATACAAGCATTGGGGGCGGATGCGGCACTCGACGAAGCGCTTGATCGGCACTGCTCGACGGTGGATGCCATCCGCACATTTCACTGTCGCGTGACAGTAAAACAGTTGCCCTCTGGCGAGGAGAGCATCGGAGAATATTGGCGTTCCGAAGGCAACTTTCGCTGCCGCTACAAGAATGGCAGAGGGGCTGTCGACTACGAGCGTCGCGATGGTGTGACCACCCAACTCGACGCTGCCACGGGTCAGCCTAGTGAGGCATCGATCTCGGCTAGAGACTTGCCACATAGCAATGACGTCTGGAGTCACGGGCTACTCAGTTTTTCGGGGCGTTACAAATTTCGAGTGGGGTTCAAGGAACTTTTGCAGGAAAAAGGGTCGACGGCCACTGCGCGATACGAAAAACGTGATGGCGGCAAGATGTTGCGAGTCAAAGTTTCACAGTCCGGCAAAGACCTTGAAATTTGGCTTGACCCCCAGGTCAACTATTTGGCTCGGTATGTCAAGATGAGTAGCCAGTCACATGAGTCTGAGTTTTCGGTTCTGTCATTTCAAGAATGTTCACCGGGGATTTTTTTTCCTTCCAAAGTGAAATGTACGACCGCAACTAATACTGGATGGGAGGCGACTTTCTCGGAGATCGAGATCAACAAACCACTGCCACGAGACGTTTTGACTGTTCGTCTCCCAGCGGGCATTCTCGTCAGTGACGACGTGCGGAGTGGTATGTTTCGAACTGATGCTTCGGGCAAACCCACTTTGCCAGCGACGAACAAAGAGGGAACACGTTTGACGCTTTCGAGTGCTCCGCCAATTCAGAAATCGCCCGACGACAAAGAGCGGCCCACGACGATAACCGAAGAAGAAGCCAAACCAATGACCAGATGGCTACTGCCAGCTTCGATCGCTTTTTTTGCAGTCGCCAGCGTGATCTGGATTGTTCGGTCAATCCGTCGCCGTCGCCAAGATGGTATTGATCAATGATCCTGACACTTCGTGGGATTAATAATGCTCCGTTTGTTATGAAATTGTCGGCAACAGTCGGAAATCAACAGCATCGAGTGGATCTCCCGGTGCGCGTCTAGCCCAAGGAGTTCAAATGATTCACAATCGCCGACGCGTCGGGTATTCTTTGATCGAATTGTTGGTTGTTTTGGGCATTCTGGCACTTTTGATGGGTCTATTATTACCCGCCGTGCAGAGCGTACGCAGCGCTGCCGCACGGATGAGTTGCCAAAATAATCTCAAGCAAATCGACCTCGCACTTCAAAACTATCATACGACTCACAGTCATTTTCCTCCCGGCCGACCGTTGGGTGGAATCGACCCTGCGAAACATTCCGTTCTCAGTTGGATGGCGCAGATTCTGGCTGAAATGGATCAAGGCGGTTTATCCATCGAAACCGCGGCGGCTTTGAAGGCGGTCTACGCGAACCCGTTTCAAAACCCACCGCACGTTGGGTTGTCAACAGTGATCAAACCCTATGTCTGTCCGATGGACAATCGTCTCGCGACACCATTAACGGATCGCGATGGGATTCTGGCCGCATACACATCGTACATCGGCGTGAAGGGGGGAGCGAAAGTCGACGGCGTGATGGGCCAGTTCCCGGCGACTCGAATTTCAGACATCACCGACGGAACCAGTTCCACGATTCTGTTGGCCGAACGGCCACCCCCAGAAACCTTGCAAGCTGGAAAGTGGTATACATGGGTCGCCCCGTATCGGGTTTGGGGCGAACTTTACGGCCCCGATGAAAATATGGCCGCTCTCGGTGGTCTTACGGTAGGTGATAACTGCCGTGGATTGATTCGCTACGGCCCCGGACGAATTGAGAATCCTTGCGACCGCTACCACTTCTGGTCGCTGCACACCGGCGGGGCGAATTTCGCCTTCGCCGGTGGCTCGGTGAGGTTCCTTTCCTACAACGCCAAGACCATAATCCCCGCGCTCTCGACCCGCGCCGGCGGAGAGACCATTGAAATTCCGGACTGACTTCCCCACCTTTCCTTAATGCCACCCACCCCCGCTGCGTTTGCTGATGCGCTGATCCTCACCGGCCCGACTTCGTCGGGGAAGTCGGCGGTGGCGTTGGAACTGGCAACCCGGCTCGGCTGCGGGATCGTGGCGATGGATTCCATGACGCTCTACCGGGGCATGGACATCGGCACGGCGAAACCGAGTGCGGCGGAACAAGCTGCTGTCCCGCATTATCTGTTGGATCGGCTCGATCCGTGGGAATCGGGCAACGTCGCCTGGTGGCTCACCGAAGCGGCGGTGGCCTGCGACGCGATTCGGGCGCGCGGGTTGCGACCACTCTTCGTCGGGGGCACTCCCTTCTTTTTGAAGGCCTTATTGCACGGACTGTTCGATTCCCCGGCCATTGATGCCAGTGTCCGCGCTCGACTTGAGGAGGAAGCGGGTCGCGTTGGCCCGGAGGCGTTGCACGCCCGGTTGGAGGCGGTCGATGCGGTCACGGCGGCGCGGCTCCAACCCAATGATGTCCGCCGGGTGGTGCGGGCGCTGGAAGTGTTTGAGGGCACTGGTAGGCCGATCAGTGAATGGCAAGATTCGTGGAAGAACGCGGCCGCGCCGATCCCGGTGGTGACCCTCGATTGGCCGGTGGAGCAGTTGAACCAGCGGATCGATGCCCGGGTGGAAGCGATGCTGGCGGCTGGCTGGCTCGACGAAGCTCGGCGGTTGTTGGAATGCCCAAAACCGCTGAGCCGCGAGGCGTCGCAAGCACTCGGGTATCGCGATCTCTTCGAGTTCCTCGGCGGCGGCCCAGACTGGGACAGCACCGTGGCGGGGATCCAACTGCACAGTCGGCAGTTTGCCAAACGGCAGCGGACGTGGTTCCGCGGCTTGAAAGAATGCGTCATGGTGCCGGTCGACGGTGGTAACTTAGTGGAACGTGTGCGTGCGGGCTTTGGTCTGACCATTCCAGCGTGAACTTCTAAAATCTCCATTTCGAATACTCTCGCAGGGGGCGGATGTGGCGCAGACATGTTTGGTAACGGGCGGTGCTGGCTTCATCGGTTCCCACCTTGTGGATGGGCTGATCGCCGCCGGGAATACGGTGCGGGTCTTCGATGATCTCAGCACCGGCTTGGCGTCCAACTTGGCCCATCACGGTTCGAAGGTGGAACTGGTGCGGGGCACCCTCACCGACCCGGATGCCGTGGATGCCGCTGCGAAGGGAATCGAAGTGGTGTACCACTTGGGGGCGCTCGCTTCGGTGGCCCGCAGTGTCGAAGCGCCGACGGTTTCGCACGCCGCCTGCGCCACCGGCACGATCAACCTCCTGGACGCCGCCCGTAAAGCGGGTGTCCGGCGCGTGGTGTATGCCGCCAGTTCGAGCGCCTACGGTGGCGAGTCCAGTGCGAACGCGCAAAGCACCGATCTGATGCCGGTCGCCAAGTCGCCGTACGCGGCGGCCAAGCTAGCGGGCGAATTCTACATGCAGGCCTTCGCCGCCACCTACGGATTGGAAACCGTCCGGCTTCGCTTCTTCAACATCTTCGGGCCACGTCAGCGGGCCGACTCCCCCTATTCCGGGGTGATTGCGCTCTTCATTGCCGCGCTCGCCCGCGGTGAAGCGGCGACGATTCAGGGTGATGGCTTGCAATCGCGAGACTTCACTTACGTGGCCAATGCGGTGCAATGTCTGATGAAGGCCGCCACGGCCGCGAACGTTTCGGGCAACGTTTACAACGTCGGCACCGGCGCCAGCAGCACGGTTGTGGACTTGGTGAACGCGCTCAACCGGGTCATGGGTACCAAGTTGCCACCGACCTTCGGCCCGAGCCGCGTCGGCGACGTGCGCTATTCACTGGCCGATATCTCGCGAACCAAGGCCGACTTGGGCTACATTCCAGGCGACGACTTTGAAAGTGGACTGGCGAAGACCGTCGCCTGGGCGAAGACGCAGCCGGCGTGAGAGTATGATTCTTTTCAGAGAGGTTGATCTGTGTTGGGTAATATTTTGCTCGGGCTCACTATTTGAAAAGTACACAACATGTCGCAATTGTTAGAGCAGGCCGTTGCGGAAGCCCGGCGGCTACCGCAGGAGAATCAGGACGCGGTCGCGGCGATCATCCTCGAAGAGATCGAAGAAGATCGCCGCTGGGAAGCGACGTTCGACGGCATCCCTGAAAGATTGGCGGCACGCGCCGCCAAAATTCAAGCATTGAAAAAACCTGTTGTGAACGACCGGATCACCCGAAACCCTGATGTCATGGGTGGCAAACCATGTATCCGTGGGCTTCGGGTCACCGTGGGGATGATCTTAGGATTACTCGCCGCCGGCAAATCGCACGAGCGGATTCTTAAAGCCTATCCTTATTTGGAACTCGAAGATATCCACGCGACATTGGCTTACGCCGCTGACTGTTTGGACGAAAGCGACACGCTGCCTGTCGTCGCATGACCGTGCGTCTTCTACTCGACATGAACGTGTCAGCGGAATGGATATCGGAGTTGTCCCTCCACGGGTGGGATGCCATTCACTGGGTGACGGTTGGCGACCCTCGCGCCGACGATGCCACGATCATGGCGTGGGCCTTGGCCAATCGCTATGTTGTGTTCACCAACGACTTGGATTTCGGTACTATCCTGGCATTGACTCAAGCAGCAGGCCCGAGCGTGTTGCAAATACGCAATCGAAACGTTTTGCTTGAAGACATGGGCCCGAAAGTCATCGCTGCCCTTCAACGTCATGAATCCGAAATAGCAGCGGGCGCATTAGTCGTTGTGGATTCTCGGAAAGTCCGTGTCCGTCTCTTACCTCTTTAAATCCCAATCTTTCGCTGTATCCAGCGAATAGCACCTCAGTTCCCCGTGTTCCGGAGGCGCTCCCATGTTCCTTCTCCGAATGGCTTCACTGATTGTCCTGGTTTCCGGGGTGGTAATCGCCGGCCCCGTCGAGCCGAAGAAACCGGTGCCGAAGTTCAAGCTCGGTAAAGACACGACCAATGTGGATGGGCCACTCGATGCGGAGGGGTACATCGACTACGAAACGGCACTGAACACCTTGCTGAAAGGGACGATCACCCCGGACACGAACGCGGTGGTGGTGTTGCTGAAGTGCTTGGGCCCGAAACCGGAAGGGACGGTGTTGCATTCAGATTTCTACAAGGCGCTGGAAACGGAAGCACCCCCGGAGAAGGGGGATTATTTGATGAGTTACAGCCAACACTTCAAAAACGAACTCTCGGGAACAGAACGGCAAAAATACCGCGACCTGGAAACCGGTCTGATGCGCAAACCGTGGAAATCGGTGGAGTCTGAGCAGCACGTCCAGTGGCTCAAGATCAACGAGAAACCGCTAGCTGTCGCCGTGGCCGCGTCGAAATCCTCAGAGTATTTCCATCCGACGATCTCTCGGAATCAGGCTGGCAAAAAGGGGCCGATCTCGGATGCAGCGATGCCGATGGTGGATCAATGCCGGGCGATTGCAGCGCTCTTGGTGACCCGGGCCATGCTGAGATTGGGGGAGGGTCAGCTCGACGACGCCTTCACGGACGTGTTGGCCATCCACCGGCTCGGTCGTTTGGTGTCGCGCGGAGGTTCGGCCCTCGATTTTCTCGTGGGCATTGCCCTCCAGGCCCAGGCGCACAACGCCGAGACGGCCATTTTTGAACAGGGTCGGCCGACGGCGAAACAGGCGCTCGCGTACCGAGCCGAGTTGTTGAAACTGACACCGATGGCAAAGATCGCCGACATCGTCGATGTGCATTTGCGATTCTTCTATTTGGATTCGCACCAAAGAATTCGCCGGGAAGGATTGGATGGCAGCACGCCGGATCAAGTTGCCCGCGCCCTCGATTTCGAACTCATTTTCCGCTACGGGAACATGAGCTTCGATATGATCGCCGCGTTATTGAAACTGCCGACACGGTCGGAGCGCATGGGGATGCAAAATTTCGGTTTCGAGATCGACAAGAAGCTGATGGTACGCAAGAGCAAGAAGGTTCAAAAGCAACTTCAAGCAGAGGCCGAGACCGAGAAAGTCCGTGCGGCGGTGAGTGAAGAGGTCGGCATGGTGTTTGTCAGTTTGCTTTGCAGTAGCATTCAGAGATTGGCCGACTCCGCCGACCGATCCGAGCAAATTCACCGCAATGGCATCGTTGCTGCGGGTCTGGCCGCCCATTTCGCCGATACCGGGAAATACCCGCAGGCATTGGCCGACTTGGTGCCGAAGTATCTTGCGACGGTTCCCCGCGATGCGTTCAACGAAAAGCCACTGGCGTACCGGAAAACGGACACCGGCTATCTGTTCTACAGTGTCGGTGTGAACGGGGTAGACAACGGTGGCCAACTGCTCATCGATGTCCCGCTCGGCGATGATGTCGGCGTGCGGATGCCGTGGAAGTGAACTGCGGTTCCGCACGCGATCCCGGACGGCTCCCATTTCACTTCAGCAAATCTTCCGGCTTCTTGCCCGGCTTCCAGTCTTCGTTCTTCTTCGCGCGGAATGTCGTCGGCTTGTAGTCGCCCACCAAGTCGACGTTCGATTTGTCGGCGATTTTCTCCTCCATCCCGACTGCCCAGTAGCTCGCGTTCACCAGCATCCGGCGGGTGCCTTCGTGGCTGATGTCGTCGGCGCAACCCATCGTGGTGGTGAACACGTTCGCCGATTTGCCGCTCTCGGTCAGGTAGCTTTTCGTCCAGGCCACCGGCATCATCGGGTCGTTCTTCTTGCCGATCACGGCTTTCGAATCGGGCTTCATCGTTTCGGTGGCTTCCCCGTACAGCAGCACTTTGGAATCGCCCGCCGGTTTCGCGGTGTAGACGTCGGTGGTGCCGAAGATACTCCCGGGTTCAATCCCTTTGAAAATCGGGTTGGTGTCCTCGCCCTTGGCGACGACCCCGCGCGTCCCTTCCTTGCCGTGGATGCCGTGGTGGGCCACCCACGTTTCGCCGAGCACCTGCCGGCCGAAGCCGCCGTCGTAGGCTTTGTCTTTGTTGTTCCAACTGTATTTCTTGTAGGTCTTGCTGCTCAGCGCAAACGCGTGCGTCGCGGTGCGCAGGCCGATGACCGGTCGGCCCGACTCGATGTACTCGACGACGTGTTTCATCTGGTCGTCGGGCAAGTCGCGGAAGCGGGTGAACAGAATCAGCAGGTCGGCGTCCTTGAGTTTTTCGAGGCCGGGGATGTTGTTGGTGACGTTCGGCTGGATGGCACCGTCCTTCGGATCGATGGCGAAGAGTACGGTGCAATCGAAGCCGTGATGCTTGGCGAGAATCTGCGCGAGCGCCGGCAACGCCTCTTCGGAGCGGTACTCCTCGTCACCGGAAATGAGGACGACCTTTTTGCCTTGGCCGGGGCCATCGCCACCGGGGAAGGTCAGCCAGGGGTCGCCAGCATGGGCAAAGGAGACGGAGAGAGCCAGGACGAACAGGGAGAGGAGTGATCGCATTGAGTAAGCCTTAAAAGGGGAAAGAGTTTAACCGCAGAGAAGCAGGGGAAACAAAATCAAGAATTTTATTTCCAAGTTAGCCGGGCTGAGGCGTTACGATATTCCCGACTACAATGTCGAGTGGCGTGATGTCTCCAACAATATCGCCAGAAGGCAGTTGAACAAAATAATAGATTGACAAATCATCGTTTAGTACAACTCCAATAATAAATCCTTCACCTGAACCATTCCATTTCGAGTCGTATTTCACACGGGTTCCAAAACTATATTATGAATGAATTGTACATGTTGTCATTCCTGTTTCCAAAACCGTAGAAGTCTTGTCACCATTCAGCCGTTGAATTGGCTCTGCATTAAACGTTGTGCCCATAGACTTGGCCAATTTCATCCAATATCCATGAACACTATTGAAGAGTGTGTCTCCAAGTTTAGGTGGCTAAATGATTAGGCCGTGTTGACGTATTGAGACCTAAGTCCCATCCATACATAGACTTAAGTCATTATAAACGTATCCCGGCGGTTCGCAGCGCAAACCTTTATATGACATGGCCTTATAGCTTGATACGTCAACACGGCCTAGGGTCTGGCAAATCTTTCTGGCGGTTGGATCCGGAGCATTTCGGCCCTGAAAGGGCCGTTCCATCAGCCCAGGTCGGAGCCGGCGCCGCCGGCGGAGGCCTGGGAACCCCGTACCGGAAAACAGCCTCCGTCCTGAAGGGACGGTTCAGAGCAATCCCTTGAACCGCCCTTTCAGGGCGTCTCAGTTTTTCCGGATCGCACTACCCAGGCCTCCGGTCGCTGCGCGACCTTCGACCTGGGCTGATGGAATGACCCCTTCAGGGTCGAAATCGCCCGCCAGAAAGATTTGCTAGACCCGAATGGTGACACGAAATCCCCTCTTGTTTCCTCCGCGTCTCTGCGTCTCCGCGGTTCAATTGTTGTTTAATGCCCGTGCTTGTGCTCACCGCCGACGAAATATTTGTGCTTCGGATCGGCCTTCGACCAGACGTACGCCATGAGATCGAGGATTTCATCTTTGGTCAGTTTGTCGAGTAGACCCTTCGGCATGATCGACACCGCCGACGCTTTCGGGGCACCGTCGAGGTCGTCCTTCTTGACCAACCGGGCTTCGGCTTTAGCGAGCGGGTTCTCGATCACTTTGTAGTCGCCGGCCGCTGTCTTCTCCAGCACCATCGCGGTGAAGCTGCTGCCGGACAGCAGGTCGAACTTGTAGTTCAAATACTTCTCTTCGATCCGCAGGCTCGGTTCGAGGAGGTGCTTGAGCAGGTCGGTCGGCGTCTTGAATTCCTTGGCATCGAGCTTGGTCAGGTCGGGGCCGAACTCTTGGCCACCGCCGTCGAACTTGTGGCACGAGATGCACGCGGCCACGTTGAAGATCTGTTTGCCGCGGGCGAACGAGCGACCCCCTTTGTCGAGTTCGTCCACGGTCGGGGCCAAGTCGGCAAGCTTCCATTCCGTGCGGGGACGGTTGAACTTCAGCAGTTCATCGACCGGGGCAATCTTCTCTTTGGCCACATACGCTTCGGGGTCGGCCATGTACTCGTCGAGGTCGG
>JAYSYJ010000052.1:0-20680 GCA_043727675.1 Fimbriiglobus sp.
CGAGCACATGATCGAAGCCTATTGACCGCAAAACTCTGGCAATGCCGATTGCGGCAAATGCAACGGTTCCCGACGAACCGTCCAGCCAATCCGCCCGACAAATTGATCGCACCCGACGATGATCGGGTTCACAATATCCCCATGAACGCTAACGAGCTGCAATCGGACATCGTGTCGTTCCGCCAGTATCTCAAGGCGGAGCGTGGCATGGCTGAGAACAGCGTGCTGGCTTACGGCCGCGATCTCCAACGCTACGCCGAGTGGGTGGCGACCGTCCGCCTCGAAAACTACCTCAAACCGACACTGCGCGATCTGTCGAGCTACTTGCTGTTCTTGAACGAGCAAGAACTGGCACCACCGTCGGTGGCCCGGCACATCGTTTCCCTGCGGATGTTCTACCGCTTCCTGCGGCTCGAAGAACGGGCGGATCAAACGGCGGTCGATCTGCTCGGCTCCCCGAAACTCTGGCAGCGGATCCCCGCCGTGTTGAACACGGTCGCCGTCGAAAAGCTTCTGGGTGCCCCGCAGGCCGCGGATCGATTCTTCTTGCGAGATCGGGCGATTCTCGAGACGCTTTACGCGACCGGCTGCCGGGCCTCGGAAGTGGTGACGTTGAAACTCGCGGACTTGTATCTCGATTCAGCATTTTTGCGTTGCACCGGCAAAGGGAACAAACAGCGGGTCGTGCCGCTCGGTCGGCCGGCCGTGGCGGCGTTGCGGGCTTATTTGTCGTTAACTCCACCGAGTGCGTCGGGCCATGTATTCGTGAGTAAATCGGGGCAGCCGCTTTGCCGAATTCGGCTTTGGAAAATCGTCAAGTTCTACTGCGCCCGTGCCGGTTTGCCGACCAAGATCAGTCCGCACACACTCCGGCATAGCTTCGCCACGCACGTACTCGCCGGTGGGGCCGACTTGCGGAGCGTCCAAGAATTACTCGGCCACGCCTCGATTGCGACCACGCAACATTACACGCATATCGACCGCGACCGTTTGAAAGCGATGCACAAGAAGTTTCACCCGCGTGGTTGACCGATTCTTAAAAGGATCGGCCATCGCCAGCGAATCCCCTAATGTGAGGTGGCCCGACTCGCCGACTGCCAGGAGCTGACCATGACGCCCGATAGTTCCAGAACGCCGCTCGATCCGGTGAATAACCCACGCCAACCATTCGGCCTCCCCGCGGGGACAGTCCGCGGGTTCCTGTCGTTGCTCATCTGCGCCTTCTTTTGGATGGTACTGCTGTGGCCGAGCGATGCGGTGGCCAAGCCATTGCTCGGGCATTTTTTCATGCTGGCGTTGGTGTTGATGGCGTTCGCATCGTCGCCGAGCGCCCATTCGGGCTACCGGGATACGTCGCTCACGCCGTGGCTCATGCGAATGTTGTTCGTCGGCGGCAGCATTGCGGTCGTCGCGTTCACTTTGGTGAAAGATCCGGCTCAGTTCTCGCAACGGATGACTCCCGATGTGGTGGAGTTCCGCGATTGGTGGGGAACGTTCTTGGCGGTGACAGCGGGCGGCTTTGCCTTCGGACTCTTCATCCGCTTTGTACTCGGACGAGAAAACCCCGTCTTTTTGACGTTGAGAGCCTGGCTCTCGGTGGTGGGGATGGTGATGCTCGCTCTCGAACTCGGGCTGTTTGTGGCCTTCATGAGCGCGGAATCGAAACCGGACACATTCATGCGATACTGGCAGACGATTGAAGTCGCCGCGGTCGCCGCGTACTTCGGCACACGGGCCTAAACGGCAGTCGATGGGAAACGCCGTCCGGAAGTCCGGGCGGCGTTTTCGTTTCACTCGTAGAACAGTCTTATCGCTTCACCAGGAGCATCCCGTGTCCTCGGTCACTATCCCCGTCACTCCGAATAGTCCCGTGGCCCCGTCTTGGCGAGCGCGGCTCTGGCGACCCGGTCGCTGGCGGTTGTGGGTGCAGTTCGCGCTCCTGGGGGCGTTCATCCTCATCATCCCCATCGTGCTGACAAGCGTCAAGCTGCTGGAGTCGGGTCGGAAGGTGATGCTCGATCATGAAACCATCGACCTCAGCGATGAGAGCAATTTGCGGGTGAACGAGTTTCAAGACGACTTCTCGTACTTGGCCCGGGATGTCCGGTTGGAAGTCGGTAAGCTTGAGAACCAAACTCCGGCTCAGGCGGTGCGAGAGATGCTCAAAGGCATCGACTTACCCGAAGAAGCCAGCGACCAACTCCCGAGCACGGTGCGTGATGCTCGGCGTCGCTTTGTCCACGGCTGTTCCGTCGGCGTTTTTGCGATTGATATCCCGGCACCGAAACCACTGGTGATCCGCGCCCAAACCGCCCGGGTGGAATCGGATCCGGCCCGACAAGCCGTATTGATCGACTGCTTGGGCGACTTGGTGACCCGTCAACAGGGCCGGTACGATCGCTCCGGCTTCTGGCTACAACCGGCTAACGGTTCCGACCCATCACGGTGTATTTTCTGCATGGGTATCGAGAAAAAAGGTCTGCTGTACGCATTCGTGATCGACTTCACACGTTATGTGCGGAACCGCCAGCGTACCTCTCCCCGACATTTCTATTTCGCCGCCAATCCGAAGGGGGAGTTGCTGATTCATCCCTATGGAGACGAAGCGGGTCGCGAAACCGATGTGACGAAACTGCTGGATTGGGAATACCCGCCGGAGAATTGGTTCAACACCTCGGCGCCGTTGAAGGAGCGACAAAAGCGGCTCGGTCAAGCCGTCCGCAGCGGTGGCTCGCGCCTGAAAGCGAAATCACTTCCTGGCCTCAGCTATCTGTACCGGAAGGGGTATTTCGGAGACGACATCGATTTGAAGAAATCATTGCCGGGTGCCGATGTTGTGGCGGTATCACGCGACTTCAACCGACTCATGGTAAAGGAACTCGCCTCCGACCCGGTTCTTCGAGTGGGTGAGATTTCTCCCGATATTGCCTATGTCGAGCTTTCACACTCGGATCCGGCGAAGCTCGAAGCCATCAGTGGACGCATCGATGATTGGTATCGGCAACAGGGCACCAACAAATCGGTTCAATGGTCTCGTCCGGTCAAGTGTGACCATCTCCAAGGGCAGCTCACGCCGTTGCGCATCGACCTGAACGATGTCGACGATCCCGCGTGGCTGATCGTCGCGGCATCGCCGGAAGAGCTTCAAGAAGATATCGATGACCGGTTCACCCGGATCACACGCGATTGGGTCTACCCGACGCTGCTGGTCTCGTGCCTCTTGGGGATTGGTCTCGTCTTCACCCTCACGCGGTCGCTGCGTCGGCTTGTGGCGTCCGCTCGGGGTGTCAGCCGGGGGCAAGACGTCGCCATCCCGCTCGGGGGGCCGTACGAAGTCAGCCAACTCGCCCACACTCTCGCCGAAATGACGAATCGGGTGAGTTACCGCGACCGCGAATTGCGCGATCGCGCGGCCCGCTATGAAACGATTCTCCGCGTCGCCGGCGAAGGCGTTGTGATTACCAATTCCGCCGGCTTGATCGAAGAAGCGAACCGCGCCGCGGCGAGGATGTTCGGTTACACCTCAGACGAGCTGATGGGAAAACCGGTGACCCTCTTGGTCAAAAATCCCGGTGCGATGCCGAGCCAGGACGATGGCACCGGAAGCAACCTCACGTTTATGAGCCAAGGGATCGACACCATCCAAGGCCTCCGCAAAGATGGCACTAGTTTCTGGCTCGAGATGAACTTGAAACCGGTGCCGTTGAAAGATCGCACCGTGGTCACCTGCATTTTCCGAGATGTGAGCTTGCGCCGCGAAGCGGAAGATCGCATTCGCAAACTCAACGACGACCTCGAATCGCGCGTCCGCATTCGTACGGCGGAACTCGAAGAAGCGAACAGCAAACTCGACGGCGCTCTCAAACAGGCCGAAGCCGCATCGCGTGCCAAAGATGCGTTCGTGGCCAACATGAGCCACGAACTCCGGCAGCCGCTGCACATCATCATCGGCTTCACCGAAGCATTGAAGGAAGATGCCGCTGATCTCGGGGCCGACAACATTCAGCCCGATTTGAACAAGATCCTCGGTGCGGCCAAGCACCTGCTCGAACTCATCAACGATATCCTCGACATGGCCAAGATTTCCTCCGGGAAAATGGAACTGGCCGTGGCCCCGTTCGATATCGCCACCATGATTGGCGAAGTGAAAGCCCTGGTAGGGCCGCTCGCAGAAAAGAATGCCAACACCTTCGTGGTGCTCCCCCCCGTCGGCATCGGCCCGATGATCGCCGACGAACGGCGCGTCCGGCAGATCCTCATCAATCTGCTCAGCAACGCCTTCAAATTCACCCAGGGCGGTACGGTCACACTCGGCGTCCGCACCCTCGTCGACGAGGGCCGCGAATGGGCCCAGTTCTCGGTGAAGGATACCGGTAAGGGGATGAGCCGCGATCAAGTGCAGCGACTGTTTCAACGCTTCTATCAAGCCGATTCGTCGACGACGCGCGAACAGGGCGGCACCGGCTTGGGCCTCTCGATCACACTCAGTTTTTCCGACTTGATGGGTGGCAAACCGATCCAAGTGAAGTCCGAACCCGAGCAAGGATCCGAGTTCCTGGTGACGTTGCCGTTGCACGTGGGTACGAACTCCGATGCGATGCCTTTCCGGCCGATCCATTTCGAACCGGCGGCGATCGAAGCCGCGCACGGGCGTACGGTACTCGTCATCGACGATGACCCGATGGTACGGGAACTCATGGAGCGTTTCCTGGCGAAGGATGGCTTCCGCGTCGTGCAAGCGACCAATGGCGACGAAGGCATGCGGTTGGCCCACGAAGTGGGGCCTTGTGTCATCACGCTGGACGTGATGATGCCCGGTTCCGACGGCTGGAGCGTGCTGGCCCACTTGAAAAGCGATCCGGTGACGGCGGAAATTCCCGTGGTGATGCTGACTATCGTGGATGATCGCCAACGGGGGTATGCACTCGGGGCCGCCGATTATCTCACCAAGCCAATCGACTGGCAGCGGCTCGGGGCCATCTTGCGCAAATACCTCGCACCCGGTCACGGCGACACCGTGCTCGTGGTCGAAGACAATGCCGAAAGCCGAGAAGTGGTTCGGAAATACATCGAACGCGAAGGTTGGAAAATCGTCGAAGCGGCCGATGGGGAACAGGGACTCCAAGCGTTCGCCGAAGCCCGCCCGGCATTGATTTTGCTCGACTTGATGATGCCGGTGTTGGACGGGTTCGGCTTTTTAGACGAGCTGTCTAAACGGTTCCCCATGCACCGCGTACCCGTGGTGGTGCTCACGGCGAAGGAGCTGAATTCTGCCGATTTCGTCCGGCTCAACGGCCGCGTTGCCCGCATCTTGGAGAAAGGTGACCTCACGCATTTGGAGAAACTCATGGAGTTGATCCGCCGCCATGCCCGCAAGTAGGAAAGGAACCCCATGCCAAAAGTACTCATCGTCGACGACGAACCGGATAACATCGAACTGTTGGGCCGACGGTTGACCCGGCGCGGCTACCTCGTGCTCGGCTCGCACTCGGCCGAAGACGCGTTGGCCAAAGCCCTGGCCGAATTGCCGGACATCATACTCATGGACATCAAGATGCCTCAGATTGATGGCCTCGAAGCGACGCGCCGATTGAAAGCCAACCCCACGACCCGCCCGATCCCCGTGATCACTCTCACGGCGCACGCCATGGCGGAAGACCGCGATTTGGCCCTCGCGGCCGGTGCCGATGAGTATGAGAGCAAACCGGTCGATCTGCCGAAATTGCTCGAAAAGATCGACGCGCTCCTGACTCCGAAATCGGCACCATCATGAGCGAAACGACCATCGCACCGAATCTCCAACGGCGGGCCTGGTTCACCTATGTGCGACAGGAGCTGACCACATCGGCCGAGGCGCTGGTGGAGACCGCCCAAGGGTTGGTGACCAAAGCGACGGCGCTGGCCGAGGCGGATTTCTGCAAAATCGCCGAACGGATTTTGAACCGCGCGGAATCGCACCAATCCAAAGTGATCCCATTTGTCGATGGCACATTGGAAACCGCGACACCCGAGGAGCGGAAAATCCACCGCCACGATTTGCGCGGTTCCGTCGGCTACATCATCTCGGCCGTGGAAGATGTCCTAGAGAGCGCCCCCGCCGCGCAACTGGAGGTTCTTCAACCCGAGTTGCCCGATCTGCTGAGCATTGCCCACACGATTTTGAAGCAACTCGAAACGCTGCTTCGAGATGCGACCGTCGATGGCTCGTCGAATCCGATTCGAGACACGCTGGCGGGCTTACCGGGTGCGATTGCCCGAGCGGTCGCTTCGGCCGGGCTAGCAGCACCCGGTCGCGTGCTCATCGTCGATGACAACGAATTCAGCCGCGAGTTGATGACGAAGCAACTGCGCCAACAGGGTCAGTTGGTGGAAGGCGTGGCGAGTGCCCGCGAGGCACAAGCCCGGCTGACGAATCCGGAATCGGCTCCGGTCGATGTGATCGTGACCGACGTGCTGATGCCCGATATCACCGGCATCGACCTGCTGAAGTGGCTGAAGGCCGATCCGCTCTTCTGGCCGATCCCCGTCATTATGGTTTCGGCCCTCGGCGACGAGGACGGCGTTCTGGCGTGCATCGGATCTGGGGCAGAAGATTATTTGATCCGACCCGTCCGGGCCGATTTGTTGCGAGCGCGCATCGCGGGGAGTTTAGAAAAGAAGCGATTGCGCGATCGGGAATTGGAGTACCAAGCTCGGATCGACCGGCTGGTGCGGGCCATGTTCCCACCGGCCGTCGTCGACGAGTGGCGTCAGTCCGAGACGATCCGTCCGAAGCGGCATGAGAAAGTGGGCGTCCTGTTCGTCGACATCGTCGGCTTCACGACTTGGTGCGAAAGCTACCGCGATCAACCGGAATTGGTGGTCGATACGTTGCAGGCGTTGATCCGACAATTCGAGGAGACGGCACAACGGTTCGGGGTGCAAAAGATCAAAACCATCGGCGATGCCTTCATGGCCGTGGCGGGGCTGTCCGAAAGCGACCCGAATCCGGCCCTCACCTTGTTGCGCTGCGCCGAGGCGTTGATCGCCGAGACGCACGCCCACTCGGCGGGGTGGACGGTGCGTGTCGGTGTCCATGTGGGGCCCGTCGTCACGGGGGTGCTCGGCCAGACGCAGTTCAGTTTCGATGTTTGGGGCCAGACGGTGAATGCCGCCGCACGGATGGAATCGAACGGTCGCCCGGGTCGGGTCACACTCAGTGCCGAAGCCTGGGCTGATGTCGAAACAGTTGCTGAAGGGACAGCTCGAGAAACGCTCGTGAAAGGACTCGGCGCGATTTCCATTTGGGACTTCGTACGGTTTCGCCCGACGTAAGCTTTCAGCTCCGGGAAGAATGCACGATTCGGATTTGCACGATCGCAACGCTGCACTATAGTTTTTTCAGATCCGTATTGAACATGGCTTTCGGTTGAACCTAATGGCCCCGGCGGACGAGTCGGTTTCCGAGCTTTTGCGGGGTCTCCGCCACATCAGCCCGGTCGTGCGCGTCAAAGCGGCCCGCGGGTTGGTCAAGTTCAACACCCCCCCGCGGGAAGCGTTCGCCGTTCTCTTGAAAGCGGTGGATGACCCCGAACAAACTGTCCGGGAAGCGTCGATTCAAGCATTGGCGACGTACGGCCAATTGGCGTTGCCCAGCCTCGCAGAATTTCTGACTCATCCGGATAAATACGTCCGCCGAAATGCCGTTTGGGCGATTGGCAAGTTGGGGCCTGCCGCACGAACTGTCCTATCGAATCTCTGCATCGCTCTTCGAGACGCTGATCCGCGCACCGCCGCCGGCGCGGCCCAAGCCCTCGGGAATATGGGCGAAGCGGCTGGCCCGGCCGTCCCGCCACTGGTCGAAGCCATGTCCGGCACCAATGTCGTCCTCTGCCGTCTCGCCGCCAAGTCACTCAGCCAAATCGGTCAGCCGGCGTTGGTGCCGCTGATTGAGAATTTGCGCCATCACGATCCGTTTGTCCGGGCCGAGGCGGCACTCGCACTCGGGTGGATGGGGAACGTGGCTCACGAGGCGGTTTCCGAATTGGTGCAGTTGGTCGAAACCTACCGGCCGAAAGTGTTGAGTCGCCCCGCGGCGTATCTCCAAGCGAACCACAGTGGCACGGTGACACCACCGGCACTGCCGGCGACAAGTCCGCAATCATCCGAAGAATCGGCCCGGCTCAACGGGATTCAAGCCCTCGGTCGCATCGGCACCACACTGGAACCGGCCATCGAATTGTTGAAGGAAATTTCGACTCTCGAAGCGGAACCTTACCGGACAGCCGCCGCATTGGCGATCCGGCAGCTCGAATCCTCCGGTCATTGACTCCGGACGAGTTTCGCTCGCAACAGTGTGATTTGTTTCCAGCGGAGATCATCCGGGCCATCGGCTTGGAACCGCAATGTCTCGCCGGTAATGGTCTCGAGAAGTCGTAGGGCCAAGTGCCGCAATTCCACTTCGCGGCGCTCCAACGCTTCCAGCAGAACAGGGATCGCCTCTTTGCCACGCGCCGTCAACTCGTTCCAGGCGGGTTGCATGGAAGTCCGGTCGAGCAATTGGTCGATCCAGCGCCGCAATTTTTCTTGCTCGAGCAATTGATGGGTCGACCCCCCGAACACCGTGCGGTTGTTCGACGTCACCGGGGCTGGCAACGGTATCGTCATCGGCCGATTCATCACGACCGGATTGGTGGTGACTGTAAACGGAGTCGCATTCGCCAGCGGAATAATTGCTTCTGGAACTTCGGGATACTGCTGGGGCGCTGTTCGTTGTTTTCGCGTATTTCCACTGCGGCTGAACCCCTCCTCCTCGAAGGTGTCGCCCAAATAGCCGTCGATGGCGATCTTGTTTCGCTTCAACTCGTCGGGTGTGCCGTGGGCCACGACTTTGCCATTGATGATGAGGTAAGCCCGGTCGGCAATTTTGAGCACTTCGCGGACATCGTGGTCGGTGAGTAAGATGCCGATGCCCTGATTGGCCAACTCGCGGATGTTGGAGCGGATGTCTTCTTTTGTCAGGGGATCGACGGCGGCGAGTGGCTCATCCAGGAGGATCAAGAGCGGTTCGCAAACGAGGCAGCGGGCAATTTCGAGCCGGCGCTTCTCTCCCCCGGAACAACGCGACGCGGAATTTTTCCGGACGTCCAGCAAGTTGAACCGTGCCAGCGCCGCTTCGGTGCGTTCCCAACGTTCGGCGCGGGTCAGCTTCCGGCCCAGTGTCCGGCTGACCGGCAACGCTTCCAAGATCGCCAACAGGTTCTGTTCGACCGTCAATTTGCGGAAAATGCTCGGTTCTTGTGACAAATAACCCATGCCGAGTCGGGCCCGGCGGTACATCGCCAGTGGGGTGATTTCGTTGCCGTTGAAGAGAACCTGACCGTCGTTGGCCGAGATTTGGCCGGTGGTCATCCGAAAGCTGGTGGTCTTGCCGGCCCCGTTCGGCCCCAGCAATCCGACGACTTCGCCGGGATTCACGTCGTAGGACACGCCATCGACGACCTTGCGCGAGCCGTACCATTTGACCAATCCACGGGCTTCGAGCAAGGGCATGCCGTCGATCTCCGCAGTATTTCAATAATTGAATTGTAGCTACCCGATCCCGCGAAACCGAACAAGTGGAATGGCGAAAGCCCCATCGAAGCCGATTCTGCGTTGCTCTGCCCCCCATTCTCCGTCATAATAATATTGCTGACTTCCCGCCTTCGGATGCCATTCTCCATGTACCGATTGCTGCTGTCGTGCTTGTTCGTCGGAGGGGCCACTGCTCGTGCGGCCGAGCCACCCGTCGATTTCAACCGCGATATCCGACCGATCCTTTCCAACAATTGCTACTCGTGCCACGGCCCGGACGAGAAAGTCCGCAAAGGGAATTTGCGCTTGGACACCTACGAGGGTGCCACCGGGAAATCGGGCGGCGCGATCGGATTGATTCCTGGCATGCCGGATCAAAGCGAGATCCTCGTGCGGGCCGTGCTCGACGCCGCAGACGTTGAAGCGATGCCACCGAAAAAATCGGGCAAGCACCTGAGTGCGTCCGAAATCGCCACCTTGAAGGCGTGGATTCAACAGGGGGCGAAGTACTCGCTGCATTGGGCTTACCTGAAGCCCGAGCGAGCTGTTGCACCCTCGGTGCCCAACGATTGGGCCAAGACTCCTATCGACGTTTTCTTGTTGGCGAAACTGAACACGGTCGGGTTGAAGCCCCAAGCGGAAGCGGATCGAGCCGCACTCGTTCGCCGGGTCGCCCTCGATATCACGGGTCTGCCACCGACTTTGAAAGAGCTGGAAGAGTATCTCCAAGATCCGGGAACGAACGCATACGAAACGATGGTCGACAAAATGTTGGCCAAGCCGACGTACGGCGAGCATTGGGCACGCTCTTGGCTCGATCTGGCCCGTTACGCCGACAGTTGCGGCTACGCCGACGATCCACCGAGGATCATTTGGCCCTTCCGCGATTACGTCATCCAAAGTTTGAACGCTAACAAACCGTTCGACCAATTCACCATCGAGCAACTCGCCGGGGACTTGCTGCCTAAGCCGACCGACGAACAATTGACGGCCACGGCATTCCACCGCAACACGATGACGAACAACGAAGGTGGCACGGTCGACGAAGAGTTCCGCAGCGTCGCGGTCGTGGATCGTGTGAACACGACGATGGCGGTCTGGATGGGCACCTCAGCCGCGTGCGCTCAGTGCCACACGCACAAGTACGACCCGATCACGCAGAAAGAATATTTCGGACTCTACGCGATTCTGAATCAGTCCGAAGACGCGGATCGAGCGGACGATTCTCCACGCCTGCCTTTGCCTGAAACGGACGAGCGCCGACTGAAACGAGCCGAACTGACCAAGAAAATTGGCGAGGCTGAGAAGGCGTTGAAGATTGCCGTGAGTGCGGATCAACCGACGGCGAAAGCCAAAGTCGATGGATTGAAGAAGGAGCTTGCCGCATTGCCCACGGCAGTATCGCTGCCGATCATGCGGGAACTGCCGGCTGACAAGAGACGGATTACGAAGTTGCAGTACCGCGGGAGCTTCCTCGATGTTGGCGACGTCGTGACCGAAGGCGTCCCTGCCGTATTTCCACCGTTGACGAAAGGCGAACCCTTCAACCGGCTCGCCCTCGCCAAGTGGTTGATGTCGGCGGAGAACCCGCTGACGGCCCGCGTGGCGGTGAACCGCTATTGGGAACAGATTTTCGGTACGGGCCTCGTGCGCACTTCGGAAGAGTTCGGTTCACAGGGTGAACTGCCGAGCCACTCGGAGCTGCTCGACTGGTTAGCCGTCGAGTTCCGCGAACAGAAGTGGGACGTGAAGAAGTTTCTGAAAATGTTGGTGATGACGGCCGCGTATCGCCAAAGCAGCAAGGTGACGACGGAGCAGTTGGATAAAGACCCGGAGAACCGTTTCTACGCCCGAGGGCCACGGTTTCGCTTGAGTGCCGAGATGGTACGCGACCAGGCACTGGCGGTGAGTGGGTTGCTCAGCGAACGCATGCACGGCCCATCGGTGCGACCTCTGCGCCCGAACAGTGGTCTGACGGCGGCCTTCGGTGGCGGACTCGATTGGGCACCGAGCGCCGGTGAAGATCGCTTCCGGCGGGCACTCTACACCGAATGGCGCCGTACCAGTCCGTATCCGTCAATGGTCACGTTCGACGCCCCGAGCCGCGAGGCTTGTACCGTCCGACGCATCCGCACGAACACCCCGCTGCAAGCGCTGGTGACCCTCAACGACCCGGTCTATATCGAAGCCGCCCAAGCGCTCGCCCGGAAAGTGGCGACCACACCCGGCAGCACTGTCGACCGCATCACGTTGACCTTTCGCACCTGTCTGAGCCGAACGCCGAGTGAAAAAGAATTGACGGTGCTGAGCCGGTTGTTCGACGAGTCCAAACTGTCCTTCGGCAAAGATCCCAAGAAGGCGACCGAACTGGCCACGAATCCGATTGGCCCGCTACCCAAGGGAACCGACGCCGCCGACCTCGCAGCTTGGACAACAGTGATGAACGTGGTGCTGAACTTGGATGAAATGTTTTTACGCCGCTAACGCTGGTGTCATTCGGGACGTTCATCGTCCCGAATGACACCACTCGTTACTTACCGCCGGTGGTCTTCGGTGCCAACAATGCCGTCATCTGCTTGCCTTCCATCGCGGGGGGCTTCTCCATTTTGCAGACGTCGACGAGTTTCTCAAGCATCTGATCCATGATCCGCCGGCCTTCTTCGATGTGCTGCATCTCGCGGCCACGGAACTGGACTTTGATGATGACTTTGTCGCCGTGTTCCAAGAACTTGCGGGCTTGGTTCACGCGGGTGTCCACGTCGTGCTCGCCGGTCTTGGGGCGGACGCGGAGTTCTTTCAACTTCTGTTGGTGCGGTTTGTGGGCCGTCTTTTTGGATTGGGCATATTTGTGTTTGCCGAAGTCCATAATCTTGCAAACGGGCGGTCGCTCGGTGGGAGCAACTTCCACGAGATCCATGCCGAGTTCGCGGGCCATCTCTTGGGCTTGGAGAGTGGGGAGAATGCCGTGCTGTTCGCCTTCCGCACCGATCAGGCGGATGGGGGTGATTCGGATTTGATCATTCATCCGGGGGCCGGTCGGCGGACGCGGCGGGCCACTACTGCGGTCGAACGGAGGGATACGCGGACTCCTGGATACGGAACGTGCTTGTCAGCACAGTTTCTACATCAGTTAATGAATAACCCCTGCGAGCGGACGCGTCAACAGGGTGTTTCGGATTTTCTTGTTCCGGTGAATCGAAGTCGCCAGCCGTTTCACCTGGAAAAGCCATGAGAACCGAAGAAGTATTCTAGATTTCTGGAACGAAGTGCATCGAAATCCCCCCAAGGGTGACAAGCGGTTTGCCGATTTCACTCGTTTTGGAGTACACCATGTTTCGTGACCTGTTCGTTTGCCTCGCGGTCGCCGTCGGAATCTTCGGTGCACACAACATGTCCCGCGCCGCCGATGCGAAAGCGGATGCCGAACAGACGAAAGCGGCGCTGCAAGAGCTGACCGAGTTCATCGGTCAGTGGAATGGCAATGGGGAAGGGGCCGTCGATGGTAAGAAAGCGCTCTGGAAAGAAACGTGGAGCTGGAGCTGGAAGTTCGGCAAAGATGGGGATCAAGCGATCCAACTCGAGATCAAAGATGGCAAGTTTTTCAGCAAGGCCCTGGTGAAATACGACCTCGAAAAGAAAGTGTACTCGATCACGGCCGCCGACCAAGACGGTACCGATCAAGAGTTCGGCGGGAAGATTGCCAAAGGGAAGTTCATCCTGGAACGCACCGATGCGAAGACGAAAGATCTGTACCGCATCACGGTGAATACGGCTGCGGAAGGGGTTCGTTTCGTCGGGCTGTACGAAAAAGTCAGCGGGGGCAAAGGCTTGCCGAGCACGATCTACAAAGTGTCGGGCAACAAGGATGGCGAGTCGTTCGCTGGCGGCGGCAAAAAGAACGAATGCGTGGTCACGGGTGGACTGGGCACCATGACGGTGTCTTACATGGGCAAAACGTTTTACGTCTGTTGCTCGGGCTGCAAAGACGAGTTCAACGAGAACCCGAAGAAATACGTCGACGCTTATGAAAAGAAAAAGAAGTAGATTTACGTTTGGCCCGTGCCGGCTGCGACCGCGGATTCGCGGTCGATGTTCTTCTTCTTGAGTTTGGTGTGCAGGGTATCGCGGCTGATGCCCAACACCCGTGCGGCTTGGCTGACATTCCCGGAAGTCTGCCCGAGCGCTTTGATGATCGCCCAAGTTTCGATGTCGTCGATGGCCAAACTACTCGGTGCGTCGGTCGATCCGGACGGTTTGGGGATGACCAACTCGCTGACAGCCGTGAGTGGCAGCATGTCCGCTTCGATCACTTCACCTTCGCTCATCGCGGCGGCACTCTCGAGAACCGCCCGGAGCTGGCGCACGTTTCCCGGCCAGTGATAAGCGAACAGTTTCTGCTCCGCCGCATTCGATAACCGGAACAAGCGGCGGCACTGCACCGAGAGCCGTTCGAGGAAGAATCGCGCCAGTTCTGTAATGTCCTCGGCGTGTTCCCGGATCGGCGGAACCCGGATCGGGATCACTTTCAAACGGAACAAAAGGTCTTGGCGGAAGCGTCCGAGTTTCACTTCCAGTTCGAGATCGCGGTTGGTCGCGGCGATCACGCGGACTTCAACGGCGATGTCTTTGACGCCGCCCACAGGCCGGTACGACTTGCCTTCGATCACACGGAGCAGTTTGGCTTGGCATTCCGCCGAGAGATCGGCGACTTCGTCCAGGAAAAGTGTTCCGTCGTCGGCCTGTTCGAACAACCCGGGATAATCGCGGTCGGCACCGGACACGGCCCCTTTCCGGGAACCGAAGAGTTCCGCTTCCAATTGCGGAGCCGAAAACGCTGCGCAGTTGACGACGACCAATGGCCCGGCCGCACGGGGGCCGTGCTTGTGCAAGGCCAGGGCCACCAACTCTTTCCCAGAGCCGCTTTCACCGTGGATCAGCACGGTGAAGGGCATTGCGGCGGCCCGGCCGATCTGCTGACGCAGGTTCATCATCGCCGAGCTATCGCCGATGAGTTCGTCGGCGACTGCCGACGAACCACGCAACCGAGCATTCTCAGCTTCGAGCTTCCGGCGGTGCCGTTGGCTTTCCAGAGCCGGGGCTAAGTACCCCGTGATGGCTTCGAGAAATTTCACATCTCGTTCCGAGAAATTGCGACCGGTGCGGTACGCGTGGAGAGCCGCCAGCGGTTCGCCCCCGGCCCCCGCGATCGGCAGGCAGACGGCATCGGCGTAGCCCGATAGACTTTCTACCGAGTTGAGACCTGCTTGATCGTCCGCGAAGAGCCACGCTGTCCGGCGCAGTTCGCGCACCCGTTCGGTGAGCCGCTTACTGAGGGGGACATCGAACGTCGTGCGCTCGGGCAAAACCATTTTCGGGGTCGGCTCGGCCGGATCGAGCCCCAGGTAGCCGACCACCGTGGCGGTGGTTTGGTTCAAGACCGTCCGCAGTGTGAGCCGGATCAATTCGTGGGCATCGGCGGTCGTCACGGCGGTGGTCATGTAGCGGGTCAGTGCGGTGAGTTCGTCGGCGCGCAAACAAGTGTCGTTGAGAAGCTCATCCCCCGGAGCTGGTATCACCATTGGGAACGGAGGTGTGTTTTCGCGGTTCACGAACGGATGGGCTTTGGTGGCACGGTATTCGGGCTGAGCGGACTTTCCCGACGTGCTGCCAGACAACGGATTTGTCATCGGCGGCGGCGGCGTCAGACTCGAAACCGAGGGCATCTGTTGAGTGGGGGGAGGCGGCGTCGGTATCGGTGCCAAGAGGCTACCAACGGCGGTGGTGTACCGGAATTTAACGTGCCCAACTTGTAACTCGACACCATCTTGCAGTTCGATCACATTGTTAATTTTATTCCCGGCGACTTTCGTCCCGTTCAAACCGAGATCGCGGATGAGCCATTGGCCACCCTCGAAATAGACCTTGGCATGTAAGCGCGAGACGAGATCGTCACGCACAACGAGTATATTATCTCGGCTCCGGCCCACGGTCACGACGCCGCCAGGCGTCAGATCGACCACCGTCGGCGAGCAATCGCCCGATTCCACAAAGATTCTTGCTTGCATGAGATAGCTCGGAAAGTCGCTAACGTGAGGGAGCCACGAAAGAGGAGGTTGGGTTCAGTTGACCGCAACAATCCTTACAGATGGGAAAGTTTAGCACAGAAAGTGCACGTTCGCTTTCCGAAGAAACGAGAAGCCACTGATGCTCGGACATTCCGAGCCGGTGCAACTATATTATGATGCACAGTCTCACCGATCTCGTTCTGGAACGCCACCATGCTACAAACCCTCATCGAAGGCCCGGTTTATGTCCTGGGCGATAACATCGATACCGATCAAATCATCCCGGCACAATTTCTAACGTACAACCCATCGATTCCGGCCGAATACCGGATGTTCGGCAAGTTTGCACTCAGTGGGGTGCCAAACGAAGGGGCTGGATTACCCAAAGGACATGTCCCATTCCACAACGCTACCGATGAGTTCATCTCGCCGTACAAAATCATCCTCGGCGGCAAGAACTTTGGCTGTGGGAGCAGCCGAGAACACGCTCCGATTGCCCTGGCCGCGGCGGGAATCTTAGCGGTGATCGCCGAGTTCTACGCGCGCATCTTCTACAGAAACGCCATCAACGGCGGATATCTCACGCCGATCGAAAGTGAAAATCGATTAATCGACACGATTTGTACCGGCGACGTACTGCGGATCGACCTCAAAACCGGCGATTTGACCAATATCACAACGGGGGATGCCTGGAAGCTGAAGCCCCTCGGCGAAATCACCCCGATCCTCGAAGCCGGCGGCATCTTCGATTACGCGAAGAGCGTCGGCATGTTGAAAGTTTGAGACGGATTCGAAGCTTGCTACACCGGGACGGATGCGTCCCGTGCCTTCCGCGCTTCGATGAACGATTGTATGCAGAGGTAGATAAAGACCGCGCAGACAATCGACATCAGTAATCCGTTGCGGATCGCCGCCTTGCCGAGGTCGAAATCACCACTTCGGATGATCGGCACGAATCCGCCGATGAGTCCGAGTACGCCGATCATCGCTGCGACATGCATGATGTGCTTACGCAGCGTCGGCTTCACGATAACAATCACAGCGCACACGATCAGCAGCCCGCCGAAGACGGCTGGGATCAGTGCTGTCTTCATGTCCTTCATCTTGGGTTCGATCGTCGAGTCGAGCTTCTGCGCTTCGACTTGCTTGGCGTAATCTTCGTCCGCGCTGTGTTGGCCATTCAAATAACCGTAAACCCCGATCACGATCAGCGCGAGTCCGCAGATCAACGTTTGGTTCGTCATGTCGTCCGTCTCCATATTGTGTGAGAGTCAACTTAGCGATCTTGCAGAGCCAGTAACAGTTCGTTCACCAGTGCATCATCCCCAGCGACGTCGACGTTCCAGGCATCGCGGTAGACCGTGAGTTCCGATGCCCCACGCCGAAAGTGCGTCAGGCCGATACCAAACGAACTATCGTGCCAATTGTCGTCCGCCACGAACCCGAGTTCCCCGAGTGCGACCTGCACGGCATCCATCGTGTCGTAGTCATCGGACGAACAGAGATCCGCACGCATCATGTCTTCAAATCCCAAATCTGCAAAAGAACTATTCCCACTCGATGGTCGCCGGTGGTTTACTGCTGATATCGTAGACGACGCGGTTGACCCCTTTCACCCGGTTGATGATCGCCGTGCTGACACGGGCGAGCAGGTCGTGTGGCAAGTGGCTCCAATCGGCCGTCATAAAATCGTCCGTCTGCACGCAGCGGATCGCCACCACGTTATCGTACGTGCGGCCATCCCCCATGACGCCCACCGACCGCACGGGCAGCAAGACGGCGAACGCCTGCGATGTTTTGCGATACCAGCCACTGCGATGCAATTCTTCGAGGAAGATCGCGTCGCACTTGCGCAAGACAACCAATTTTTCTTCGGTGATGTCGCCCAAACAGCGGACGGCCAAGCCGGGGCCGGGGAACGGGTGGCGCCAGACGATTTCTTCCGGCAGCCCGAGTTCCAACCCGAGTTGGCGGACTTCGTCTTTGAACAGATCACGGAGCGGCTCGATCAGCTTGAACCCGAGTTCCTTCGGGAGGCCACCGACGTTGTGGTGCAGTTTGATCGTCGCGGCGGGGCCATCGACACTGCCCCCACTTTCGATGACGTCCGGGTACAAGGTGCCCTGGGCCAGGAACAGTGCGTCGGGAATCGACCGGGCTTCGTGTTTGAAAACATCGATGAATTCTTTGCCGATGATCTTGCGCTTCTCTTGCGGATCGGAGATGCCCGCGAGCGCACTCAGGAAACGGGTCCCCGCATCGACGACATGCAGGTCGGCTTGGTACCAATCGCGGAACGCGGTGCGAACCAGTTCGGTTTCGCCCGTTCGCATCAGCCCGTTGTCGACATAGATGCAAGCCACTTGTGGGCCGATGGCTTTCAACAGTAGGGCCGCGCAGACGGAGGAATCGACGCCACCCGACAGGCCGCAGATCACCCGTTTGTTGCCGACTTGCTCGCGGATATTCGCAATGGTGCGATCCACGAATGCACTCATTTTCCAATCGCCGGTGCAGCCACAGATATTCAGCAGAAAGTTCTTGAGGATCAACCCACCCTGCGGGGTGTGGCTCACCTCGGGATGAAATTGTAGACCGTACACCGGCCGAGTGGCATGCTTCACGGCTGCGACCGGGCACGTGTCGGTACTGGCCAAACTGAGGAAGCCACCGGCGGTCGCCTTCACTTGGTCGCCATGGCTCATCCAAACGGTCGATTCGGCCGGGTAGTCGGCGAACAATCCACTGGTGCCATTCACAGTCAACGTAGCCCGGCCGTACTCGCGGTGCTCGGCACCGACGACTTCCCCTCCGAGCGCTTCACACGCCAGTTGCATCCCGTAGCAGATCCCGAGCACGGGGATACCGAGGTCGAAAATTGCCGGATCGCACTTCGGGGCACCGGCGTCGTACACGCTACTCGGCCCACCCGAAAGAATGATTCCCTGCGGGGCCAGTTCGCGCACGCGGGCCGCCGTGAGGTCGTGGCGCACGATCTGGCAGAAGACGTTCAACTCCCGGACACGCCGCGCAATGAGTTGCGCGAACTGCGAGCCGAAATCGAAGATCAGGACGGATTCTTGGGTCATGGGTAAAAGACCTATTCACCACAGTGTCACAGAGATAAGAGCGAGAATTATGGAAAAAGTATTAAATCACTGTCCCAATTCTTCCGCACGTTGTGCCGCGGCCAGAACCGCGTCCATCAGCGCACCGCGGAAGCCGGCCCGTTCGAGGGCGTGCAACCCCGCGATGGTCGTGCCGCCGGCGCTGGCCACCGCGTCCTTCAAGGCCCCGGGGTGTCGGCCGGTAGTCAGGACCATCTGCGCGGAACCGAGTACCGTTTGGGCCGCGAGCTGCTGGGCCACATCGCGTGGCAAGCCGGCAAGGACGCCGCCGTCGGCGAGCGCTTCGATCATCACGTACACGTACGCCGGGCCGGACCCGCTTAAGCCTGTCACGGCGTCGAGCAGTTTCTCGGCGACCGGGAAGGCGACGCCAATCGCCTCGAACAGTTTCGTGGCGAGGGCGACATCGGAGGCGGTGGTTTTCGCGTTCGCGGCGAAGGCGGTGGCACTCATTCCCACGAGCGCCGGCGTATTCGGCATGACTCGGACGATGCGGGTCGTTTCGCCCAAGCCCTCCGCGAGTTGCGCTAAGGTGATACCGGCCGCGATAGAAATGAATAGCTGTTTCGGTGTGAGCACCGACCGAATTTCGGTCAACAGAGCCGGGATCATCTGCGGCTTCACCGCCAGCACGATCACGTCGCAGCTTTTCAGCACGTCGATGTTCGATTCCGCACAGTGAATGCCCGTCGCTGCGGTGAAGGCCGCGCGGGCCGCCGGGTGTGGGTCGCTGGCAACACACCGGGCGCTGTCGAGCAACCCGGCCGCGATCCAGCCTTTAGCCAATGCCGTGGCCATTTGTCCGGCGCCGAGGAAGCCCATTGCGATCGGATCGGCCATCGGCGGCACCCCGGTGAAAACCAAACGATCATGATACGACCTCGCCGAGCGCACGGGCAGAATTGCAACCTGTTTTGACCCGCCTTGGCATGGCACTTGCCGATTATTAGTAAAGGGTCGAAGAGTTCGAGCGATGTTGCTCGATTTCTCCGAACGGCCCCGATCAAATTCCGTTCAGGAGTTCACACGATGTTGAGTACCCTTTTGCGCAGCGGTGCGTTGGCCGCGTTCCTATTGACCGCGACCGCTGCTACGGCGGCGGAGCCGGTTCCGGCCAAAGTGGCGGGCAACCAGTTCCGGGCGAAGCAAGTCCTCGGCACCTCGATCCTGATCCAGGGCAACACCGCCGCGGTCGGCACCGTGGACGACTTGGTGTTCGACGACGCGGGCAACCTCGAGTATTTGGTCGTCGACAACGGCGGCAAGCTCACCACGATCCCGTGGGAAGCCGCCAAGTTCGACCTCGAAAAGAAGCAGGGCGTGCTGACCATCAACGCGGATCAGTACAAGCTGATCCCGACCTACACCACGACGACCTACCCGAGTTTCTACACCCCGACTTACCGCACCGAGACGTACAAGTACTACGGCCTGACCCCGCGCGAACTGCGGATCATCAAACGCCGCTAATAGGATCGTTTAGATCGTGACGGGCCGCTTCTTCGGAAGCGGCCCGCTTCGTTTGCACCCCTCCACTTCAGAAACGCTGGCGGCGGATCGGGATTGCGGGTATACCTTGCGGAAAGACTTTCTCGCCGCCCGCACTCCGAGTCCGCCCCATGTCGAGTCCACTTTCCGCGCCGCGTACCGGCTGGGCCAGTCTCCGCGATCTGTCCGGATATCAGTGGTTCGTGTTCATCGTCTGCTGCATGGCCTGGGACATGGACTGCCTCGACCAGCAACTCTTCGTCCTCGCCCGGCGGCCGGCGATGTCCGAACTCGTGCCGAAGATCACCGCCGACGATCCGCGGCTCGAATCGTTCGGGAATACACTCAAAGCGAAAGCGACGGAGCAGCAAAAGCCGGCACCGTCACCCCAGGCGATTCTCGGTGCCCTCCAAGCCGCCGACATCGGCGATGCTGGAACGTACGCCA
>JAYSYJ010000053.1:0-20654 GCA_043727675.1 Fimbriiglobus sp.
TTGCCCCATTTCCTCACGGTCGACGATATTCGCAAATTGCTAGCGTCTCCGCCCGCTCATTCCCCGTTCGGACGGCGCGACCGGGCGATGCTCGAAACGTTGTACTCCGCGGGGTTGAGGGTCTCCGAACTCTGTGGGTTGAACCTTCCCGATGCCGACCTCAGCGATGGTGTGCTGGTGATTCGCGGCAAAGGAAAAAAAGAGCGATTGGCACTGCTGGGCGACCAAGCCATGATCGCATTGAAAACCTGGCTCGGTGATCGCAAAGAACTCCTGGCCAGCGTCGGCGCCGTGGGCGAAGCGATCTTTTTGAACAAATCCGGGGGCAGGTTGACGACCCGCAGCGTGGGTCGATTGTTGGTCAAGCATTTGCAAAAGGCCGGGCTCGATCCGCGGACGACCCCGCACACGCTCCGGCATAGTTTTGCGACCCACCTACTCGACAATGGTGCCGATATCCGCGGGGTGCAAGAACTCTTGGGCCATAAAAGCCTGACGACGACCCAGGTCTACACACACGTCACGACGACACGGATGCAACAGAGCTACCACAAGGCTCACCCCCGCGCTTGAACCGGGCGGGGATTGCGGTTGACGGTTGCCAGGGATTCGTAGGCCATTCTCGCAAGGATTGCGATGGAATTCTTCGTGATGGGGCTGCCCGTGCCCCCTCCGGGAGCGTTATGATTTCACCCCACTTGCGTGCAACCCGATTCGTCGGCTTTTGGTGTCTAGTCGCTGTTGTGGCACTGCCCCACAAGGCCCGAGCGAGTGACCCGATTCCCTGGCGCACCGACTACCCCTCAGCCCGCAAGGAAGCCGAAGCGAAGAAGCTCCCGATGCTCGTGGTCATCGGTTCGCAAGACTGTGTCTATTGCCGAAAGTTGGAGAGTCACACCTTCACCGATCCGGAGATCGTCGCGCTCATCAACGCGAAGTTCATCCCGTTGAAAATCGACGCGACCAAAGAACCCGAGTTCGCCCGGGCCATGAAAGTGACGGTCTACCCGACCTCGGCCATCGCCGGGCACGACGGCAAAATCTACGGCTTTTTGTCGGGTTATTTGCCACCGGATCAGTTTGCGGACAACACCAAGAAAGCGTTGCACGCGATTCCGGGAATCGTGCCGGCCCCGCTCCCCGCCAGTGTCGCGATTGCACCCGTGCCCGTGAAAACCATCGCACCGACGCAATCGGCCCGTGAGATGCTCAGCTTGGCCAAGGACGCTTTGCAAACAGAACGACTCGGCGAATGTTTGGAATGGACCGAACGCATCCAATCGAAGTTTGTCGATCAACTCGAAGCGAAGGAAGCGGGTTTGTTGGTGGCGAAGTTGAAAGCCGATCCGGAGAAACTGATGTTGGCGGTGGAACAATTGGATGCCCGCAACGCCGCGACCTACTTCGCATTGGGAGAGACCTGGATCCAAAAAGGGAAAGCCAAAGAAGCGGCGGTTTGCTTCGACAAGGTGTTGAAACTGGCCCCGAATAGCAAGTGGGCGGAATCGGCTGCACTCAAGTTGACCGTGATGATCCGAGAGTACCCCGATTTGAAGGCCAAACTCGAAGGATCACGCTGAGTCTGTCGCCACACAGATCCTGGGCCATTGTCGAATCGCCCGGATCGACTCTTTCCAGTAACTTGACTTAATGACACTGACCCGCGACGAACTGGCGACCCGCTACATCGAGCAACTCCCTTATCCACCCTACCCGGTGCAGGAAGAGGCGTTGCTCGCTTGGTTCACCTCCGACCAAGGGGTGATGGTCTGCGCCCCGACCGGCACCGGCAAGACGTTGATCGCTCAAGCCGCACTTTACGAAGCCCTCCACACGGGCACCGTCGCCTACTACACCACGCCGTTGATTGCCCTCACCGAACAGAAGTTTCACGAGTTGCAAGCTTCTGCCGAGCGATGGGGCTTCCCCCGCGAAGCCGTCGGGCTGGTGACGGGCAACCGCAAAGTCAATCCGGAAGCCAAGGTACTCGTCGTCGTGGCCGAGATTCTGCTCAACCGACTGCTCCACCAAGATGGCTTCGATTTCACCGATGTGTCCGCCGTCGTCATGGACGAATTCCACAGTTTCGCCGACCCCGAGCGCGGCATCGTTTGGGAACTGTCGCTGAACATGCTGCCGAAGCACATCCGCCTGTTACTGCTGAGTGCGACCGTCGGGAATTCGGTGGAGTTCCTCAACTGGCTCGATCGGATGCACGGTCGCAAACTAGAATTGGCCGAGGGCAAAGAGCGGAAAATCCCACTCACCTACCACTGGGTTCCGGATGAATTCTTGAACGACCTGCTCGTCGATCTCGCCAAAGGCGACGACGCCACGCGGAAAGTTCCCGCGCTGGTTTTCGCGTTCAACCGGGATGAATGCTGGAGCATCGCCGAGCAACTCAAAGGGCTCGACCTGTTGAATTCGGCTCAGAAGAACGAGCTGCAAAAGGAAGTCGATCTGCTGAATTGGCCCCAGGGTATCGGGCCGAAACTGAAGCAAATGCTGCGGCGTGGCGTCGGTGTCCACCACGCCGGATTGTTGCCGAAGTACCGCCGGGTGGTCGAGATTCTCTTCGAGAAAAAATTGCTCAGCATCGCACTTTGCACGGAAACGCTCGCCTCGGGGATCAACTTACCCGCGCGGTCGGTGGTGCTCACGTCGCTCGTGAAGGGGCCGTTCGGCAAAGAAAAAGTGATCGACCCGAGTTCCGCGCACCAAATTTTTGGACGTGCCGGTCGGCCGCAATTCGACAAAGAAGGATTCGTCTACGCCGTGCCCCACGACGACGATATCCGCATCGTGAAATGGAAGAAGCAGTACGACCAGATTCCGGAGTTTAGCAAAGACCCGGTGATGCTCCGGAAGAAAAAAGACCTGCTGAAGAAGAAACCGAGCCGCAACAACCAGCGTAAATACTGGACGGAATCGGACTTCGAGAAGTTGCAAGGTGCCCCGCCGGCGCGGCTCTACAGCAAAGGGCCGTTGCCATGGCGGTTGCTGGCATTCTTGTTGAAAGCGTCCCCAGAAATCGAGAAAATCCGCGCCGTGGTGCGCAAGCGATTGCTCGATCATCCGCGCATCGAAGCGGGGATGAAGCAGCTCCAGCGCATGCTGATGATCCTCCACGAACGGGGCTTCATCCAGCTCGATCCCGCGCCGCCTCCGCCCCCCGATCCCGAAGCGCCACCGGTGATTTTCAGCGCGGAGAATCCGGCGCCCGTCTACACGCCGACGCTGGCGAACCCGACGCCGGAACTCGAAAAGCTGCTCGCGTTCCGTGCGGTGCACCCGCTCTACGGAGCGTTCCTGATGGAGCACCTCGGCTTGGCGAATTCCGAGGAGCGGATGCAAATTTTCGAGAGTGTGCTGGAACTCCCCCGACCGCTACTCAAGTTTGTGCGCGTGCCGTTCAGTCTGTCGCCAGGGCCACTGCAAACCGAACGGATCGACCCGATTCTGATTCAAAAAGGGTTGATCCAAGCGGTGGTGCCGAAACTGGAAGGCGAGGAAGACGACGGGGATGATTTCATACCGTGGGACGAACGCCCGCCGTTGCTCGCCGACAAAGTCCGAATGCTCTTCGACGCGACAAATCCGGACGTTCTGGATCTGAACACGACGCCAGTTTGGGCGGCCGGTGAACTGCTGCAACTCGGCGGAAACTTCAACACGTTCATCACCCACAAAGACTTGGCGAAGCAGGAAGGGTTGATCTTCCGGCACCTACTCCGACTGATTCTGATGACGGAAGAGTTCAGCCAGCTCACGCCAGCCGGGATCGAGCCTCAGCAGTGGCAAGCGGACATGAAGGCCCTCGCCGATGCGCTCACCAAGACCTGTGAGCAAGTCGATCCGACGAGCACCGAGGAAACCATTCGCAAGGCCCAGGCGACCGCCAAACTCGAGGAGCCGATGCAAGAAACGGCGCCACCACCGGAAGACGACCCCGCCGATTTTGCCGCCGGACTGGTGGATTGAGGACACTGCGATGTTGACCGCCTCTGAACTCCCTGAAGTCGTGACGCGGATTCTCGCGGCCCAGCCGATCGTCGACATGCACACGCATCTTTACCCGCCGAGTTTCGGCCACGCCGGCCCCGATGGATTGATGCTTTGGGGCATTGATGATCTGGTGACGTACCATTACCTCGTGGCGGAAGTCTTCCGGGCGGTGCCCGCGGCGAAATTTCCGTACGCACAATTCTGGGCACTATCGAAAGCGGAGCAAGCCGACCACATTTGGAAGCAGTTGTTCGTGGAACGAACACCTCTTTCGGAGGCGTGCCGGGGTGTCATCACGACGCTGCACAAACTCGGTCTCGATCCCGGTGTGAAATCGCTTGCCAACCATCGAAAATGGTTCCGCGAACAAAATCCGTGCGACTACATCGACCGGGTGATGCAACTCGCCGGGGTCGAATCGATCACGATGACGAACGCGGTGTTCGACGACAACGAGCGTGAGCGTTGGCTGGCGGGAATCGCCCCCGATCCCCGCTTCAGGGGCGTGCTGCGTTTCGACCCGTTGATTTTGGATTGGCCGACCGCCGGGAAGAAACTGTTCGAGTGGGGCTACACCGTCCAGCCGGAACTGACCGAAGCGTCGATCCGTGAAGTGAAGCGATTCCTGAACGAATGGTGCGACCGTGTGAGCGCAATTTACTGCGGGGTCAGCCTGCCGCCGGAGTTTCGCGAATCCCCGATTTTGGAAAAAGCCGTTCTCCCCGTATGCGAGGAGCGCAACATCCCGTTCGCCATGATGATCGGCAGTCGGCGTGGGGTGAACCCGGAATTGCGAGATGCTGCCGACACGGGGGGACTCGCCGATATTCGGGCGGTCACATCGCTTTGCCAGCGGTTCCCGAATAATCGTTTCTTCGTCACCATGTTGGCCCGCGAGAATCAGCACGAATTGGCCGTGGCCGCGCGCAAGTTCGGCAACCTCATGCCCTTCGGTTGCTGGTGGTTCCTCAATAACCCGTCGTTGCTCAACGAGATCACGCGGATGCGGATCGAACTTTTGGGCACGTCGGTGATTCCGCAGCATTCGGATGCCCGAGTCCTGGATCAGCTCATCTACAAATGGGATCACTCACGGACGATCCTCGGACGGGTCTTGACTGAGAAATACCAAGATTTACTGGAAGCGGGTTGGCCCCTCACGAAAGAGGAGATTGAACGGGACGCGAAACAGTTCCTTCGAGATAATTTTCTGACGTTCTTAAAGAGTTGACGACGCGAAGTGGGATGGACTTGGAAGGACAGCCTTCGGCCGCGCTACCATAGATTAGCGTGCTAAAAGTTCTCGGGTCACCCGTGTTCAACCTGCAGGATGGCGTCTTCTATGACGGACGATCAGGCTGCCCTCGAGTCGTTCCAAGGTGTTGCCCGGCTGTTCCCGCTGCCGAACTTGGTGCTGTTCCCCAACGTCGATCAGGGGTTGCACATCTTCGAGTACCGGTACCGCCAAATGGCAGCCGATGCCCTCGATACAGATCAGCTCATTGCCTTGGTGTTGCTCAAACCCGATTGGGACGAAGATTACGACGGCGCACCGCCCATCGAAAGCGTGGCCTGTCTGGGACGAATTGTCCAGCATGAGGAGATGGAAGATGGACGTTACAATCTCCACGTACGCGGTTTGGGACGGTTTGTGATCGAATCGGAAATTGATGATGTCGACAAAGATTACCGCCAAGCTTCTGGAACTCTGTTGCTGCCGGTGGTACCGAGCGACACACAACTGCTGATGACACTCCGCCAAAAACTACGTGAAGTGGTGTTGGCGCGGTTCGATCCGGACGGCTTGGCTTACGTGCAACTTTCGACACTGTTCTCAAGCGATTCGACGCTCGATGAACTTTGTGATCAACTTGGATACAGTCTCCCACTGCCAATCGGGTTGAAGCAAACGATGTTGGCTGAGCCGGATCTCGTCGTCCGCGTGGACCTGTTAACCACCGCCTTAAAACCACCGGCTTCGACCGGACGAAGTTTCCCTCCCAAATTTAGCCCGAACTGAGACGATTCCGAGAAGATCGCTTTCGCACGGCGGATTTCGACTCCCTCCCGTTACCCTAAGGGAACGAGAACAGTCGGATCCTGCGAGCGCAATCGATGACGACCGACGGCCAACAATTATTGCTCGAAGCGCGAACCGGTGACGGGGCGACCCTCGGCCGGCTCTTGGAGCAGTATCGCAATTACTTGCGGGTGCTGGCCCGAATCGAAATCGGTCGCAAATTACAAGGTAAGGTCGACGCATCGGACTTAGTCCAAGAAGTCTTTCTGGATGCCCACCGGTATTTCCCCCAATTCCGTGGCACTGCGGAACCCCAATTCGCGCAGTGGCTCCGCGAGATCCTCGCGGGGACTTTGGCCAATCAAGTCCGTCGGTATTTTGGGACGCAAGCTCGTGATTTGCGTCTGGAACGCTCCATCGCCACCGATCTCGACCAGTCTTCCGTGGCGCTGGCCGGAATGCCGATCGATCCGCATTCGTCCCCCAGTGAACAGGTCATGCGTGGGGAACAGAGCCTGCAAGTCGCCGAAGCGATCAGCCAGTTACCTCCCGATTACCAGTCGGTCATCGTACTACGGCACTTGGAAGGTTTGACTTTCCCACAGATTGCCGAACGGATGGATCGGTCGGTCGACAGCGTCGAGAAACTTTGGTTGCGCGGCCTGACCCAACTGAAGAAGTCGTTCGGGGGTGCCTTATGAACTCGACCCGAGACCTCCACGACGATCCTCGACTGATGGATGTGGCCCGTGAGTATCTAGCCGCTCTCGAAGCTGGACGCACCCCGAATCGGCAACCGTATCTGGAGCGTTTCCCCGATCTCGCCGATGTGCTCACGGAGTGTTTGGACGGAATCGATTTGGCCCACGGAGCCGGGAAAACGTTCCGACCGCCGGTGCCCCAACCGGAAACCCTTGCGGAACCGTTGGGCGATTTTCGGATCGTTCGCGAAATTGGCCGGGGCGGCATGGGGATCGTCTACGAAGCGTTCCAATTATCGCTCGGCCGGCGGGTCGCCTTGAAAGTGTTACCGTTCGCATCGGGCTTAGACACCAAGCAGCTCCAGCGATTCAAGACCGAAGCCCACGCGGCGGCGCAGTTGCATCACACCAATATTGTCCCGGTTTACGCCGTCGGTTGCGAACGGGGGATGCACTTCTACGCCATGCAGATGATCGAAGGATTCCCGCTCGACGCCGTGATCCGCGAACGTCGTGGCGACAGTGGTCAACCGCATGGGGGAACCACGGTCAACTTGCGGGCGGGATCGACCCGTGAAGCGTTTACGGAGTTGGCGCCGACGTCTCGATCCAGCACCACGCAAGAGTTGCACCGCACGGCTGCCCGACTGGCCGAACAAGTGGCGATGGCTCTCGATTACGCCCATGAGAATGGCGTCGTGCACCGCGATATCAAGCCCGCCAATTTGCTGTTGGATGGTAAAGGGAATGCCTGGATCACCGACTTCGGCTTAGCCCATGTTTCGGCCGACCTCGGCCAGACTCGCACCGGCGATGTCTTCGGCACACTGCGCTACATGAGTCCGGAGCAAGCCGCCGGCAAGCGACTTTTAATCGACCATCGCACGGACGTCTATTCCCTCGGGGCGACCCTTTATGAAGTGCTGACGTTGCAGCCGATCTTCCCAGGAACCGATCGCCAAGGGGTACTGCATGCCATCCTGCACGACGAACCACGCCCGTTGAAATCGCTGGATCGCACCATCCCGGTGGAACTCGAAACAATTGTTCTCAAAGCGGTCGCGAAGTCGCCGTTGGATCGGTATTCCACGGCGGGAGACATGGCTGCGGATCTGCGTCGCTTCTTGGAAGATCGACCGATTCGCGCCCGCCGGCCTTCGTTCGTCGACCGCACGCGGAAGTGGATCCGTCGGCACCCCGCCTACTTCCGCGCGGCTATTCTCGTCTTGGTATTCAGCGTCGTGGCACTCGCCGTAACCACGGCCGCAATCGCCCGCGAACAACGGTCGACGAAAGCGGCATTCGAGCGCGAAAAACAACGGGCCGAAGAAGCGGAGCAACGCTTCCAACTGGCGCGGCGTTCGGCCGACGAAATGATCCGCATCGCCAACGAAGAACTCGGCGACAATCCGCAAATGCAAGCTGTCCGCAAGCGGTTGCTCGAAACGGCGCTCGCGTTCTACCAAGAGTTCATGGAGCAACGCCGGAACGACCCCACGGCCCAAGCGGAATTGGAACAGACGCAAAGCCGAGTGAAAGCCATCTTGGCGGATTTGGCCGTGATCCAGGGCGCCTGGAAACACTTGCTACTCGATAACCCGGCCGTGCAAGACGACTTGAAATTGAACCCGCCTCAACGTGGTTCCATTCGAGACATCTTGCAAGATATCGAACCGCGCGGGGATCGCTTCGGGAGCTTATTGAAGATGAACCGCGAACAACGTGACGGAACTCTCGTCGATGAAATGCGCCGCCACGAACTCGAAATCGCAGCGGTGCTGAACCCGACCCAGCGGACGCGATTCGCACAAATCGCGCTGCAAAGCCGGGGTGCCCTAGCGTTCCGCGAAGCCGGCGTGAGCGAGAGTTTGAAACTCAACCAAGTTCAACGCGAACGACTGCGACTACTCGAAAACGACTTCGGCCCACCACCTGGAGAAGGATTTCACGGTGGCCCCCCGCACGGCATTGGCCCTGAGCCACGGGAAAAAATGGAGAAGGCACTCGCGGTGTTAACACCCGAGCAATTGAAGTTGTGGCAAGCGATGATCGGCCCGAGTTTCAACGGATTCCGCAAAGGTGGCCCCAGACCATTCGGCCCACCGCCCGGTGGCCCGCGCGATCATGGCCCCCGCGATTGATGCATCCTTACTTTCAGGAGTACGACGAATGTCCTCGTTCCCATCGAGTTTGAATCGGCGTGCATTTTTCCGCAGCAGCGCGGCCTTCGGAGCACTGGCTTTCACAGTTCCCGGCGTGTTCGCCGAAGAACTTTCAAAGACACCACGCGTCACCGAAGGCCCGTTCTATCCGGACAAACTGCCGCTCGACACCGACAACGACTTGCTCATCATCAACGATGGCATCACCCCGGCAGTCGGGGAAATCACCCACTTGAGCGGTAAAATTCTCGGGATTGACGGCAAGCCGATCCAGAACGCCACCATCGAAATTTGGCAAGTCGATGGCAAAGCGGTTTACATCCACTCCCGCGATAGTGGGGGCAAAGGTGCCCAACAAGACAAGAATTTCCAGGGTTTTGGCCGCTTCACGACCGGCCGCTCCGGCGAATACTACTTCCGCACCATCAAGCCGGTGGCCTACCCCGGCCGTGCCCCGCACATTCATGTGAAGGTCAAGAAAGGCGGGAAAGAGCTACTCACCACGCAGATCTTGGTGGCCGACAACCCGCAGAATAAGAACGACGGCGTCTATCGCGGCGCCGGCGATCTGTTCGAGCAGCAATTGCTACTCGCCGAGTTCAAACCGATCCGAGAGTCGAAAATCGGTGAACTTTCGGCGAGTTTCAACATCGTCCTCGGCCGCACTCCTGCGGACAAGGACTAACCCAACCCCGTTTCACGCCCATTTTTCCGAGAGGTTTTTATCATGCGTCTGCGAACGAAACTGCTCTTCACCGTGGGATTCTTCGGTCTCACAGGAAGTGCCCAAGCTCAGCGGTACCCCCAACCGACTGAGAAGTCCAAGTCGACCGCCGAGCCGAAATTGGTCGCCAAGATGATGGCATTCGACAAGAACAAAGACGGCGAACTGACCCGGGATGAAATCACCGACGAACGCCTGTTGAAGCTGTTCGACCGTGCCGACAAGAACAAAGATGGCATCGTGACGAAAGAGGAATTGATCGAGTTAGCGAAAGCGGAGGCACCGCCCGCCGGTGGTGAGCCGGGTGCCGGTGGCCCAGGCGGTGGCCCTGGTGGCCCAGGAGGTGGCCCTGGCGGGCCTGGTGGGCCGGGTCGGCCCGGTCGTGGTGGCCCGCCGAAGCCCGGCACGATCATGCCGGATTTCTTGGTCGAGATGCTCAAGCTGACGGACGATCAGAAGAAGCAACTTGCGGAACTTCAAAAGGAACTTGACGGGAAGCTCGACAAACTGCTGACGGACGATCAAAAGAAGATGCTCAAGGAGATGAAACCACGCGGGCCGATGGGCGGCCCCGGTGGGCCAGGAGGCCCCGGTGGGCCAGGCGGTGGCCCCGGCGGGCCTGGTGGTGAAGGTCGCGGCCCTGGTAGGATGTGACCGGATCGCGTTAATCGAGTTGGTACGGTGATGTTTCGATTTGTTCGTGCCGGATTTCGTCTATGTAATCCGGCGTTCCTTTCGGCCCACGCCAGCCGGTTTTACCCTCTCCCGCGTAAAGCGTACTCGCCGCGTTGAAGACGATCCCCGCCGTCGCGCTGACGTTCTTGTAGGCGTGAACCACACCGGGCGGGACGATCAACGCGAAGGGCGTTCCTTCACCGACTTCTTTCACATCGCGGTAACCGAATGTCGGCGAATCTCGGCGTGCATCCCAAAGATAAACGCGGAAGAGACCGGGGCCGATGAAGCAGAAATAATCGGCCTGCTCCACATGTTCATGGGGCCCGCGTGCGACGCCGGCGTTGGTCATCGATACGTACGCCATCACCGGTCGGAACTCGACGGGGACGTCATCGTGGCGGTACAGTTCTGTGAGCCAGCCGCGCTGATCGTGGTAAAACGCCAGCGGTTTCCAAATCACATCGTGGATCGGGCCGGTTTTGAAATTCATCGCTGTGCTCATGGGGAATCATCGCCGAACAAGCTCGGCACGGACGGTTTCAGTCGAACTTTCTCGGGCGGTTCCACGGGAGTGGTCGGCTTCTTCGGTTTGGCTCGTTCCACCGGACTCCGCGCACTTGGTGGTGGGTCGGAAACGACCGGTCGCGGTTCCACGGGAGTTCGTTCCAGCGTGGCCAGCACGGCGTTGGCCCGTTGCAGGACCGGTTCGGGAACTCCGGCCAAGCGTGCCACATGGATGCCGTAACTCTTGTCGGCGTTCCCCGGTTCGATGCGGTGCAAAAAAATCACGTCATGTTCCAACTCTTCGACGCGCACGTTGTAGTTCCGCAAGCGGGGCAGGGTGGCGTCAAGCTTGGCGAGTTCGTGATAATGCGTGGCGAAGAGCGCCCGTGCTCCGACGACATCGTGCAAATATTCCGTGATGGCCCAAGCGAGCGAAACGCCATCGTAGGTGCTCGTCCCCCGGCCGATTTCGTCCAAAATCACCAAGCTTCGATTCGTGGCGTTGTTCAAAATGTTCGCGGCTTCGGTCATCTCGACCATGAATGTCGATTGCCCGCGGCCGAGTTCGTCGGACGCTCCGACACGGGTGAAAATACGATCCGTCACGCCGATGATGGCCTTGGTCGCGGGGACGAAGCTACCGATGTGGGCCAGCAACGTCAGGAGTGCTGCCTGCCGGATGAACGTCGATTTCCCGGCCATGTTCGGGCCAGTGATCAGCCAGAACAAACCGGTGTCCACTGACAAGTCGATGTCGTTGGGCACGAACGTGCCCGGGGGCAGCAGTTGCTCGAGCACCGGGTGCCGACCGGCTTCGATCCGCAAGATCGGCTCTTCGGAAATCTCCGGGCGCGTGTAGTTCCGGGCCGACGCCAATTCCGCCAAGCCCCCGAGGAAGTCGACCTCGGCGAGTACGTCTGCGGTTTGCAACAGGCACGCCGTTTTCGCAGCGACGTTGTCACGCACTTTCACGAACAGCTCAAATTCCAGGGCTTGCGCTTTGTCTTGGGCGGTCAAAACCTTCTCTTCGTATTCCTTGAGCATCGGCGTGATGAAACGCTTGGCATTCTTCAACGTCCGTTCGTGGGTGTAATCGGCCGGCACACGGGTTTCATTCGCGTTGGTGATCTCGATGAAATATCCCATCACATCGGTGAAGCCGACCTTCAAACTGCCGATACCGGTTCGGGCAATCTCTTGCGCTTGATACCGAGCAATCCAATCTTTACCATCGCGCGACAGTCGTCGCAGTTCATCGAGTTCGGCGCTGAATCCTTCGCGGATCAAGCCACCCTCTTTGGGGGAATACGGCGGATCATCGACAATCGACCGTTCAAGCAAATCGCGGATCTCCGGCACCATGTCGAGCTTATTTTCGAGCTGCTGCAGCACGGTCGCACGCCGACCGGTTAGTTTGGCTTTCAACTTCGGCAACAGCCGGACGGTCCGCAAGATCGCTCCCAGATCTTTGGGTGTCGCCCGCGCGGTCGAAACCCGCGTCGTCAGACGGTGCAGGTCGGCGGTGGCGTTCAACAGTTCGCGTAAATCGCCCCGGAACCCGTGATCGCGAAGCAGTTCTTCCACGGCGTCGAGCCGAGCTTGAATGGCCACGGTGGAGTTCAGTGGCGACAGCAAACAATCGTGGAGAAAGCGTGCGCCCATCGGCGTCACGGTGCGATCGATCCGCGACAGCAGCGAACCCTCGCGCTGGTTGTCGCGCAGCGTTCGTGTGAGTTCCAAACTGCGCCGGGTGACTTCGTCGAGCACCAAGTGCGATTCGGGGCGGTAGCGGGTGAGGCGTGGAACGTGGTCAAGGCTCGTCTTCAACGTTCCTTCGACGTAGAGAACCAACGCCCCGGCAGCGGTCAGGCACGGTTGGCCATCCTCGAATCCAAACCCCGTGAGGGTGTGGACTTGGAACTTGGCACGCAGTGCATCCAACCCGGTAGTGGCATCGAACGTCCAGCCTGGTCGCGGTGTGATCGATTTTGGCCCGCCCCCGTTGAAATGGGGCCGGATCGCTTCGACAGTGTCTTCGGAGAGCAAACACTCGGCTACGTGCAATCGGGCGAATTCGTCGGCGAGGCGACCTTCAAGAACATCGGTCGCACAGAACGTTCCGGCAGTGAGATCGAGCCAAGCCAAGCCGAAGTGCCCCGATTTGGTTCGCACTACGGCGGCCAAGTGGTTCGGTCGGCGCGGGTCGAGCAGTTCGTCTTCGGTCACGCTGCCGAGTGTCACGACGCGGGTAACTTCCCGGCGGATAATCTTCTTGCCATCGTTGGGTGGTTCAATCTGTTCGGCGACTGCAACCCGGTGCCCGGCAGCCAGCAATTGCCGGAGTTGGTGATCGAGCTTGGCAAGAGGGAACCCGGCCATCGGGTGCTCTTCCCGCTTGGTGAGCACGAGACCGAGAGTCTTGTGAGTCAATTCCGCGTCTTCGTCGAAGAGTTCGTAGAACTCACCATTTTGGAATAGCACGATCATGCCAGGATAGGCATCCTTCGCGGCTCGGAATTGCTGCATCATCGGCGTCATGCGGATAAGATACATCCGACCCAGTAAAGTGGTATCCGCGACTCGACAGGTTCGGAAAAACCGGATACAATTTAATCAAAAATGGACGGTGAACATTGGTTGCTATCTTTGTGCGCCATCAACACATCGGGCCGATTACGGAAGTGGGAGATTGGTTGAAGAAGTCAAAGCTCAACTGAGGTGGAACTGAAGTTCGCAGTGGAATGGCACCAGTACGCAATCCAGAAGCTGTTGCAGATTGAACATTGAACGGAGAACCCGGATTCGATCCGGCAATCCGCACCAGACAGGATCCACCAATGCCGCTTCTCGATCACTTCCGTCCTCCTCTCAGCGACCGGCGCCATTGGCATTCGTTTCACAATTCGTGGGCTACGTATTTGTCCTCCCAATTGAATTCGCTTTTGCCGGAGGGATATTTCGCCGAGGCGAATGTTCTGTTCGGTATCGAAGTCGATGTGGCTGCGTTCGAGGAACCGGGTGCGAATTCGCCGGAATCGCGTTGGGAACCACCGCCACCGGATTCGAGCATGGCCGTGGAGCTTGCCGGGCCCGTGGTCGAAGTCGGCATCTTCAGCCGCTCGGGTGGGCCGATCTTAGCCGGGGCAGTTGAATTGGTCAGCCCGGCGAACAAGGATCGTCCCGCCTCGCGCGACGCCTTCGTTTCAAAATGTGCAGCGTACTTGCAAGCCGGCGTCGGCTTGGTCGTCATTGACGTAGTCACCGAACGGAGCGCGGACCTTCATCGTGACCTCCTCACGCGATTGGGCAGTGGCGATCATTCCATCGGCGCACCCCTTTCGGCATCGGCGTATCGGCCAGTTGAACGGAACGGGGCCATGAACCTCGATGTCTGGCACTCGCCATTGTCACTGGGCCTGCCCATGCCGACGTTGCCACTCTGGCTACGTGGTGGCTTGTGCCTGCCGGTGGAATTGGAAGCGACTTACTCAAGAACCTGTTCGGAACAGAGGGTACGCTCGTTGACGGATGCGGCGGCGTGAAATAAGCCTTCTTCACCCCAACTCAACCACCCGGCCGGTTTCATTCGCCCGGTAAATGGCCCGGATCAATTCCACACTGCGGCGGCCTTCGCGGCCATCCACTTTCGGTGGGCGATTTTCACGGATCGCTTCGACGAAGTCGGCGAGTTGCCGGCGGTGACCTTCGTGACCGATAGCCTTCGGATCGGCGGCACCGCCAGTGGATGCCGAGTTCGTGCCGATCCGACTCCGGATCGAAACGTCGTCATCGGTTTCAGGTTGAAAATCCCAACGGACGATCGTGTCTTGCTCGATTTCCGCCGTGCCGTTGTTGCCGTGAATGGCAATGCGTTTCGGGTAGCCGGGGTGGATACTCGTTGTGGCTTGGATGACTCCCAAGGCACCGCTTTTGAACCGCAGCACGGCGACGGCGGTATCTTCGACTTCGATCCGTTCGTGGGCTAGCATCGCGGTGAATCCGGACACATGCGTGACGTCGCCCATCATCCAGAGCAGCAGATCGACATTGTGAATCGCTTGGTTCATCAGTGCTCCGCCGCCGTCGAGGGCTTGCGTCCCCTTCCAACCCCCTTCGTCGTAGTACGCTTGGGAACGCCACCATTTGCACGACGTTTCCGCGAGGGTCAATCGACCGAACCGCCCGGCGTCGATGGCCGATTTGAGTGCCCAATTGGCATCACCGAACCGCGACGGGAAGATTGTGCAGAGCTTGACGCCGTACTGGTCGCAGGCATTGATGATCGTTTCACAACGTGCTTCGGTGATTTCCAACGGCTTCTCGACGACGACATGTTTTCCGGCTGCCGCCGCGAGAATCGCCGGTCCCAAATGGACGCCGCTGGGCGTCGTGATGATCACGGCATCGACCGCCGGTGTTCGCAGCGCCGTTTCGAGAGTGTCGAAAACGGGGCAGTCCAGTGCCATCTCACGGACGAACGCTTCACCGGTTTCGACCCGGCGACTGACCACCGCGGCGACGTGGGCGCCGGGAATCTCTGCTAACGCCAGAACATGGAACCGGGCGATCATCCCGCACCCGACAATCGCAAACCCGATGGAGTTCGGCATGGTGTTCCTTCAAGTGTCTTGTCAGAAGTTATTGTGAAATGATCCTGCGGTCGTCACCTTGGCCACGAGAGCCAGCAACTTCGGCACGAAAATAACCATCCCGATCACCAAGGCCGCGGTGCTGATGACGAGCACCGCGGCGGCGGCTTGATCGAGGCACCCGCGCATGCGATTTTTGGTGTCGTCGTCGAGCGCGTGGAACAACGTCTCCAGCGAACTGTTGAAAATTTCGGCCGCGAACACGCCGGCAATACAAGCGATCAACGAGCACCATTCTAGCGGTGAACAGCGCAGCACGGCCGCGAGTACCAGTACGATCCCACCGGCGGGGAGGTGAACCCGGAAGCTCGATTGCTCGCGGAGCGCCTGCGCGAGGCCGAGGAAGGCTTCCGCGAACTTCATCCGCCAGCGTCGGCGTGTGGCCATGGCGGGATCACCGTTGGAAGATCGAACCGATCGGCTGACCGGGTCGGTTGGCCACGGCGGCGTTGGGCAAGAGCAGAAACTGAATGCCGAAGTTGTTGACGAGTGCGTTGTAGCTGAAACCGAGCGACACGGTGAGGTCGGTGCCGGTGCGGTTGAACGCCAGCGACGTCGATTGTGCCAATTGGGTACCGAAGTCGAACACGTTCGAGGCCGTGATGCTGTATTTCCGGGTGAGTTGGTAACCCAACGCCAGGATCAGTGCCCGACTCTTCACGGGGTCGACGTGTCGGTAGCCGACGTAGAGATTGCTGCCGTCGGGTCGGTTGTAAGTCACCCCGAGGTTCAGGTAGCGTGCGGCCGGATCGAACGGATCGGTCCACCCCGATGAACTGAGGGCGGTACGGTCACCCCAATTCCAAATGAAGTTGTATTCCAGGAACGCCAAGTTCTTGCCGTAGTTGTCCCGTTCTGCTTTTGGGAAAAACGAGGCCGATAGATCGAGCGTCATCCAGTCGACGGTGTGATCTTGCCCCGGTAAACCGCGCTTGGTCTGGAGTCGCTGGCGGATTTCTCCTCTGACGACTTGGAGCGTGTCGAGGGTCTCCGGTCGGTTGTCGAGCACGCGTCGGATGGCGTACTGTTGGGCGTCGAAGCGTGGGGAATTTTGCAGGGCGAGACCATCCGGGCCGGGAATGAACAGGGGCACATAGGTTCGCCACGAGCGAACCGAAAGATCGTTGCTGTCGTCGTTCAGGCGGTCGAGTAACGGCAAATTCGCCGTGGAACTCGTCGCTTTGGCCGTGTAGAAATTTGCGCCCCATTCGACTTTGTGATTCAAACCGCGGATGTTGAACAACTCGCTGCTGGCATCGGCGTAGAGTTTCGAAAATGGAATCGAGGCGCTGATGCCGCCGGCCCCGAGAACCCGACCGCGATCTTGGCCCGTGAGGTCTTGGGAATAGTACGTGGCATCGACGACCCCGTAGGGCACAATTCGGGCTGGGCCGAGGTCGAACGGGAGCGAGAGTCGCTGATTCAGATCGACACGGGCCGTGTCGACGGCGACTTCCGTCGGGGTCAACGAGAGTGGCGATTGCGATGCGGGCCGTAGCAGTGCATAGCCGGCCGAGGCGCGGGCACTGTACAGGAACAGGTCGAAGAACGATTGCCCGGTGAGAGCCCCATCGACACGCGGGAGCCATTGGGTTTCGGTCACCCAAGGCCGGTTGACATTCACTTCGCCCAACGCCGACCAGGCGAAATTCCCCGATGCCCCGTACAAGTACGCAAAGGTTTCTTGGTTCGGATCGGCATCGTAACGCAGTTTGTAATACTGTTCGTAGAAGTTCTTATCGCTCAAGTACGCGGCTTGTCCCATAAAACGCGTGTACGTCGTGCCGTTCTCGAACAAGTCTTGATTGTGCGTCCAAATGGCCCGCCCGCGAAATTTCGGATTCGTCGGTTCCGGCCCGCGAAAGCCCCCGAGGATGTCTTCGCCTTTGTCGGAAATGCCGTAGACGCTGATACTCCCATTGTTGGTGAACTCATTGCCGAGCAGGTTGCGATAGCTGAAATCGCTCCCCAACCCCGGGCCGCGCGCGCTGAGATAGTCGGTGTGGAGAATCCAGTTCGTGTCCGGTGGGCCCCGCAACGCCAACAGTTTGTACAGATCGAATGTCGCCGTGACCGTGGCTCCAAATACCCGGCTATTCCCCAACCCGATCCCCGTGAGTGGCCCACCCGGCTCGCTCAAATCGGTGCGGTACGTCGGATAGGCGAAGAAAGGGACGCCGAGAATTTCAAACCGGTTCCGCTTGGCGACCAAGTCCCTTTGGAGGCCGGTTTCAACTTCGCCCGTGCCGATCCTGCGGTAGGGCTGCCCGAAAATATTCCGGCGAACCGTGTTTTGATCCGTCAGCGTCGCTTCGCGGGTGCGAATCGTGAGTGCCGGGTCAGCCGGTCGTTTGCTCGAAAAGACCAACGTGTCAAACGCTTTCCATTCTTTCGGCCCCAGCCGCCACAATTCCGGCGTCCGCAGATGAATCGGATCCGAACTCGTCGGCGTCTTGGTCTCGAGATCGGCCTGGATGGCCACGGCTTTGCTATTTTCGAGGTCGTAGTAAAGTTCTTCGGCGCGGATCGTCTGCTCGTCGGGTGCCAAGCCGGCGGAGCTTCGCGTTTGCACCACCACGTTGCCCACGCAATACAGCTCGAATGTCATTTTTCCGTCGGCTACTGGCTTCACCGGCTTAGTAGGGTCTGTCCGTTCGGTGCCGAGTGCACCTAAGAAGTTCGTGCCCTTTTTGGCGCCTTTGATCCAGATCACCGCGTTGTCCATGGCGAACTCGAATTCTTGCGTCGGCTTGGTCGGATCGTCCGGCAGCATCACCACGTTGATCTTCAACCCACCGGTGTACGTGATCCTCTGCACATCGTTGCCGATGGGATCGACAACGTAATCGTTCAATTTGCCGTAGCGCGGCGCGAAACTGATGATCTGTTTGACCGACGCCGGGAGAGTCACACTGCTGCCGCTGGGCAGATTCAATTGCGGCGTGAGCGGTGGTGCGAGGGCGGGTGGTGGCAACAGGGTACCGGGTTGCGTGGGCTGGAGTACTTGGCGGGTCGTCGTGCCGCCCGGCACTGGCAACGGTGGTGCGAGTAACTCGGATGGAGATTCGAAATTGGGCAACGGTGGCAAAGCTAACGGACGGACTGGCACCGTGGAAATCGGTTGGGCGCGAACAATCGAATCGCCCATGGCAACGATGGCCGCCGCACAGAGTAACTGCGTCCAGATCCTGGAGGGCCACCTTGCCACACTGCCTCCGTCTCAACATCGCCGCTGAAAAGCGACCATGGCGTAAACTCTGTGATCCACCCGTTGGGTCGCGGACTATAAGCTGGGAGCGAATCCTGTCAAGGCGGACAAATTTGGTTCAGTCGCCAATCAAAACCCCTTTGTGTTCCTGTCACCCGGTTGCTCCGGGACTCTCACTCTCTTACATTGACCTCAATGGCTATCGACACGGATTCGACCACGGTGAAGCATGTTTGAGGGGATTACGAAAGGGCTTTCGGACGCTTTGAAGAAGCTGCGCGGTCGGGGGCGACTGTCGGCGGACAACATCCGCGATGGCTTGCGCGAAGTTCGGCGGGCCCTCCTCGATGCGGACGTGAATCTCAACGTCATCACGCAGTTCATCGCCAATGTCGAATCGCGGGCGATCGGGCAAGATGTTCTCGAACGGGTCGATCCGTCCGAGCAGATCGTCAAGATCGTTTACGAAGAACTCTGCGCCCTCATGGGGCCGGTCGATCACAAGATTCCACAGCGGGCGGATCGCCCCGTGGTGATCATGCTTTGCGGGTTGCAAGGTTCGGGGAAAACCACCACGGCGGCGAAGTTGGCCCTCACCTTGATATCGCGGGGTCGGAAGCCGTTCCTCGCGGCCGCCGACTTGCAGCGCCCGGGTGCCGTGGAACAACTGCAAACGCTCGGTGCCCAAATCGGCGTCACGGTTTACAGCGAAGCGACCAACCCCGTCGACGTTTGCAAGAACGCGGTGATTGAAGCCAAGAAATCGCTCTGCGACGTGGTGATTCTCGACACCGCTGGCCGGTTGCAGATCGACGACGATCTGATGAACGAGCTGAAGCAGATCGACAAATCCTGCAAGCCGGACGAAGTTTACTTGGTCGTCGATGCGATGATCGGCCAAGAAGCGGCCAATGTCGCCAAGGCATTCCACGACGCACTCGAACTGAATGCCTGCATCCTCACGAAGTTGGATGGTGACGCCCGCGGCGGGGCGGCGCTGAGCATCAAGCAGATCACCGGCGTGCCGATCAAGTTCATCGGCGTCGGCGAAAAGGTCGACAAGCTCGACGAGTTTCACCCCGATCGCATGGCCCAGCGGATTCTGGGCCAAGGCGACATGATGAGCATCGTCGAGAAGATCGCGAGCTTGCAAAAGGACGTCAGCCAAGAGGAATTGCAGAAGCAGCAAGCCAAGCTGGAGAAGGGGAGTTTCACGCTCGACGACTTCCGCAAGCAGTTCGAGATGATCTCGAAGATGGGCATGAAGAACATGGTGTCGTCGATTCCGGGAATGTCCGGAATGATCCCCGACGGCGAAGATCCCGAAGCCGCGCTCAAACGGATTCAGGGAATGATCGACAGCATGACCAAGAAGGAGCGCTTCGATCCCGACATCATCGACATGAGCCGCCGGAAGCGAATTGCGGCCGGCTCCGGGATTCAACCCCAGGAAATCAAGCAGTTTCTGCAACAATTCGACCAAATGCGGGCCGTGATGAAACAGATGGCCAGCATGAGCATGTTCCAGAAGATCAAAATGATGTCCGGGATGGGTCAAGCCGGCGCGTTCCTCCCCGGTGGCATGGACGGCATCAAAACCAAAGGCGACACCGGCCACCGCAAGAGCGCGAAAGAACGCGCAGCGGACCGCAAGAAGAAAAAGAAGCGGTAGAAGAAGCGTAATCAAAATTGCTTCAGAATGTAATTCGTATGATTTACGCCGCGTTAAATATTCCATAAGAATATTCGACGGAGTATCAGGATCGATATTATTTTTCTACAATGTAAGTACTCTGAGATATTAAAATGAATATTAACATCATAACTCCGTGTTCCAGGCCAATTTATTTGCCTGTAATCGCCTATCATCTGCGCTTGTTAACCAACTTCAACATCAGATGGTTCATAGGTTTTGAAGTTGACTCGAACCAAGCGACTCCTCCAGGACGCTACCTAGGCTGCAACTTTCAGCAATTTTTTAAAGAAAGGTTTCAAAGTTCGCC
>JAYSYJ010000054.1:0-20650 GCA_043727675.1 Fimbriiglobus sp.
ATCGCCGGAGCCGACGGTGAATGGTCGATCTGGGCGAAGCTGAGCGAATTGAAAGAAGCCTGGCAAGCGCCGCTGCGGGGTTAGGACAGGCTTCTAGGCTGCTCTACATCGAACTCAGCTATCGTAATACAGTGCAAATTCGTACGGATGCGGCCGCATCCGTACGGCGGCGACCTCTTCGATGCGTTTGAACTTCACCCAAGTTTCGATCACATCCTCGGTGAACACGCCTCCGTGCAGCAGGAATTCGTGGTCTTTCTCGAGTGCGTTGAGCGCTTCGTCCAACGTGGCCGGGGTGCTTGGCACGTCCTTCAACTCTTCGGGTTGCAGATCGTAAATGTCCTTGTCGAGCGGTTCGCCCGGGTCGATTTTGTTGCGCATGCCATCGAGCATGGCCATGAGCATCGCGGCAAAAGCGAGGTACGGGTTGGCCGCGCCGTCCGGTAAACGATATTCGATCCGCTTCGATTTCGGCCGGCTGGAATAGACCGGGATACGAATCGCTGCGGAGCGGTTCCGCTGGCTGTAGGCCAAGCTCGTCGGCGCTTCGAACCCGGGCACCAAACGCTTATAACTGTTCGTCGTCGGGTTGGTGATCGCGCACAATGCTCGGGCGTGTTTGAGGATGCCACCGATGGCGTAGCGAGCCGCGTCGGAAAGGCCGGAATATCCCGAGCCGGCGAAGAGGTTGGTTCCGTTCTTCCAGAGGGACGAGTGTATGTGCATCCCGCTGCCGAACTCATCGAAGAGTGGCTTGGGCATGAACGTCGCCGTCTTTCCGTGCCGACGGGCGACGTTCTTCACCACGTATTTGTACTTCAACACATTGTCCGCCATCGGTACCAATTCGCTGTAGCGGATATCGATGGAGCATTGGCCCCCGCTGGCTTTTTCGTGGTGGTGGCTCTCCACGGCCATGCCGCACTGGTTCATCGCCAGCATCATTTCGGTACGGAGATCGTTCGTCGAATCGGCCGGGGAGCAGGGGAAATAACCCTGACCTTTCGGGATCTTGTAGCCCAGGTTCGGCTTCTCATCGCGGCCGCTGTTCCAAACGCCCTCGGCACTATCCACGAAGTAGAATGCGCTGTGGCTGGTCTGGTCGTACTTCACATCGTCGAAAATGAAAAACTCGAGTGACGGGCCGAAGAATGCCGTGTCGGCTAAGCCGGTCGACTTCATGTAGTTGACCGATTTGCGGGCGACGTTTCGCGGATCTTTCGAGTAGTCTTCGCGGGTGCTCGGATCTTGGATGTTGCACAAGATGCCGAGCGTGGTTTCGCGCGCGAACGGATCGAGGAACAACGTGTCGGGCTGGGGCACCACGAGCATGTCGGATTCGTTGATCTTCTGCCAACCGCGCAACCCGGAGCCATCGAAGCCGATGCCTTCTTCGAAGGTTTCTTCCGTCACCATCTCGGCGGGCACGGTGAAATGCTTCCAGAGACCGGGGAAGTCCATGAAGCGGAGGTCGACGGCACGGACTTCTTTTTCACGCAATAGCGCGAGCACTTCACGCGGGGTCACGGGCATCCCTCTCAATAATCCAGTTGAAATGAATTTGGCGGGTGGGAGAAGGTTATCCCCGCGTTGGAATCAGTATAGCAAACCTCAAGGAACTGTGGGTGTTCCGTCTGCTGGACTGAAGAACTCTTCCTTTGTAAATACCACTCGGAGCACCGTAGCTATGGCGACCACTCTCCCGATACAGCGCGTTGTTTTGTACAAGCACGGTGTTGGCTACTTCGAGCGTGAAGGGCCGGTGAGCGGGTCGGTGCCGGTGCAATTGAGTTTCAAACAGCGCGAAGTTTCGGATGTGTTGAAGTCGCTCACGGTGCTCGACCTCGGCGGTGGCCTCGTCTCGGCGGTCAGTTACGATTCGACCACACCGATTGAACAACTGCTCGCGGAAATCGCTCTGAGCATCCCGGATGCCGGGAGCTTGGTCGGGCTGTTGCCACAGTTGAAGGGTGCCCGCGTCCAAGTGCGGCCCGTCGCGGCCAAGGCCCCGACAGTGGGTGTTCTGCTCGGTATCGACACCGTCGATACCATCGGCGATCGTGGCACCACCCAGCAGGTTCGCGTTTCGATTCTCACCGATTCCGCCGATGTGCTGACGTTCGATCTGTTCGACCTCGAGTTGCAATTGCTTGACGAGGGCATTCGCCGCGATCTCGATTTCTATTTGAAGACCCAGCTGGCGTCGAAAAAGAAAGACGCGCGGACGTTCACGCTGTTCACCCAAGGGGACGGCGAACGCACGCTGCGAGCCAGTTACGTTCTCGAATCGCCGGTCTGGAAAGCGACCTATCGGATTCTGTTGAACGACGACGAATCACCGCGGATTCAGGGTTGGGCGGTGGTCGACAACACCTCGGACGAAGATTGGGAAGAGGTCGATCTCACGCTGGTGGCCGGGTTGCCGGTGTCATTCCAACACGATTTGTACACGCCGCGGTACATCCGCCGGCCGGTGGTGGAAGTCAGCGAAACGACGGGTGTGCTGCCACCGATGGCGGAAGCGGGAGTGGAGTTCGCCAACTTGAGCGTGATGGAAACTGACGATGAGGATGCGGCACCCCGAGGCGGCAATCGCGGACGGATGAGAATGGCGAAGATGGCCGCGCCCGCTCAAATGATGCGGTCGATCTCGGCACCGTCTTCCATGCCGACGCAGACGCGCGAACGACAAGTCGGCGATCTGTTCGAATACATCATCGAGAAGCCGGTGACGGTGAGACGCAATCAGTCGGCGCTCGTGCCGATCTTACTCAAACCATTCGAGGGGAAGTCGGTACTGCTCTATCAGAAGCAGGCCCGCGCCGCGAATCCGATGCGTTGCATCGACTTCGAGAACACCACCGGGTTGACTCTCGAAGGCGGGCCGATCACCGTGCTCGATTCCGGCAGCTACGTCGGCGAAGCGATGCTCGACACGATGAAGCCGAAGGAAAAACGCTTGGTCGGTTACTCGGTGGAACTCGCGGTGCGGGTGCTCGACAACCTGGAATCGCACAACCAAAACGTTTCGAGGGTGATCATCCAACAAGGCACTATGATCACGATGTATGGCCAACTCCAGAAGACGACCTACAGCTTCATCAGCAAATCCGAGAAGGAACAAACCCTCTACCTCGACCACCCGAAACCGGCGGAGTGGAGCTTGGTCGATTCGCCGACACCGTACGAAATCACCGACAACTTTTGGCGGTTCCGATTCGCGTTGCCCGCGAATACGACGACGGCATTCCCAATCACGATCCAACGGCCACTGTCGCAATCGTATGCGCTGATCAACGCCGGCGAAGGCCAATTGGTGGCTTGGATGCAGCAGCAGTTTCTGGATGCGAACACGGAAAAAGTCATCCGCTCGTCGTTCACGATTCGCAAGAAATGCGCCGACTATGAAAAGACGATTCGGGATCTGGAAAACGAACGGAATCAACTCCATGTTGAGCAAACCCGCATCCGCGAGAACCTGGCCCCATTGGGCGACCGGGCATCGGAAAAGGAACTGCGTGAGCGGTACGTCCGGACCCTGAATCAACAGGAAGACCGGTTGGAAGCCATCACCCAAGAAGCGGCCGTGGCCACAACCGGATTGCAAGCGGCGAAACAGGAGTTGCAGACGCTTTTCGACGGCTTGGCATTGGATCGCGTGCCGTCGTAGTCTGCTTACGAATAAAGGGTGGGGCACTGACGTACGAATGTAGAATGGAGCTGTCAACATTTCACCGAGTCCCGGGTTATACTGAATAGTGTGTCCATCAAGTCATCGTTAGGGGCATCACCATGGCGCAAGCCGTCGTCGACCCGGCCGAACTGCGGCGCTTCGCCGCCAGTTTGAAACGGTTCAACACCGATCTGCAAGTGAATATGGCCGGACTGCACGCCCAATTGCTGGCACTCGGCGATACGTGGCGTGACCAAGAGCACGACAAATTCCGGGAGGAATTCGAGGACACCGTGAAGGTACTCGAACAGTTCCTGGAAAACTCGGGGCTATACCTACCTTACCTGCTCCGCAAAGCCGAGCGGATCGAAGAATACCTCACCCAACGTTAGGCCAAATCATGAGCACCGGTGCCGACGTCCGTGCCATCGATGGCCTGCGCGAGTGGCTCGCATCCGCCACGATCTTCAAGGTCGAATCCGAAGAGTCGCTAGCGACGATCCAGTTGGAAATCCGCCGGGGGATCGATTGGGTCAGCCAGCAACTCGACCGCTGGCAGCGGTCGATCCGAGATCGCGACGACGCCGTGGTGCGAGCGAAGAGTGCGTTGGCCGCGAAGCGATTCCCCGATTCCAATGGACGCATGCCCGATTCGACAGTCGAAGAACGCAATCTCCGCCGGGCCAATGCCCGGCTCGAGCACGCTCAGGATCAAGTCGTCGTGTGCAAAAAATGGCTCGTGAACTTGCCGAAAATCATCGACGAAACATTTACCGGGGCGGGGCACCGCTTCGCCCTGTTACTTGAAGGAGAGGTCGCCAAGGGGCTCGGTCACCTGCACCGCCAGATTGAATCGCTGGATCAATACGCCGAAACTCGGGTCGGCATTATGACGTCACCGAACACTCCATCGGAGTCGCCATGAAATTCGGCGCATCCCGCAGTCAGTTGTACGATGCTCAAAAAACGGCCCGTGCCCATTGGCTGGCCGCGACGGAAACGTGGAACGACGAAGCGCAGCAAGCCCACGACGAAAAAGTTTGGCAGCCCTGGGACGATGCCGCCAGCAAAGTGCTCCGCGCGGTGGATCAATTGTCAGTTGTATTTGTGCAAATTCGGCAAGAGTGCGAGTACGTCGACGAATGACCCGGTTCATTCTCGAAGTTCAATTCCCTGAAGGGTCCGACAGATGGCCACGGAAAATTGGTTCGATTTTCAACGCGCAAGTTTGCTGCACTTGCAGACGTTGGTACGCGATCGGGCCATCGCCGAAAAGGAGCTGGCCGAGACGCACGCGGCGGCACTGGACGCCGCGGAGAAAGAGATTGCGAAATCCCGGCGGGTGATCGGTTCCGGGAAGGCCCGCGGAATCGGCGAGCAGTTGGCCGAGCGCACGGCGGCCGAAGCGCAATTGCAATCGACCCTTTCCGATTTGGAAACCACTGCATCGACCAACTATCAAGAAACGAAAGCGCGCACGGAACAAAAGCACCGCGCCACCGAGGCGCAAATTAAAAATGAAACGAAAGAGCGCCATTGGACGGTCGATTCGCTGCACGAAGCGGGCGAGAAACAGGCGAGCGAATTGAAAGCGGCGCAACTCCGCAAAGCGAAAGCGGCCGGTGAGCAAATCGAGAAAGAATGGCTACTCGCCGAGGTGGTTTTGGATCGAGTTCAACTGAGTCGATTCGATGTCGAATTTCGCACGGAGCGGTTGCCAAGCCCGATCAAAACCGATCCCGAAGGGAAGCTCGAAAAGTGCCTCGAAGACTCGGCCACCGCACTCGCGGCGTTGCAGCAATCGTCCCTTTCAAAGTTCGCGGGTATGTTGGGCACCGTCATCTGCGTCTTCATTTCCGGGGCCATTTCACTCGGGATCGCACTCCTTTCTGGGTTCTCGATTCCGATTTCCTTAGCCATCGGTGCCGCCGGAGCGGTGCTGTTCGGAATGGCGTTTCGGCAATTGCTTTTATTGCTCGCCCGCCGGCAAATTCGAGATCGCGGCATCTCCCTCGGCGTCTTTTTATCCGAAGCCGAACGGGCCCAAGAGAATTTGGAAGATCATGCGAAAGAGTGTTACAAAGCGAGCCATAACGCTCTGAAGAGAGCGCACGCGGCCGACCGTGCGGCCATCGACGAGCAACACCACTCCAATTTGTCTCGCACGGCCCGAATGGCCGCAACCACACTTCAACACAACCAGGAACGATTCGAATCGACGTTTGCCGGATTGAAAGCGAAGCGTCAATTAGAAGAATTGCGGGCGGGCATTCTGCACGATTCTCAAGCCGCCGAATTGGCCATCGATTTCGACCGTCAACTCGACCTCGCCGAAGGAAAATACGCACACGCTTTGCGCAATGCGGAAGCGATCCGGGCAGAAAGTTGGAAACGACTCTCCGATTCTTGGCAGAGTGGTTTAACCGTTGCGAATGGGGCCGAACAGGATTTGATCGGTTGGGCCACGCCTCACTTCCCGAGTTGGAGTTCACTGATTGCGGGCGAACTGGCGACCGTCCAAGAAGTGCCTTCGGGGATTCGCTTCGGGGAATACAAAGTCGATATCGCTGCACTGCCCGATGGCACCTCCACTGACAGTCGCTTGGCACCCGCAGTCTCTGTTGATGCCGTCGTACCGGCTTATCTCCCTTTCCCGGATCGCTGTGCGGTATTGCTGAAGGCCCGCGACGAAGGGCGCAAAGACACCGTGAGTGCCTTGCAGGCGGTCATGCTCCGATTTCTCACCGGTTTACCACCCGGAAAGGTGCGCTTCACGATTTTCGATCCGGTCGGTCTCGGTGAAAACTTCGCGGCATTCATGCACCTCGCCGACTTCGATGAACTGCTCATCACCAGCCGTATCTGGACGGAGCCGAGCCAAATCGAAGCCCGCCTGACCGACCTGACCGAGCACATGGAAAATGTGATTCAGAAATATCTCCGCAACCAATACAAGAGCATTGAAGAGTACAACCGTGCGGCCGGGGAAGTGGCGGAGCCGTACCGCGTACTCGTCATCGCGAACTTTCCGACCAACTTCACCCCGGATGCCGCCCGTCGGCTCGTTAGCATCATGAGTAGTGGCCCGGCTTGCGGAGTCTGCACCATCCTGGGTGTCGATTCGGCCGTGGCATTGCCGCGCGATTTTCGGCTGGCCGACCTCGAACAAGTGTCGCTGAACCTCGCTTGGAAAGGAGGTGCGTTCCACGCCACCGACCCGGCACTCGCACCGTTTCCACTCACTCTCGACCGCCCACCCAACTCGGACGACATCGTGAGCATCGTTCGGAAGATCGGCGAAGCCAGCCGGAATGCGGCCCGTGTCGAGGTGCCATTCGAGTTCATCGCGCCGACGCCGGATCAGGTCTGGATGTCCAGTACGCAAACGGGATTCCAGATCCCAATCGGACGCTCCGGTGCGACGAAACGCCAAATTCTGTCACTCGGTCGCGGTACCGCACAGCATGCGTTGATCGCCGGGAAAACCGGCTCCGGTAAATCGACGTTGATGCACGCTTTGATTACCAACTTGGCCCTGACCTACCGCCCCGACGAGGCTGAACTCTACTTGATCGACTTCAAAAAGGGGGTCGAATTCAAAATGTACGCCGAGATGCAACTGCCGCACGCGCGCGTCATCGCGATCGAAAGTGAACGTGAATTCGGTCTCAGCGTTTTGCAGCGGCTCGACGGCGTGCTCCGCGAGCGCGGCGACTTGTTCCGCTCACTCGGCGTGAATGATTTTCCGAGCTACCGCGATTTGAACCGGCCCGAAGTACTCCCGAGGATTTTGCTCGTCGTCGACGAATTTCAGGAATTCTTCGTCGAAGATGACAAACTCGCGCAAGAAGCCGGCTTACTAGTCGACCGCCTCGTCCGCCAAGGTCGGGCCTTCGGTGTCCACGTCATTCTCGGTTCGCAAACTCTCGGCGGCGGTTACTCGTTGCCACGCAGCACCATCGACCAAATGGCCGTTCGGATCGCATTGCAATGTAGCGAAGCCGACGCTCAGTTGATCCTCAGCAAAGACAACTCCGCCGCGCGATTGTTGACCCGACCGGGCGAAGCGATTTACAACGACGCCAACGGATTGCAGGAAGGGAACAACCCCTTTCAAGTGGTTTGGCTCTCGGAAAGTCGCCGCGCGGAAATTCTGGAAACATTGCATCAGCGCAGCGGAGTGCCGAGCCACTGCTTAGTATTCGAAGGGAGTGCCGCCGCTGAACTATCCGCGAACGCCATGTTGAAACGGGCCATCGCATCTGCCGAAACGACCGGCCCGGCCACGTTCTGGCTCGGCGACGCCATCGCGATCAAAGACCCGACGTCGGCAGTCTTCCGCCCGCAATCGGGAGCCAATTTGCTCCTCATCGGTCAATCGGAAGAAGCGGCACTGGCCATCATCACGGCCAGTCTCGTGTCACTGGCAGCCCGGTTCCGAATTCCCAATATCGCGACGGTTCTCGACGGAACCCCGGACGATTCCGAGTTTGCCGAGACCTTACGCGGGGTTTGTTCCGAATTGCGGATCGCACCACTCGTCGAACGGGCGAACTTGGCCGCGACGCTCACGGCCTTCAGTGCGGAAGTGGATGGTCGGTTGAACGGAACCATCGCCGATCGCTCGCCGCGCTTCTTATTCGTGCATGGACTGCACCGATTGCGGGAACTTCGCAAAGCCGAGGAAGACTTTGGCTACGGCCGTCGGGGGGAGAAGGTGGCTTCGCCCGGCGATCAATTCACCGCGATCCTCCGTGAAGGCCCGGCCGTGGGGATTCACGTGGTGACGTGGTGCGACAGCGTCATGAATCTGACGCGGGCGGTGGAACGCCAAGGGATGCGTGAGTTCACGCTGCGGGTGCTCTTCCAAATGAGTGCCAACGATTCGGCGCAATTGATCGATACGCCCGCCGCGAGCAAACTGGGCCGCACACGGGCACTGTTCGTGGAAGAGGGGACCGAACGCCCCGAAAAGTTCCGGCCCTACGGTCTCCCGAGTGTCGCGTGGCTCCGTGAGGTCGGGGCGAAACTCGCAATAAATATTCCCACAATTTCGACTACACCCGACCGGCCCGATGTGTCGATAACGGCGAATGACAACCCTCTGTCGTTGACGGCCGATTGAAATGAACAAACCCGGTCTCCCGCGCCTGGCTATCCTCGGCGGGGGGCCTATCGGCCTCGAAGCGGCACTGTATGCCAAGCAAGCTGGTTGTAGCGTCATACTTTTTGAACAAGGCCAAATTGCCGAATCGGTCAATCGTTGGGGCTTCGCCCGAATGTTTACCCCGTTCGGGATGAACAGTACGACTCTCGGTAAACAACTATTGCGCAACGACCGCGCCGCACCCAATCTCCCGGCCGACACCGAGTACCTCACCGGCCGCGAATTCCGAGATGTCTACCTATTGCCTCTGGCGGCCTCGAGCATTTTGAAAGAGTCGATCCGCATGCCAGCGACGGTGATCAGCATCGGCCGGATCGGTTGGCGGAAAACCGATTCCACTGACCCCCGCAAGCCATTGCCGCCGTTCCGGTTGCTCGTGCGCGAAGCCAACAATGTCGAACGATTCGAGGTCGCCGATGCCATCCTCGATTGCACGGGTACCTACAACCGCCCGAATTGGGTCGGCGATGGTGGCATCCCGGCGCTCGGGGAAATAGCAGCGCGACCTCAAGTCCCGTATTGGCTCGAAGACATTCGCGGGGCCAAGAAAGCGACCTATTCCGGCAAGAACGTCGCGCTGATCGGCAGTGGCTATTCTGCGGCAGCCACCATGTGCGCTCTGGCGGACTTGGCCGAAGAGAATCAATCCACTTGGGTCATCTGGTTGACGTCGGGAAGCCGTACGCAACCGTTGATTCGAGTGCCGAATGATCCCCTCAAAGAACGCGACCGACTGGCCGCGCGGGCCAACCAACTGGCGACGCGCGGCGATGGCAATTTGGAATATCACGCACTCGTCCAGATCGACGAACTCGTCTGCCACGGGCCGGATAAAGGCTTTCGCGTCGCGGGTCGCGTTGCCGGCAAGCCGATGAGTTGGGATGTCGAAAAAGTGATCGCCAACGTCGGCTACCGTTCCGATGTCAACCTGACCGCGGAACTCCGCGTGCCAGAACCGCACGGCGATTCCCGCACCGATGAGCCGGGATATTACCTACTCGGAGCAAAGAGTTTCGGCCGCAATTCGGATTTTCTACTAAAGCAAGGGCACGGTCAAATCCGCGAAGTGTTCGCGGCGATCCTAAACCAAAATCGTCTCGATTTGTACGCGAAAGCGGCGTAGCGCATTCCGTATAAACAAGTACCACTGTCAGTATAATATAAGAAACCAGTTGAACTCGGCTTGTTACCAGCAAGTCCGCACGTTATCTCGTGGGCATGCGGAAGCCAATTTCACTCCTGATCGCTTTCATCGGCGCTTTGCTTGCCGGGTGTAGCAATGCACCAATTGCCGGGACGATGGACACCATTTTTCCGAGCAAATTGAGCCGCAAACCGAATCGGCCCCTGCGCGATAACTTGGACATCGACCGAGATCCCCTGCCTACACCAGATCTGAGCTTTCGAGAGCGCGACAAGGATGATTCCCTGCCGCCTCCGAGTCGGGTCGGTGGCTTGCGGAGTCAACCTCGCTCGGAACCGGAGCAACCGTTGCGGGGCGATCCGTTCCGTGCTCGTACCACCGATCCTGGCGAAGTTTTGCCACCGCCACTGGCAGTTCCCGGCCTGCTCGACCCAATCGGCCCCGGCCGGAATTAACGGCCGTACAGCTCGCCAATTTGGGCGGCCTGCTCGCGTTCCCGTAACCAAGCGGCGACTTCCCTCGTTTCGGCCGCAATCGACTCCACTTGCTTGCGTTCTTCCCGTACCGCCGCGGCCACAGCATCGGGAATCGGCAAAAAGACCTGCTCGAATTCCGTCTGCAGTCTGAGACCGAGTCGGGAACGGAAATCGTCCCGAATCGACGCCCACCGAACCGGTAATGCCACCGTAATGATGACGTGGAACACGATGAGCACACCGAGTGTCAGGTAAAGTGGCAGCAGCAACAGCACGAGACTCGGGACGACGCCTTCGACGAAAACTTGATAAAGCACCAGGCCAATCGAACCGAGTAACGTCACCGTGGGGACGCTGTTCGCCAGCCAAGTGATCCCGCCGCGAACGAGTCGCCGCCAGCCGGTGGGTTTGGTCACTTCTTGTTCCACTTGCCCGAGTGCATCGACCAACCCGCGTGTGTAGCGTTCTTCCCACTGCAACCGGGTCGCTTCGGTGGTTTGATCGTTCAGCAAGTTCAGTGGCATTCCCTTTTGGTCGGCTTCCACCAGCAGTTTGTTCGACAACGCCGACAACCGTTGTGTGAGGACTCGTTCGGCGGCCGTGCGCGAGCACGATTGGACGAATTCGGTGAGGTTCCAATCGTCCGGGGTACTGATGGCTCCGCTCAATTTCGGCGTGAACGGTAAGCGATCTTTGAGCGACGTGCTGAAGTAGCGGAACTTGGTCGTGACGCGCAAATACCCGGCCATGAGTCCCCAAAACCGTTGCTGCCCTTGCACGCTGAAATGGTGCTCGACCTCTTGCTGGTACGGTTCCAGGGTACTCACGAGCACCTCGGCCTGCTGCTCGGCTTCGGTGGTCAACACGGCTTCCCAAATGGTGCGAACCCGCGCGGCTTGCCCCGATAAATCGGGCGGTTTCACCGACTCGATCACACGCTCCGATTGTTCCACGAGTTGACTGACCCCACGCGACTTCACCGCTTCGATTTCCAAGCGCGACAGCCCGGCTTCGAGCCAGTTGCGTAGCTCGCGGAATTGCTCCCCCTCTGGCAGATCCGGCGGGACATCTTGCCCGGCTTTCTCAGCGTCAATCCAAAGCTGGGCGGTGGTACGAAACAACTTGGGATTCTCGAATCCCTCAGCATTTAAGTCCTTCAACAAGTCATCGTCGGGGCGCAGGCCGACCCCGGCGTCGAGGCACCGATCCCACTTGTTCAGCACGAACGCGAACGCCCGACGCTTTCGTTGTTCCTTGAATAAATCCCAACCAATTTGATCGTGGTACTTTTCCTGCGACCCGACGTACAACACGACGTCGGCGACCGGCAAGAGTTCCTTGAGCTTCTCGCGGTTGATGAGGTCGTTGCTATCGAGGTCGGGGGTGTCCACGATCACTTTTTGCAGGAGTGCGTCACGGTCGTGCTGGGCGAAGCGACAGAGACGCAAGGCCGGGTCGAGTCGCTCGGATTTCACACTTTGGTGGAAATAGACGACGGGGTCGCGGGTAGTCGGTCGGGTGAACGAGGCCTGGGCCACCGGCGCCCCAGCCAGTGCATTCAGCAGCGACGATTTGCCGACGCCGGTGCCACCCATGAGCATGATCACCAGCAGCGGCCGGTCGACGTCGAGGGAACTACTTTTGCGGTGGTAGTCGTCGGCGAGACCTTCGATTTCCGCGCGTTGAACCAGAGTCACCGGGTACCGCCGGCGGGCGTCGAGCCACTGGCGCAACTGACGCTCGAGCCCTTTGAGCATAGGGGCGAGCGTGCGCAGGAACGGCTCGGCGGTCGGTTCGCTCATGGTTGCGGTACAGGGGCTGAGGGCAGGGGAGTCGGGGCAGGAACTGGGTGGGCGAGTCCTGACAGTTCGCGGATGGCATCGGGCACTCGCCGCAGTACCAGTTGCAGCTTTTCTAGCGAACTGCCACCGGACGACGGCCAGTCGCCGAGCCAAGCCGCCACGGGGCCTGTGAGTTGTTCGCTTAGTAAGCTTTCGCGTTTCGCACGGAGCTTGTTGCGACCCCGATCCACGGCGACTTTCACCAGCAGTTCCACGATTTGCCGGGTGATGGAAACAGCCGGCAGGATCAGCAACAACGCCCAACCCGGTGGCCAGGTGAACACGATCACGGCAATAATGGCGGCCAGATCGAGTGCGACCGTACCGACCCTCAAGCCGCTGAGCAAGATCGGGGAATTCGTCAGTCGTTCGGGCACGGCCCGGGCCGCTTGGTCGAGTTCGTCCGTCTCTTTTAGCTCGAACGTGCGGTAATTCTTGGCGAATAAATCGTTGGCCTGAGCTTTCAAACCGGCATCGAAGCCGTGGGTCACTTGCTTCCAGAGGGTGTTCGTACCCGAGCGACGCAATGCCTCGGCTTGGAGCGCATCGAGCCACGCGATCATCGCTGTGCTGCACACCGTTTGCTCGGACAAATTGAGCGAAGCGGGTCGGGTCAACGTCTTGCCGAGAAATTCGCGAGCGTACTTGTACGGAAGTCGAAGCAGGGCCAACCCGGAGCTGACGACCTTGCCCGGCCCCGGCAATTCGAGCATTTCTTGGACTTGTTCGGTGGTTCGGTCGAAGCGCCGGAACGCTTCACCCGACAAATACTCGCGCCGGTAACGCTCCTCGAACTGGCCCCGACCGATTTTGACAGTCGCACGCCAGTCGTCGAACTCGGTCAGGTCACGTCGAGCCACGTCGAGCAATCCGTTTCCGGCCGATTGTAAATATTTCACAGCGTTCGTCAGCGTGCGTTGGCGGGCGATCTCCGGACTCGGGCAGAGGGCCAGAATTTGATTCAGCAATCCGACACGGTACTTCGCCCCGAGTCCAGCGGGGTCTTTGCGAACGTCATCTGCCAGCCAGGGGATGGCCATCACGGGCACGGCGGGAATCTCCCCGACCGATGCCGGGAGTTGGCCGATAATCTTGGCCCGAAAGTCGGCGATCATCGCCTCTTCGTTGACTTCACGCACTTTGGTCAGGCAGCAGACGACCGCTTTGCCCGCTTGGATCATCAGGTGCAGAAATTGCGTTGGCACGATGTCGTTGTAGCGTTCGTCCGAGGCCACATAGACGACGACATCGGCGAGAGCGACCACTTCCATGAGTCTGGAAACGTAGCCGGCCGAGGCCCAGGTCGTCATGTCGGGGCAATCCCAGATCACCACATCGGCAAGTGGATCGCCGACGCTGGCGGGAGTCCGTTTCACCTGGTACACATCTTCGTCGAGGTTGGCCGGCTTCTCGTCGGAGAGCCGTTGCAAAGGCCCCAAGAAGCCCAAATGACTCGGCCACGCCCCCGTGAGGGTGGCCGGGAGAAATGCGGTCGGGTGCCGGGTGAAGCCCGCTTGCGGGTTGGCATCGGCGACCACGCTACCCGCGAGGAAATTGACGACAGTACTCTTGCCCGCCCCGGCTCCGCCAACGACGGCCACGAACAGGGGTTTGGCGGGTTGGCCATCCACAGAAGGGCCGATGACATTGCGTGTCAGGGCACCGGCCAAGCGCAAGTGGGCGGCATGTTCGGTGAGTTCGGGGTGCTTGCGGCAATGCTCTTCGAGCCAGCCCAAATCCTCGGCCAGTTGGCGGGCGGTCGCACGGTGGGTTTGCGGTTCCATCGAAGCCACTTTCAAGAGCGGAAGGCCGGGCGAAATTCGGTATTCGGTCGGCGATCCAGATGGAACGAATCGGCATACTGCGGTCGACTTCGACCCGTCATGTGACCGACGACCAAGTGGGCCGTGCCAAGGGACAATTGAATCCCGGCCCGCCCATGGCCCACGGCGGCAAATACGTTAGACTGGCCGGGCACCGGGCCGATGGAGGGCAAACCATCCATCGAAGTCGGACGAAGCCCCGCCCAAGCTTTTTCGACGACCACTTCGGCCAGTTCCGGAATCCAAGTGCAGGCGAATCGCTGCAACTCGTCTAGGCCGGCCGGGGTGGTGACTTTCACGAATCCGGCTTCGGGTTCCTCGGTGCTGCCGACCAAGATCCGACCGTCCCCCCGCGGAACAAGATACCGCTTTCCATCCAAGATGACTCGGGAAACGAGCGGGAACTCGGGGTGATAGAGTACAATCTGCCCGCGCACTGGGTGAATTCCTAATTTGCAGCCCAACGGTTGAAGCCATTCCTCGGCCCAAGCTCCGTTGGCCAGCAGGTACGATCCCGCTTCGTGGAGCCGACCTGTGGAATCGAAAACACCTTGAACTTGATCCGCATCTCGTTTCCAACTTTTCAGTGCACAACCGATAGTGAATTCGACCTGTTCCGCCGCGCAAGCAGCAATTAAAGCTTGTAGGTGCCATGGGTTACGAACTTGGGCGAATCCGGGAAGGTGATACAGTCCAGCGCCGTCTCCTGCACCATCTCGAAGAGAAGAGCGAAGTCGCGGTTCCAAGTTTCGCAATGCGGTCGCATCGATCCGTTCGTAGGCGATTCCTTCCGCGTCCCACAGGGGCAGGGCATACGCCGCATCGGCGTGGAGAACTTCGATCCCACCGCAGACGTGGTAGCCGTTGACCAATCCCGTCCGGTCTTGAAGCTCCTCCGAAAAACTGGCGAAGCCGGCGACACTATTGGCTCGCAAAGCATCAATCGGGGTGCCGACCCCGGAAAGAGTGTGGAAGGGGGGAAGAATTCCAGCCCCGGCCCAAGAGGCTTCGCGACCGAATTCCTGGCGCTCGATCAGTTGCACTCGTAGTCCGGCTTTAGCCAGAAAATAAGCGGACGTGAGGCCGATGATGCCACCACCGAGAATCAGAACGTCGGGATGCTTCGCCATTCGGGAAGTTATAGGAAACGGAATGTTCCCTTGACGGCAGATTTCAGATGCGGCATACCGACCCTTCAACGGAGTTCCATTGGGGGTTCGGATTATGCGTGCAGCCATCGCGTTGTTTGTCGTATCGTGTTTGGGTTTGATGGGTTGTCTTCTCGAGTCGCGAGTCAGTGGGGCGCCCAAACCGACGTGTAAAACGGAAGCGTTCACGGGTATCTGGATCCCGCAATCGTCAATCGCCCAGGGCCAGGAACAACTGCCCGAGAAAGCCTCTCGCGAGATGCTCCGTTTGAGCATCTACAACGACGAATACAAAATGTACTTGCTCACGGACGCTGTGAAACTCGAGGGGCGACTCCTCGCGGCCGCCGATTTTAGCATCGATGAAGCAGCCGGCACGTTCGAGTTGGCCTTCAAAGATGGACTGAAGAAGGGGGAAAAAATGCACGGCATCTACGAGCTGTCCAAAACGACCCTCAAAATCTGTTATGCGCCATCGGACAAGGTGCGACCGACGAAGTTCGAAGCCCCAGCCGGGAGCGACGCGTTCTGCGATGTTTGGGAACGCGCTAAGAAATAGGTCTGCCGCCGGCCCGTCGCCTATTCTAATTCAGTACACCGAACCATTCCCCGCGAGAGTTGTCTCGTGGGGTGTCTTGCTTTTGTCACCTGCCCCGATCGGCTCCATGGACGCGCACACTTTCGACCTGTTGGAATTCGGCAAAGTCCGCGAGATCGTCTCGGGATACGCCGCATCGCCCCTGGGCCGCGAACTCGCACGCCAAGTCGAACCCCTTCTGAAATTGGACGAAGTCCGCGCGGAAATCGGGCTGGTTTCCGAAATGGTGCTTTCGCTCGAACTGGAACAGCCACCGCCGTTGGGGGGCTTGCACGATGTGCGGCTGGTGGTGCGACGAGCCAGCATCGGCACCATGTTGAGTGCCGAGCAATTGTTGGAAGTGTCGGAAACGCTCCATTGCACCGGTGCGATTTATCGATACCGGATGCGGCTCGACGAACGGCTCAATGGCTTGATCGTGTTGTTGTCCGGGATCGAAGATCTCGGGCCGGTCGCCAAGACCATCGGTGGCTGCATCGATGGCCGTGGGCACGTTCTCGATATCGCCAGCCGGGAACTCGCGGCCGTGCGGCAGAAACTGTTTGAACTCGACGAAAAGGTGAAGTCGGAAATCAAGCGGCTCTTGCGCGATCCGGAACTGCGTAAAATCCTCAGCTATCCGAACGCCACCATGAACGGCGACCATTACGTGTTGCCGGTGTCGGTAAACCACAGGCAGAAAGTTCCCGGTGTGGTTCACCGCGTGAGCAGCACCGGCGAAACGGTCTTCATCGAACCGGCGTCGATTGCGAATCTGGGTGCGGAACGGGTGAATCTGAAAGGCGAAGAAGACCGTGAAGTGAAGCGGATTCTCCGCCGACTGAGCGCCGAAGTGGGCCGCGTGTCGAAACCGTTGATTTACGCACTCGACGTGATCGCTCGATTGGACTTCATCACGGCGAAAGCCCGCCATAGCTGCGACTTCACCATGGCAGCAGTCGAGGTCAACGCGGAAGGCCGACTCTGGTTGCGCGGTGCTCGCCACCCGATCCTTGAGCACCTGTTCCGCATCGAAGCCAAGACGGCACTCGAACCGCGTACCGTGGTGCCAATCGATGTACGCCTCGGTGTCGGTTTCAATTTGCTGATCATCACGGGGCCGAACACCGGTGGCAAAACGGTCACGCTGAAGACAACCGGGTTGCTGTCGATGATGGCCCTGAGCGGGATGCACATCCCCGCCGGGGCCGGGAGTACGGTGCCGTTGTTCACGAACATCTTCGCCGACATCGGCGATGAACAGAGTTTGGAACAATCGTTGAGCACGTTCAGTTCGCACATTTCCCGAATCGCCACGATCCTTTCGCAAGCCGATCATAAAAGCTTGGTTTTATTCGACGAACTCGGAGCGGGCACCGACCCGACTGAAGGGGCGGCCCTGGGCCGGGCGATCCTTGATGAACTCGACATCCTTGGCGTAAGAGCGATTGTGACAACGCACCTCGGTGACTTGAAAACTTACGCTTTCCACAACGACCGCGCCGAGAACGGGGCAGTGGAATTCAGCATCGAAACATTACGGCCGACGTACCGTTTGCAAATCGGTCAGTTCGGTATGAGCAACGCGATTCAGATCGCCAAGCGGTTGAAGCTGCCAGAAGAATTATTGGCCCGAGCCACGGAATATTTACGCGAGACCAAGGGCACCACCGACAACCTCGAGCGTTTGCAGCAACTTCGAGAAGAAGCGGAACACGCCCGGGTGGCGGCGCTCGCGGCTCAGCATGAAGCGGTGCAACAGAAGGCGGTGTACGAACGAAAAGTGGAACAACTCGCAATCGACGCCACGGAACAATCCGACTTGCTGAAGATGCGCCAGACTTTACAACCGAACACGATTGTCAGGGTCAGCCGCTTCGACAAAACCGGTCGTGTGGTGAAGGTCGACACGAAGAAGCAGCTCGTGACGGTCAGTTTGGGCCTCGGTCAGTGGGAAGTGCCATTCGACGAAATTTTCCTATCCGATGGTTGAGCGATCATCTCAGGTTCCAACCCGATCCACTCCGGCTTACCTTTCGCCAAAACTTTGACGGCGAAGCCGACGCCGATGCCCTCAAGCACAATCACGGGAATGTGCGCTACGAGGCTCGAGATAGCCAATACGGTCCAATCTCCTCGCGCCCCGAAATAGAGAACCGAAACGTGCAATAGTACGGTGAACGTGGCGCAGAATAATCCGAGTGCCGCGCCCAACGCAAATCCCGGTCGCAATCGAGTTCGGAACTGAAAGAAAATCAAACCTGTGAGCCAAGCGGGGAAGGCCAACACACAAAAATTCATTCCCAGCGAATCCAATCCGCCGTGCCCGAAGAGTAAGGCTTGCATGACTAATCCCACGGCGATGGCAATGGCGGCCCGTCGTCGCAAAATGATCCCCACCAGACCGTTCAACAGCAGGTGAACGCTGACAACCACCAATGGGATATGAGCTTGCGATGCTACGAAAAACGCGGCCGTGAGCACGCCGATGCGGGGGATATCCAGTTCGTCTAGTTTCCAGAGTGCGGGTATCAGCGCGATCACCATCACGACGAATCCGCCGATAAACCAGATCGGTTCGAGCACTCCATTGGAAATGTGAACGGCCAGCAGGAGCATAAAATTTCAATAGTACCGGGTCAACACGCAGATGCTGATGCTACGACCCAAGAGGTCGGATGGCCCAATTTGGAAAGTTCTAGTAATTCTTCTAGCACCCGTTCGACAACTGTTGTAAGACTGAGTGAATCGGGGAATGCTCTCCGAAGTGTCGAACCAACGTCTGGCTAAAGAGGGTATCTCATGCGTGTTTTAGGGTTCTGTATGAGCGGCTTACTCGCGTTCATGCTTGTTGGAGCCTCGATCAGCCAAGAGCCGAAACCGGCCGACCCCAAGGTGCCGAAGGATACCAAAGCGGCCCCCAAAGATGCGAAGGGAGATCCAAAAGCGGATCCGAAAGCGGATCCGAAGGCCGAAACAAAAGCGAAGGGCCAACTCCCTCAGAATTGGAAGCAGCTGGGCCTCACGGACGATCAAACTCAAAAAGTGTACAAAGTCCAAACCAAGTACAACGAAGACATCGACAAGCTGAAAGCGCAGATCGAAGAACTGAAAGTGAAGATGAACAAGGAACGGAGCGAGGTTCTGACGGCCGAACAGAAGAAGCGTCTCGAAGACATTTTGAAAGCGAAGAGCGGGGCGGATAAATAAACGAGGTTTTGCATGGGTTTGCAACGCACGATTTCTTTCGAAACCGATTCCCGACCCAGTTGGGAATCGGTGCAGTCCGCGTTCGCTGCAGTTTCTGAACGGCCCGTCGTTCGGATGATCGACAACCTTCCCGCCTTTCCGGAAGAGATTCCCGAACTGGGCTGGCGCGAACTCCGCATTTCACTTTCGGGTGGCATGGTCACGATCCGCTGCACACCCGACAGCTGGGATTGCGTGATCTGGGGCACGGGCGAGCCGGCCCTGATGCGCTCTTGGAACTTGGCCTGTTGGGCCATCGCCACGGCGGGGCAGGGGTCAATCCAACTCGAAAATGGCACCTCGGTTTCCGCCGACGAGTTTCGGCACCTTCACCTTCAATGACCTTGCTCGAATCGCGCTGGCGATGTACGTTCACCAGACAACTAAGATTGTCGAGGGTGCGACGTTGGCATACACACTGCACGATGCTGCCGCTTGGATGAACGGAACCGTCGTCGGTGACGGTGCGACCGTTTGGAACCGGGCGATGTCGTTGCTCGACGCCGAGGCCGGCGACCTCGTGTTGATCGACAGCTTCAAAAAAATGGACTCGTGGGCAAAATCGAAAGCCATCGCTGCGGTCGTTCCACTCGATTTCCCAGAAGGTGACCGCCCGTTGATCCGCGTGCCGGAGCCGCTCAAAGCCTACTTGCAGCTGATTCAAAAGTTACGTGGTGAGCGCAGTGGTCCGCGGGCCATCCACGCCACGGCTATCATCGACTCGAGTGCCAAAATTGGAGAGAATGCCAGCATTGGAGCGTACGTCGTCATCGGCTCGGCCACAGTGCTCGGTGACGATTGTACGATCCTTCCTGGTGTTTGCATCGGTGCAAATTGCAAATTGGGACAGGCCAACACTCTGCATCCCGGTGTGGTGCTCTACGACAATTCAATTTTGGGGAACCGCGTGGTGATCCATGCCAAGAGTGTGATCGGGGCGGATGGCTATGGTTACCGGATCGAAGCGGGCCACCACATCAAGGTTCCGCAACTCGGTTATGTCGAAATCGGCGACGATGTAGAAATCGGTGCGTCGGCGACCATCGACCGAGGAACGATTGGCCCGACCCGCATCGGCGCGGGAACCAAAATCGACAACTTGGTGATGATCGCACACAACTGTCAGATCGGCCGACACAATTTGATTGTCAGCCAAGTGGGCATCGCCGGTTCGACCACGACGGGTGATTACGTCGTATTGGGTGGTCAAGTCGGCATCGCCGATCATTTGCATATCGGCGAACAATCGATGATCGGCGCCCAATGTGGCATCACGCAAGACATTCCGGCCCACTCCCGGATGGCCGGAACGCCGGCCGTGCCCGTCTGGCAATACTTGCGCACGGCCACGCATGTCAAATCGTTACCGGAGCTCCGGCGCACCGTGGCCGACTTGAAAAAGAAATTAGACCTGCCCCGTGACGCATCATGACGGTTCGTGCCCCCATCGGATTAATTGCGGGGGCCGGACGATTTCCGATCCTCTTTGCCACAAAGGCACGCGAACTCGGAATTCCAGTGGTTTGCATCGGCATTGCTGGAATGGCCGACC
>JAYSYJ010000055.1:0-2192 GCA_043727675.1 Fimbriiglobus sp.
CCTGAACCTGAAGCCGCCGACGGGCGTGTCACCGGAACGAAACCAACGGGCGTTCGAGTTGGTCAAGAAGTTGAACGAAATGCAAATGACGCCGGGCGATACCGACTTGCAAGCCCGCATCAGCAGCTACGAACTCGCGTTCCGGATGCAGACCCACGCCCCGGAAGCGGTCGATTTGAGCAAGGAATCGAAGCAAACCAAGGACGCCTACGGCCTGAACCGCCCCGCGTCCGCCGACTTCGGCACCCGCCTGTTGCTAGCGCGCCGCCTCGTCGAACGCGGGGTGCGCTTCGTCCAAGTGTATTCGGGCGGCGGGCCGATCAGCATGCAGTGGGACGCCCACGACGACCTGAACCAGAATCACGAAAAGATGTGCGGCCACGTCGATCAACCGATCACGGCGCTACTGAAGGACTTGAAGCAACGCGGGCTGTTGAAGGACACCCTCGTCGTCTGGTGCAGCGAATTCGGACGGACCCCCAACAGCCAGGGCAGCAAGGGCCGCGACCACAATCCGCTCGGCTACACGATGTGGTTCGCGGGCGGCGGTAGCAAGGGCGGCACCAGCGTCGGGAAGACGGACGAATTCGGGCTGCACGCGATTCAAGATAAAATCGCCGTGCCCGACTTCCACGCCACGATCCTGCACCTTCTGGGAATGGATCATGAAACGCTCACCATCCGCCACAGTGGCCGGGATGAACGCTTGACGGACATCGCCGGGGAAGTGATTGCCGGGGCCGTGGCGTAACGAAGTCCAGCGTCGTGGCCAAATTTGGTGCGTCGACCGTCAGTTTCCCATTGCCCTTCCGAAATCGAGGTGAGATAACAACTGTCCCCTCCAGCGCCGAACTCCGCGAGTGCCTTCATGCCGAAAGATCCCCACATTCTCAGCCTGATTCTGGGCGGTGGCCGAGGGAGCCGACTCTTTCCCCTCACGAAAGATCGCGCCAAGCCGGCCGTGCCGGTCGCCGGAAAATATCGCCTGATCGACATCCCGATTTCCAACTGCCTCAACAGTGGCTTGCGGAACATTTACGTTCTCACCCAGTTTCTCAGCGTCAGTTTGCACCGGCACATCGCCAACACGTACAAGTTCGACATGTTCAGCAGCGGCTTCGTGGAGATCCTCGCGGCCCAGCAATCGTACGAAGACCACATCGGTTGGTACCAGGGCACGGCCGACGCGGTGCGCCAGAACTTGGCGTACATCGAGCGTGAAGAGGCCGATGAAATCCTGATTCTGTCCGGCGATCAGTTGTACCGGATGGACTACCGCCGCATGATCGAGACGCACCGCCAGAGCGGGGCCGACGTGACGATCGCGTGCATCCCCGTGCGGGAAGATCAGACCGACGGCTTCGGGCTGATGCAGATCGACGACCACGGCCGGGTGCAATCGTTCGTCGAAAAACCGAAGACCGATGCGAGCCGCAAGCCGTACTACACGCCGAAGGAATGGATCGAAGGCAAAGGGATTCCGTGCCAAGGCCGGCACTACCTCGCCAACATGGGCATCTACTTGTTCAAGACGGACAAGCTCATCGAGATGCTCAACTTCCCGGTGCTCGACACGCTGCACAACCAGATGAGGCCGCCCCACGACTTCGGCTCGAACCTGTTCCCGAACCACGTCGGTGCCCGGCACATCCACGCCCACCTCTTCGATGGCTTCTGGGAAGACCTCGGTACCATCAAGAGCTACCACGAGTGCAGCTTAGCGCTCGGCGAAGAAGTGCCCCCATTCGATTTCTTCCAGACTGACGAAGTGATCTTCACGCGGATGCGGAACCTGCCGGCGAGCCGCTTCGGCGGGGCCAAACTCACCGATTGCCTGATCGCCGACGGCTGCCGGGTCGGTTCCGACAGCGTCATCGATCACTGCATGCTCGGCGTCCGTTCGCGCATCGGGAAGCACTGCCACTTGAAGGATACCGTCGTCATCGGCTCGGACGGATTTGAAACGGACGCGGAAATCGCGGAGAATCGGAAACTGAAGCGTCCGGACATGAACGTCGGCAACAACACGATTATTCGGGGCGCGATCCTCGATAAAGACTGCCGGATCGGATCCGGGGTGCAGATGCTCAATCAGGCCGGGGTGAAGGAAGCCGACGGCCCCGACGGCATGTGGCACATCCGCGATGGCATCATTTGCGTCCCGCGCGGCGGGGTCGTTCCAGACGGTACCT
>JAYSYJ010000056.1:0-6821 GCA_043727675.1 Fimbriiglobus sp.
CACTTAGATCATGGAGAGGTGGCAGAGTGGTTGAATGCGCTAGTCTCGAAAACTGGTTAGCCGGAAACGGCTACGAGGGTTCGAATCCCTCCCTCTCCGTTGTTTGTTGCACGTCGAAAACCGTCTAAATCACTTTAAAACCAAGCTTTTCGGGGATTCCCCGGAAAGCTTGTTCGCTTCCCAGACCTCTCTTTGGGGACAAATTGGGGACAACGCGGCACTCGCGTTGGATCCGCATCGCTTGTCTCCTCCCGAACAATTCGACGGGGAGGAATGCTCATATGGCGTCCTTGGAACAACGCGGGAATCGCTTTCGGGTCATCTTTCGCCTCGGCGGTGCGAAGCACCACGTCGGCGTAAAAGCGACCGACCGAAAGGAAGCCGAAGCGGGCTTGGCCCGCCTGGAAGAAAACCTGCGCCTGGTGGAGCGGGGTCGTTTGATCGTGCCCGAAGATGCCGATGTCGGCTTGTACCTCATCAGCGACGGGCGGCTCGAACAAAAAGTCGAGTGTGTGCGTTCCACACGATTGTCGGAATTGTTCCGGGCCTACCGGGAACAGTTCACGGCCGGTGTGAAGGAAAAGATCACCCGGAAGATGGAAGACATCCATCTCAAACACGTCTTGCGGGTTCTCGGCGATCTCTGCGTGACGGAAATCACGGCGGGTACGGTACAACGATTCGTCGATACGCGGAGTCGGGAAACCTATCTCGGGAAGACGGTGAAGACGACCACGGTGCGCAAGGCGGTCGCCACCTTCCGGTTCGTGATGAACTGGGGCGTACGGCAGGGCCGCACGAAAACGAAGTTCCCGGACGTGGACTTGTTCTTCGCCAAGGAACGGCAAGCCGAACCGTTTCGCACGTTCGAACAGATCACGCTCATCCTCGCTCGCGGTGGCTTTGACGCCGCTCGGATCAAGGAACTCTGGGACGGCCTGTTCCTGAATCCCGATGAGGTGGCCGAAGTGCTGGAGATCGTTCGGAAGAAGACGGCTTCCGCATGGCTCCACCCGTTTTTGGTGACGGCGGCGCACACGGGCGCCCGTCGCGGCGAATTGTTTCGGTCGCGGGTGGAGGACTTCGACTTCGGCGGCAAGCTGATTCTGATCCGGGAACTCAAGCGCAGTCGCGCCAAGGAGACGTTCCGAACGGTCGATATGACTCCGCTTTTGGAAACCGTGATGAAGGATTACTTCGCGACGATCCACCCCGGCGGGATGTACTCGTACTCCTCGGTGGCCGGTCGGCAGATCACCGACGGCCAGGCGTGGAAGGCGTTCCGTACGGCGGTCGGTTCGAGCCGCTGGAAGGTGCTGCGCGGGTATCACGCTTTTCGGCACTCCTTCGCATCCAGTCTCGCTGCTGCTGGCATTGACGCCCGCGTCATCTGCGATCTGATGGGCCATCAAACGGAAGACATGGAGAAGCGCTACCGGCACCTCTTCCCCGAACAACGCCGGGCGGCGGTGCTGTCGATCTTCGGCAACGCTCCGGGAATGACGGTCTGATTCGTCTGGTAGACACGGTCGGTGCCGACCCACGACAACGCCCGACGTGCTTTCCTTTAGCACCTCGGGCCAGTTGTACGTACTACACGACGACCAGACGCGGGAACCCGATCAGCTCTTCTCTGGCCGTCGTCGGGTGATGCGGGGATCGAAGTGGTCGATGGTACGCGGATACCACACGTTCAGGCACTCATTCGTTTCGGTGCTGGCTGCGGCGGGTGTCGATCAACGGATGATTGACGAAATGAGTGGGCACCAAACCGATAAGATGCGAAGGCGTTATCAAACGGGCCGCGCTGATCTCGGCTTTCGGCGATTCGGCGTAACCGGATCAACTCTTCTTGGGCCATCGTCGCTTCAGTTCGAAGGATAGAAATTTCGAAGGTAACCACCCAGAATGGTCAGAGTCCTTCATGGGCTTACAGCTGCTTGCCGAGGCGATTGGTCGTTGATAAATATGTTACTATGACAGGAGTTCGGCATTTGGCACGGCATTAGTTGACATTATTATATGCGAATATATGCCTTATGTCTTACAAAAACCGCGTGGCGCTGCACCGTAGAAATCTTATTATATACAAGGAGGAATCATGACCATTATACGTATGGACAATATCGGCATAGTGGTAGAAGACATCGATGCCGCCATTAATTTCTTCACCGAACTTGGCCTCAACCTTGAGGGACGCGCCCCAATCGAAGGAGACTGGGCAGATGGCGTCACTGGATTGCAGGGCATGCGCGTCGAGATTGCCATGATGCGCACGCCTGATGGTCACAGCCGGCTCGAATTGTCGCGATTCCTTGCGCCGCCTGTGATCGCCGATCACCGCAACGCCCAAGTGAATGCTCTTGGTTACCTACGTGTCATGTTCACGGTGGAGGACGTCGACGATACGCTCGCCCGGCTCGTCAAACACGGCGCAGTGCTCGTCGGCAAAGTGGTCCAGTACGAAAACTCATATCGGCTTTGCTACATCCGAGGCCCGGAAGGCATTCTCATCGGCCTTGCCCAAGAGCTCGGGCAGCAGACTTCCTGATGCAATCCTCCGACAGTTACAAGTGGATATTCGTGGTGGCGGGTATCGGTCAACGGATGAGTCACGAGATGCGATGTCGTTACCGGCACCTGACTCCGCAAATCAAACGGGTCGCGTTGATTTCGGCTTTCGGCGATGCGGCGTAGCGGGATCAACTCTTCTTAGGCCGTCGTCGCTTGGTCTTCTCGTCGCTCGGCGGCTCCAACTCTTTTTTCAACTCCTCGGGGATCGATTCGAGGAGTTTCGTGACATAGGTTGAGATCGCCAAAGGCTTTTCAATGTCCCGAAGGGCATACTCGGTCACGATGTGGTTCTTCGACTTGCAAAGAATGATCCCGATGGATCGGTTGTCGCTCGGGTGGCGAAGGATTTCGTCAACGGCCGTCACATAGAAGTTCATCTTGCCGACGGCTTCCGGTGTGAAGGCGCGGGATTTGAGATCGATGATGACGAACGAGCGGAGCTTCAGGTGGTAAAACAGAAGGTCGAGGTAGAAGTCGTCGCCTCCCACTTCCAAGTGGCACTGGCTGCCGACGAACGTGAAGCCCACGCCGAGTTCGAGAAGAAACTTCTGGATGTGCGCGACGAGCCCGCGTTCGAGTTCGGCTTCCTCGTGTTCTTCTGCCAGCGAAAGGAACTGGAACGTGTACGGGTCTTTCAAAGTCTCTGGGGCGAGATCCGAAGTTTCGGCCGGTAAGGCTTTGTCGAAATTCGAGACGGCCTTCCCCTTTCGACGGTAGAGGTCGGTCTCGATCTGGTGAACGAGTACGGCCCGTGACCACCCGTGTTCTTTGGTGGCTTTGGCGTACCAAAGGCGAGTTTCGTGATCCTTCACTTGCTGGAACAGCGTGATGTTGTGACCCCAAGGAATTTGGAGCATCGGCATCGGCGGGGCAACGGGTTCCAATTGTGGCACAGGCTGTGCCACAATTGCGACTTGGCCTGAATACGCGAGGAAGAAGGCCCGCATGCGGTAGACGTTATCTCGGGAGAACCCACTCATTCCGGGGAATTCTCTTTGAAGGTCTTCCCCGATTTGATCGATGACCTTGCTTCCCCACTTCGCGATTTCTTGTCGTTCGACGATAGCTCGTCCGATGTCCCAATAAAGCTGGATCATCTCCGAATTGACCGAGACGGCGGCTTTCAACTGGGCCGACCGGACGCGGGTCTTCAATTCGACGAGCAGCTCGACGTAACCAGTCGGCAGAACCGTAGTCACTGGCTCGATGCCGTGATCGGGGGTTTTGGGCTTTTCAATTCGTTTCTTGCTCATGATTCGGATTTATCACGGATGGGCAAAAGGGGTACGGCAGATCGGATACGGCTTCTAAGTTTTCGACCGGCCCCATCAGAAAGGCGGCGGGGATTTCAGTCGTGAGCCACACGTGCGAGTTGGCTCGGTAAAACGGCACTCCGGCTTCGTGGGCCAACCACGCCCGGACTCGCACGATGCACGCTTGGCCTTTGGCCGTGCCGACGCTGGCCGCGTATTCCCAATTACTGGTGAGGTGAACGAAGAACCGGTCCATCGGCTGAAGGCCGACTCGGGAGATGATGACAGAAGTGTCGTCGGTGGTGCCGTGGTAGAGCCATTCCGGGGGTGGCTCGGCAGTCCCGATACGGTGAAGGGGGAAACTGTGGCCGTATCGGGCACGGATCTTTCGGTCTCGGACCTCGAACCGTTCGCTGTCGAGTTCGCAGATCGCTCGCATCAAAATCTCGGGGGCCGTCTCGCGGTATTCCTTCCGCCGCTTGCAAAGCGATTGGACCAAACCATCAAGGCAACCGAAGCCTTCCTCGTTGAGATCGATACCGAACTTCCACGGCTCGTGCCGCAGCGCGTAGCTGAGTGTTCTCAGCATTCGAGTCTGGTCGATGGCATCGTTGATGGTCCTGTTTTCAGGCATGATTGACTTCCCACCTCTTAGCAGTGGAAGGGTGTCAGCGGGAGCAGGCCCTCTTTTTCGATGCGGAGCAATTCAATGTGCGAGATGGCCCAGGAGGGGTGCTTGCCCCGGCCGCTGAAGCGCTTAGTGGCATGGATGCGTCCCAAACGGCACCATTCCCGGCAGGTGAATTCAGCCTTGCCGAGTCGGCGAGCCACTTCATTTGTCGAGTAAAAGTCTTTGATCGTCTGTTTGCTTCGCATCTCGGCGAGCTGTTCTTCGATGCGGCCCAGTGCGGCGATCACGCTTTGCAAGTCAACGGGCTGGGTGGGCGGATCGACAATCGCGGTGGTCATTGGTGTATCTCCCCTCTTTAACGTTCGTGTTCAAACCGTTTGACAGGTCGAAACAAGATCCGCTAAAAGTAACGGCGGGTGTTCGGAATCAAGTGATAAAAAGGCCCTCGACTCGCTGGGGCTGTGAATCCATTCACGAGTCGAGAAGCAAAAAAACCGCATGGCAAAACATGTACTGCCCGATGAGGACAGTACATAAAAACCCGGATCAGATCCTAATGAGGATGTCCAACATCAGGAAGATGCCGACCACCCACATCACCCTCAACAACTGTTGACTCCGAAAGAGTAAATCTTCGGAGACTTCCGGTTGTTGCTGCTCTCGGCCGTAGTGAATGTGCAAGACATTTTTCCCACGGTTCGAGTTTCCTGTGTCCAGGACGATGCAGTTCGGAAGATTGTGACCTTTGATAACTCGTGTCGCAAAGGGCGGACGGTGCTCATGCACTTCATCGACCGGACGCGTCGTCACGACACTGTTCTCAAAACCCACAAACTTGACACCGACCCGATCTCCTATTTTAATTGCCATTTTTTCCATCCATGAAAGGCCACCTGTGTCGATTGCTCGATCCCCAGTTGGCGTGTTAAACATCCCTGTTCCGCCCCAAAAACAAAAACCCACGCGGGGTTTTTGTTCGCGACAAGCACTGAACGCATCAGTAAAAGTCGCGCGAGCCATGACACACGGTCCGGCTGATTCTTTTCTCGCGCGGAGAAAAGCCCACTTGATTGTGACAAGGTGGGAAAACGGATAGCGGGATCAGGCGGTTCCCCGCTTGGAACGGCTGTGGATTTTCTGGAGCAACTCCTGCGTTGCGGGGGAGGAAGTCGGGTCGACGGGATCGGGTAGAGGCCGGGCCTTGCCGATCCCATTCGGCCCGATGATGATTGTTTCCGGTGTCGGGTCAGGCCACGGTGTCGCTTTGAGTATCGCGTACTCCGCCGGACTCATCGGCCATTCCATCCGCACCGGGTAGTACCCAATCGTTTGTCCCAGGCCACGCCCGATCTCGAGGCTGGTCAAACAAATGGTGGGGTCGTGGGACGCCTCGATGATGTCTTGGATGTTCAGCCGGGGTGCCACCGACTCCTTGGCTTGCACCAGGACTCGGCCGTCTTCGTCGCCGGTGGCGTGCCCGATACCGATCTCGTCGTTGAGGGTCGATTCGGGTTCGACGACGTAGGAGTAATCGACCGCCCGCATGAATCCCGATGCATCGCGGATCCACTTTTGGAGCGCGGAGTCCCGCGCACCGAAAATCATTTTCGTCGCCGTGCAACCCGTCACGGCATCGACCATGTTCACTCCGCCGGGTTTGATCAGCTGCGAAATCGTCTGGTGGCTCAGCGTAAAGCTCACGCCGAACGATCGTGCGGTCGCCAACAGGGATGAAATTTGCGGCCCGATGATCATCTGGGCCTCGTCGCATATCACGTGGGTCGGGGCGATTCGGCCGGTTTCGGATTTATGGTGTTCCGCCGCCGCCATCAAAGAATAAATCGCCAACCTCGCAATCTCGGCCGTCGGGCCGGGGTCAAGATTGCCGACGAGATTCAGGTAGACGATCTGCCTCTCCCGGATCGCGTCGGGGAAGGAAATCGAAGCGAGGAGTGCGGGGTGATCGGCAGGCACGCCGGGGCCTTCGACGAAATTCAGTTGTTCGACCTGACTGAGCTTTTCGACCAGAAACGCCGTCTGCTCCCCGGCCTCGAAGGCCTTCCCGTCCTTCCGCTCTCGGCTGACGGCCAAGTGCAAATCCAGGAACGAATTGATCGAGAAGCCCTTTTGATTTTGGCCCTTCTTCCCTGCGGCCGGGGCAGCCGTCTCATGCTGAAACGCTCTTCGTAGTAAAGTATATCCGACCAGAGTGAAGAAGCCCCGGCCGTATTCCTCCCCGTGCACCAATCCCAATGCGTTCTGAAGCACGCCGACTTTTTGAGCGGTTGTCAGCGATGCCACGGTTCGTGAATCGAGCGGGTTGAAGACGAACGTGCTCTTCCCGGTCACTGTGGTTAAATACT
>JAYSYJ010000057.1:0-6796 GCA_043727675.1 Fimbriiglobus sp.
TTTTTTTCTAGGCCGGCAAACGTGACTGGCTCTGCAAGTCGTTTGGCTGGTATGATATGAGTCATTCCAGGAGGGTGACCCGTGGCCAAGAAGGCAAAGCCATCTGAGCCGACGATCTCGTACGACCTGACGCCCGAGCGGACGACCTGCCCGCACTGTGGCGGATCGATTCGTGCCGATTACACCAACCACCGGACACTTCACACGCTCGTCGGAGTCACCCGGCTGAATCTCACCATTCGTCGCTGCCGCACCGCGGCGTGTCCCGCCTACAAGAAGCCGTACCGACCCGAAGCCGAAGGGTCGTTCGCCCTGCCGCGTCACGAATTCGGATTCGATGTCATCGCTCTCGTTGGTCGCTTACGCTATGTCGAGCATCGGTCGGTGCCCGAGATGCGAGCCCACCTGGTCGGCCGCAAGGTCTCGGTGTCCGAACGCACGGTCACCAACCTGCTGGATCGTTACGACGAACTACTGGCGGTATCGCTCACGGACAACCGTCGCCTGAAGGCATTGCTGGCCGACCAGGGGCGAGCGATCCTGGCCATTGATGGCTTGCAACCCGATGTCGGACACGAAGTGCTGTGGGTGATCCGCGATTGCTTGTCTGGGGAGATTCTGTTGGCGAAGAGTTTGCTGTCGGCCCGTCAGCAGGATTTGGCGGCGTTGCTGTCGCAAGTGAAGGAGGCTTGTCCGGTCTCGATCACGGCGGTGGTGTCCGATGGTCAGCATTCAATCCGTAAGGCAGTGGCGCAGGTGTTCCCGGGGATACCTCACCAACTGTGCCACTTCCACTATCTGCGTGAGGCGGCCCGGCTGATTTATGAGGCGGATCGTCATGCCAAGAAGGAGTTGAAGAAGAAGGTGCGTGGGGTGCGAACGATCGAGCGACAGATGGAAACGCGGACGGATCCCGAAGCGGAGGTCATTCGCGGCTATTGTTCGGCGGTCCGCAGCGCTTTGACCGATGATGGACGGCCACCCTTGGTGGCCTCGGGATTAAAACTCCACGACCGCTTGAATGCGATCACGGACAGCCTGGATCGAGCCGGGCAAAAAGGGGGGTCCCGAGCGAACTCCAAAAGCTCAAAACGATGGTCGGCGGGGCTTTGGAGACGGCCGGTGGCTCATTCGCACCGCTGATCCTGGTGTTTGGCTGGGTTCATCAGGCGGCTCACATTCTGGGTCAGATCGATCTCCGTGGGTCGGTCGTCCGCAAGAAACTGGGTGGGTTGTTGGGAGCCATGTGTCGGCACCGGACTAAGGTTGGCCCCTTGAGTACGGCCGTGGATCACTTCGTGAAGGTGAGTCGGAGTTATTGGCCGGGTCTGTTCGCGTGCTACGACACGGCGGACTTACCGCGAACGAACAATGACCTCGAGCAAGCCTTTGGATCGTATCGGTATCACGAGCGTCGGGCGACTGGTCGCCAAGGAGCGGCACCCGCGTTGGTGTTGCGTGGTTCGGCGAAGTTGATCGCGGGCCTGGCAACGCGGACGCGGGAAGTGAGTGCGGCCGATCTGGCCGGAGCTGATCAGGCGACGTGGATGCGGTTCCGGGCCGAGTTGGAGGAACGACGGCAACGTCGGGTGGATCGCCGACGCTTCCGGCAAGACCCAGCGGCCTACCTGAAAGACTTGGAAAATAAGCTCAACCAGTCACGTTTGCCGGCCTAGTTTTTTTTGTCATCACCGTGGGGCATTCCTTTCCCGGAATAATATGTATCACCAAGGTTCAAGAACAAAACGCCACGAGGATGAAGGACTCGTTTAACACCATCCATTACGCTGCATATTGCGTCAACATAACCATCGACTGATTCTTCGATCCCGATCTGTCCTAACACTCCATAATCTCTTTGCCAAAAATACGGTGGCGACGTAATGACGCATTGGTAACGATCTTTATTCAGTGTCGCAAGCACTTTGGAAGCGTCGCCACAATGCAAATTCCATGACGCTTCCGTACGCACGTATTTCCCTTGCCACGCGCCTTTCTTGGGAAGACGAACTTGTGGAACCAGGGATAACTTCTCGGGAGCACTCAATTGATCGATGTCCTTCTACCGATTTCCCGCTTTGATATTATCCGTTAGTCTATGCCCATATGGTGATTAGTGCTACGCCAATGATCCATCATCTAGTCCGATCGAGACGGAAAGTTTCGGATTACTTCGCTTTGAGTCTTTGAAAAGCGACGGTTTGTGCGTTTGAAATGATCGTTTCCGTCTCGTGATGTTACTCGTCGAACTTCAGTAGGAATTGTGGGTTGATGATCTTGAAACTCAGGCGGCCGCCGAGCGTTTCGTCGTACTCCTCGGTTGCGGGGCGCAACACGATGCCTTCGCGCGGCACTTGCGGGTTCAGCACGCTCGGGCCTGCAGAGAGTGCCACGAGTTCGTCGATGCTGTGGTTCAACACCAGCGTCCCGAGTTGCGGTACGCCTAGCAAACCGGCTTCGTTTAAGAGTGACACCCCAATGTCATGGTCGACCAATTGTGCCGTGTCGAGGTTCAACACGTTGAACACGTGAAGTTCGGCGAGTTTGCGCGCGTAGCGATTCTTCTGGATGCCGGGGCCGATGATTTCGCCTTGAATCGCAGGCCAAAACCCGTGTTTCGCATGGATGTTGCGCAGCTTCACTTCGAGGTCGATCCCGCGTGCGATTCTTGCCAGCAGGTTCGTGTCGTCGGTCTCGTCCATCCACAAGTTGCGGCTACAGATGCCGAACTGCCCGTCGCGCAGGAACGCGGTGAACGAGGTGCCGTCGAGCTTTTCGGTTTGGTAGAACGTCTTGCCTTTGTGTTGCAGCAGCATCGGTTCGAGCACTTGGACGCGGGTTTCGTCGGTCTTCGAAAGGAAGCAGGGGAAGCCACCGCGTACGCGGCCACTCATGCCCATTGCGACCGGCGGTTCATACTTGATGATGCCGAGCGCATCGGACACATCGCTGCCGATTTCCGTGGGCGTGCCGGGCGGGAGGATCGACAGCGGGAAGCAAATCCCTTGCGAAACCTGACCGCGCAGCTTCACCGTCTTGATGCGAAACCCCGCACGTTGCACGACCGCTGCACCCTCGATTTGCGCGGCTTTATAGCTGCTACTTCGCAGAAACTCGAACTCCGCACGCTCGGGTAACAGCGAATCGATCTCGCAATACACGACCTTGTCGCCCGGCACGTAATCGCCCTTCTTGGCCACGACCCACCAACCGAGCACGCGCAACCGCTCGATGGCATCCGCCTTCGGGATCGGCTCGTTCGAATGGATACTTTGGATACTCGCCAACGTTCGCATGATGTTCTCCCGGTGCGTTCGAATCGAACCCACGATTCCGATCTTGTTAGCCCGAAGCGCTAGCGAGGGACATCCACCGGCAACAATTTCTTGTCGTGCCAATTTATCAGCACGCGAGCCGCGTGCTCTACATTCTCGGCTCGCAGTGTGCCGCTCGCCGGACGCATGTTTGTGCGTGAAATTTCTGAATCGCGTCGCGTCTCGCCACGGCTCCCTCGCTAGCGCGTTTTGAAGTTGCGCTTTTCTCATGTAGGGGCACCCCTTGTGGGTGCCGGTTCCGATGCCAGAAGCTGGGAGGTGAATCCCAGGCACACACAAGGAGTGCCCCTACAAAATCCTTCCAGGACGAGGATTGCCTGCATTTCAAGAAGGAAATGTTCGAACAGCAAGATAGCGCAACTTCAAAACTAGCGCGTCGGGCTAACAATTCCGATCGTACAATTCGGAGCTTACAACATACGACATCGCGATTTTGTGAAGGTTCACGACTTGGAGACTTTCAACTGTTGTGATTCGTCGGACGACTGACCGAAGCGTGTGGGTATTTGAGTAACAATTGGCGGTAAACTTCGATCTTCATGAGGACGTTAAAAGTTTGGGACCGGGTTAATTTTCGGGCACACGATTGGCACGCGCAGATGGGAAGTCGGTACGCGACGTTACGCCCCCGATCCGTGGCCGGTTCCCTTTGAAATGAAAGTATGCCAATAAGGAACAGGAACGGGTTGAACCTCCAAGCGCCGGACACAGACTCCGGCCTTTCGCAGACTATCGATACATAAGAGACATCTTTTGTATTCGCCCCACACGAGACACAGATTGCATCGCCGGGAACCAGCCCATCCGAGATCATCGCATTGATGATCAGTTCTGGCGAAGTGCTCGATTCCCCTACAGCATTCCGCAGTTCCCGCAGACTCGGCACTTCGATGAAAGCCCCGCACACGCACAAAATCTGGTTGCCCGCATCCCCGCCTTTGACGGACATCGTTTCGCCACAACGACAAATCACAGAGTATTGAGCAGCCACAGAAGCCCCTTTTTCGAATCGCGCAGATCGCCGACATCACTTCGTCGCATTGTGTTCAAATGCATTTTGATTGTCAATATCCTATTTGAGTTTCGGTTGCACAGCGCCAGACCAACCCCCGATCTTATGCCTCTGCGATTGGTTCTTTTCGCGAAATTCCTATGACTATCCGCACGGAACATGATGTTTCTGGGTGCCAATCAGGGTGGGATGGCGTTGTCTAGCGCGATATGGAGCGATTTGAAACCGCGTCAGGACGCGATTGAAACGGCGTTGCGGGCCGCGTTACATCGGCACGCCGCCAACGCCCCGCCCATTTTGCTCGAAGCGATGGCGTACAGCTTGTTCGCACCCGGCAAACGCCTGCGACCGCTGTTGTGCCTGTTGGCCTGCGAGGCCGTCGGCGGGCGACCGGAGCAATCGCTACCCGCCGGTTGTGCGGTCGAAATGATCCACACCTACTCGCTAATCCACGACGATTTACCCGCGATGGACGACGACGATTTACGTCGCGGGCTGCCCACGTGCCACAAGAAATACGGCGACGCGATGGCGATCTTGGCCGGGGACGCCCTACTATCAGTTGCATTCGAAGTGCTGGCAACGGGTTGCGATTCGCGCATCGTTGCGGTTAGTTGCATAGAATTAGCATCGGGATCGGGCGCAGTGGGCATGGTTGGCGGGCAGGTCTTAGACTTGCAAGCCGAGGGCCGGGTGGCCGCTGACAGTCACGTGGCCTCTCTGGAAGAGATTCATCGCCGAAAGACCGGTGCGTTGTTCCGCTCGTCGTTACGGCTCGGCATTTATTCCGCCTGTCTGGCACCGGAAACGCAGACTGCGGCGTTAGCGAACATCGACCGGTACGCAGACGCTTTCGGGTTGGCATTTCAGGTGACGGACGACTTGCTCGACGTCGAAAGTTCGGCGGAAAAAACGGGTAAGCGGGTCGGGAAAGATGCCGCGCGGGGCAAGTTGACCTATCCTGGGTTACTTGGGGTTGAAGAAAGCCGACGGAAAGCGCTGCAACTCGGGCACGATGCCGTTGCCGCCGCGAGGGCACTCGGGCCGGGGGGAGAACCTCTCGCCGCACTCGCGCAGTTTGTCGTCGATCGGGATCGATAAATCAGCCGCACGCCGGAGTCGCGCGGGGGAGTTTTTGACATGGCGCACGCCGAACTACTATCGAAAATTCAACGCCCCGCCGATCTGCTCGCGCTGAGCGATCCGCAATTGCTACAAGTGGCGCAAGAGATTCGCGAAGAGCTGATTCGCGTGCTCACTACACGCCCGGCGCACTTCGCCAGTAACCTCGGCGTCGTCGAACTCTGCTTGGCACTGCACCTCACTTACGATTTCTCCATCGACCGGCTGATTTGGGACACTGGCCACCAGATTTACCCGCACAAGCTCATCACGGGGCGCTACGACCGCTTCCAGTCGATCCGCACCAAGGGCGGCTTGATGGGCTTCCCGAACCCCGCCGAGAGCGAGTTCGACCTGTTCGTAACCGGTCACGCCGGGGCCAGCGTTTCGACGATTTCCGGGTTGAAAGCAGGCGACGATTTGCTCGGCCACCCCGAACGTCACGCGGTGGCCGTCATCGGCGACGGGGCTTTACCGTGCGGGATGGTGTTCGAGGCATTCAACAATATTGCGGGTCTGAACCAGAACGTGCTCGTCGTGCTCAACGACAACAAAATGGGCATCTGCCCGCGTACCGGTGGCGTCGCGAAGTACCTCGATCATTGCCGCATGACGGGGCTTTATCAGGGTGGCAAACGGACGCTCAACGAGATTTTGAAGCAGATTCCGCTCGTCGGCGAAGCGGCACGGGCTTCGCTCGAAAGCCTTCGCGATGGCATGAAGGCGTACTTTAAAGATGGCATGTTATTCGAAGAATTCGGCTTCCGCTACTTCGGCCCCATCGATGGCCACGACCTCCACGCGATGCGGAAAATTCTCCGCGATTTGAAGGGCCAGAAGGGGCCGGTCTTGCTCCACGTTTTCACGACGAAGGGCAGCGGCGTGCCGCAGGCGGAAAACGACCCGGTGACTTATCACAGCCCGCCAGTGTTCGAGAAAGTCGGCCCGAAACGCGCGATTCTCTCGATGAAAAAGAGCAACGCCAAGGCGTACACCGACGCCATGTCTGCCGCAATTCGCACCGCACTGAAGGCCGATCCGAAGGCGTGCGTGATTACGGCGGCGATGTGCCAAGGTAACAAACTCGAAACGATTCGCGACGAATTCCCGAAGCAGTTTTTCGATACGGGCATCTGCGAAAGCCATGCCGTCGCGTTCGCGGCAGGCATGGCGAAAGCCGGTGCGCGGCCGATCGTCGATATCTACAGCACGTTCCTGCAACGCGGTTTCGACCAGATTTTCCAAGAGATCTGCCTGCAAAACCTGCCCGTCGTGCTCGCGCTCGACCGTGCCGGGTTGGCTGGCCCCGATGGCCCGACGCACCACG
>JAYSYJ010000058.1:0-6754 GCA_043727675.1 Fimbriiglobus sp.
GTCTTATTCAACCGCGGGCTGCGGAGTGCCTCAGCTGGGTTGCTGGTGAGTGTGCCCTGACGACAGAGGAACTTGCCGAAGGTTCGTGTGGCCGCCAGCCGTCGGGCGATAGTCGTTTTGGCGTAGCCTCGTTCATGGAGCCATGCGAGGAATGCCCGAAGCGAGCGGGTGTTCCAATCGCGGGCTTCGAGAGAATCTTTGTGATTGTGAGTGCGCAAGAATTCCAGGGCTTGCGTGATGTCCTCCCGATACGACTTCACAGTCTGAATCGAAGAGTTCTTCTCGATGCCTAGGTGCGTCAAAAACTCGGCGAAGCCACGTTCGAGCGTCAAGGGTGTCAATCGCGATGGTGGTCAAACGATTCAAATCCGCGAGGGCATTGGCCCATCGCTCCGGGTCGCCTGGTGGCGCGCTCGTTCCGTCAAGACTGCGGCATCAAACCAATTGAGGGTCACCTCGGGATCGGCCGCTTGATCCCGTAACGCTCCAATCACGGCGTCGCGGCTATCGTCGTCGTACACATAGACGAATCGCTCGCCGCCTTTGATCAACGCGAGGACGTTGAGATCGTGCAACGGTCGTCTCCCAGAACAATAATCCACTTTCACAGCGTAATCCACTTTCACAGCGTAATTTCGACTCGAAAACGACTACTCTTGACGGTAATTCGGCAGTTTGGAAGTGAGGGGAACCGAACTGTGCCCGGTTGTGCCGATTCTCGCGAACGGTAGGCCTGCGGCCACTTTGGCTGAAGCAGATGCGGAGCAAATCATAAGCTGAATGGTACCGTTTCCCGCCCATGAGAGTCCGCTGTGAAAGCTGTTGTCTTCGACCGATTCGGCCCACCCGAGCAAGTACTGCAGTACCGCGAAGTTCCCGAGCCGATCCCCGCACGGGGCGAGGTCAAAGTGAGGATGCTCGCCAGTCCGATCAATCCGTCCGATCTGCTTTACGTCGCGGGGCACTACGGCTTGAAGCCGAAAACGTTTCCCACGACGCCCGGTTTCGAAGGGGTTGGCGTGGTGGTGGCCAACGGCGGTGGTCTGATCGGCCGCTTGCGAATGGGAAAACGGGTCGCCGTGCTCAACGACCGCCTGGGCAATTGGAGTGAATTCACCGTCGCGTCCGCCAAGCAAGTGATTCCGATACCCGCCGATATCCCCGACGATCAAGCCGCGAGTTTCTTCGTCAATCCCGCCACGGCCATCGCACTGACGGAACGGGTTCTGAAAGTACCGACGGGAGAGTGGCTCCTGCAGTCGGCCGCTGGCAGTGCGCTCGGGAAAATGATCATCGCACTCGGGAAACATCGGGGATTCCGAACTCTGAATGTCGTTCGCAGACCGGAACAGATTGAAGAACTGAAAAAACTCGGTGCGAATGAAGTGCTCTTGGAAAAAGACGGGATCGAAGACCAAGTTCGAAAGATCACAAATGGCGCGGGCGTGAAGTACGCGATCGATCCGGTTGGAGGAAGTACCGGCACACAAGTGGTGCAGTCCCTGACCGACGGAGGAGTTTGTTTGCTCTATGGCCTGCTATCCGGTGAACCGGTGAGCGTCGATCCGCGGTTGCTGATCACCGGGAGCAAATCGGTACAGGGTTTCTGGCTCGCCGATTACATGAAGTCCATCGGGTTGTTGAAGAAATTGCAACTGATCCGCGAAGTTCGCGGCTTGATTCAGGCCGGTGTGCTCCGTTCGGAAACCGGTACGACCTATCCACTTGAACGAATCGGCGACGCGGTTCGGGAAGCAGCCACACCAGGGAAAACGGGAAAAGTTATGCTCCGGATCGGCAACTGACCTAGCCACACGCCCCACGCACTGTGAAAATGGAAAACAGTCAAAGAGGATTCTGCAATGACTATCCAAGAAGTCGTCGTTCTCGGAGTCGTGATACTCGCCGCGGCGTATTGGCTGAGCACTTTCGTGAAGATGGGCCGTGGCTCGGGCAAAGGTTGTGGTTCCGGCTGCGGAAAATGCAGTGATCCCCCAGTCGAAACGCCGGCTGGACGAATTCGGTTGTTGTAGCTGTTTCCACCTGCAGTCTCCGGTACAATACCTCCGTTGCATTTCAACGTCCTGTTTTCCATGAGGTCGGTTTCATGCTGGTCAAACTCTTGCTCGTCTGCTTCCTCGGTCTCGCCCTGATGGCGGCGACGGCGGCCCCCGTGGTTGCAGCGGACAACCCAACCATTGTTGTTGAAACGTCGATGGGTTCTTTCGAAATCGAACTGTTCGCCGACAAGGCCCCGCTCACCACGACAAACATCCTCGGGTATGTCGATGACAAGTTTTATGACGGGCTGATTGTGCACCGCGTCATTCCCACGTTCATGGTGCAAATGGGCGGTCTCGATGCGAAATTGAAGACCAAAGACACCAAAGAGAAGATCAAAAACGAATCGACCAATGGCCTCTCCAACAAACGCGGCACTGTGGCCATGGCACGAACCAACGTCGCAGACAGCGCCACCTCGCAGTTCTTCGTCAACGTGGTCGACAACGATTTTCTCGACAAGGCCAACGCTCGCGATGAAGTCGGCTACTGCGTCTTTGGGAAAGTGACGAAAGGCATGGATATCGTCGACAAAATCAAAGATGTGAAGACGGAGACTCGCGGTGGTACACCGAACGTCCCGACCGAAGACGTCACGATTAAGTCGGTTCGCGTCAAGAAGTAACTTCGATGGTCGAACGTCGGAGGAGTTGGCCGCTCACTCCGAATTCATTTTAGAATTTCCTGTTAGTTTCACCTCGAGCGAGTTGCTCTATGAAATCGTTCACTTTGAGTCTGATCGCACTCGTTGCCATGGCCAACAGCGCCTGGGGTCAAATCCGTGTGCAGGTTAAGCCTGTACAAACCTATGAGGTTCCGATTCCGGGCAAACCCGGAGAGAAAGCGGAGTTTCAGCCTCTCCCCGGAAGTTCCCCGGATCCGAAATCGCTCGACGTCGATGACGTGGAATCCGCGAAGGCCAAAGACTTTGTTCGCCAACTGAGCAGTCCGGCTTACAAGGAACGTGACAGCGCGACCAAAGACATCGCCAAAATGGGTCGCTTCGCGGTGCCCGCTCTCAAAGAAGCTCTCGCCACCGAGAGCAGCCCGGAAGTCCGCATGCGGATCGATTTGGTGCTGCCGAAAGCGGAGGCCGAAGATATGAAGGCCCGCGTGTCGTGCTTCCTCCTCGATAAAGAAGGTAAATACGAACACCAACTGCCGGGTTGGACTAAATTCAAAGAGCACGTGGGCAACGACAAAATGACCCGCGAACTGTTCGCGGAAGTTTTGGTCAACAAACAATACCACGCTTTGTTGCTGGCCTGCGACCTCCCCGCGAACGAACTGGGCGCCGTTTTGGTCAACCACTATTTGGGCATCCAAAACCGCGTGAACATGAACGTCAACGGTCGGCAGGTCAACGTCCAACCGACGACCGCCGAGATCGCGGTTCTGGCGTTTTTAGAATCCATGCACACGGACAAAGTGATGCCGATTCAAACCGGACAAGTATACACGACTGTCGCAGCCTACTTATACAGCGGCGACGTTATGGCGGCCATGTCGCCGAGCCGGCAGTCCGGCAAATACAGCAGCGTGCTGAAGAAGATCTTGAACCGCTGGCTCGACACACGCGAGTCGTTGACTGGGCTTCAACAGGCCATGACGTTCGCCCAGAGCTGGCAACTGTTGTCCGAGGTGCCTAAGTACGCCGCCAAAGTCTTGGTGGCCGATGTGCAAAATGGAAACTGGTATTTCAAGCTCCAAGCTCTCCAAATGATCGGCCAGAATAAAGAGGGCAAAAAGTACCTGCCGCAGATCGCCAAAGTCTTCGACGACACGAATGTGCTCCAGCAAGCTTTTCCGGGTCAAATTGGGAATAACATTCAACTTGGCGATTTTGCACTCGGGGTCGCCATGAAGTTGGCAGGTCAAAATCCAAAAGATTACGGCCTCGAGGTGAAAAACGTCCAAGCGAGCTCCAACTGGCAACAAGACAATTACTACTTCAAAGACGATAAGGACAACAAAGCCGAAGACCGCCGGAAAGCCTGCATCAAAAAGTTCAATGAGTGGATCGCCAATCAGCCGAAGGACGACGGTAAAAAAGACGATGGCAAAAAGAATGAACTCAAGAAAGAAGTACCGAAAACTACCCAGCCGGTGCTGCCGAAAAAAGATGACTGATCATTCGGAACCGCTCTGAAAGGAGCGGATTACTCTACTTCCCGATGCAGAAGCGGCTGAAGATGCGGTCGAGCAAATCGTTGGTGTAGATGCTTCCGGCCATGGTGCCGATTTGGTCGAGTGCTTGGCGCAAGACCAGTGCGAGCAGTTCCGGTGGGTCGTTGAACAGGGCGTGGTTGTGGGCCGTGCGTAAGTCGGCAATGGCGGCATCGATGTGATGTCGGCACCGGCTCTGACTCGGGGCCAATGCGGGGCGAGCAAACGCGGCCGCACGGTCACCGAGAAATTGAACTAGCGGAGCCAAGTCGTTTGCCGATCTTGTCGATACGGCCAGACCGGTTGTCGGCCCGAGGTCGGCTTTCGTGCGCAGAAGCACTCCCCGTGGCGGGATCGTCAACGGGATCGCTTCGCCGACCGGCACGCAATGGAGCACCAAGTCGGCTCGATCCGATTGCCCACGTCCCAGCGCTTGCGCTTGTTCCTCGATGGAATCGGTCGCGGTCTGCCAGCCGGCGGTATCGATCAACTCGATCCCATGCCCGTCGAGTGTGATGATGTGTGAAAGATAGTCGCGGGTCGTCCCGGCTCGACTGCTGACCAGGGCCGCGTCGACGCCGATCAACGCGTTGAAGAGACTGCTTTTCCCGGCGTTCGGCTCTCCGACAAACGCCACCCGCATCGGCCGGCGACTGACACTGCGATCATCGAGTTGCCTCTTCAAATTCATGAGGTGGGCGATGCCCGCCCCGATTCGCAGCACGGTGTCGGCGCGGGTGACGAACTCGATGTCTTCATCGACGAAATCGAGGGCCGCTTCGACGTCGGCCAACAGATTCAACAGGTCATCACGCAGTTTCGCAAGTGGCTCCGAGACGCCGCCGGCGAGTTGGGCCAACGCCGATTGCAAGTCGGTTTCATCGGTCGCTTCGATCACCGCGAGCACCGCTTCGGCTTGCGGCAGATCTTTCTTGCCACTCAAATACGCCCGCATGGTGAACTCACCCGGTTGGGCCGCCCGGGCTCCGGCGGCCATCAAATCGGCGATCAACCGTTCCACCAGCGGCGGGGCGGAGACAGTGTGAATCTCGGCGAGATCTTGGCCGGTGTAGGTGTGAGGCCCCCGGAAAAAATAAAGGTCCGCGGGTAAGGTCGCTTCCAATCCCGATAGCGTTAACGTGCCGGTCACGAAGAATCGCGCCCCCGCGACGGACGGCTCCTTCGCCGCGAATATTTTGGCGATGACTTCGGCCGTCTTCGTTCCCGAAACGCGCACGATTGCCCGCACGCCCGGCCCAACAGCAGACGACAACGCCACAATGGTATCTTCGAGATGGGGCAACATCAGCCGTTCCGGAATCAATATCTTGGGTGTATTCTTGTCATGAACATGATCACAAAAATCAAGAAGCACAAATTGAAGAAGCATGCGATCAGGCCGTAGGTGATCCGGTTGTGCCCTTCCGACGACAGCCGGCCGGGCGAAAAGATAGCCCGGTACCCCAAATAGACCGCGATAAACCAAAGCGGTGCTAACGCTATCGAATACGTTGCCGTTCGCAAGAATCTCAGTGCGTAGGCTTCACGGATGGCCGAGTTGGCTTGCTCGGTCGGACTGTCTTCGAGATGGGTCTGCAAAACGACTTCTGGAATCTGCGGCTCAGGAACCGTTCCGTCTTCTATCGGCTCGGCGAGAGCTTGGCGCGTCAGTTCTTCGTCGCTGAGGCTCTCCGCCAAGTACGAACCCGCATTCGACATTTTGTCGGTGAGAATCCGACAAGCCCGCTCAGCGTCTTCTTGGCGAACTTTGAGTTTGACTCCGCCGACGGCATTGGAAATGAGCCAATCGGTGGCCACGGTTTCACGGTCGTGCAGGACGACGAAAATCCCTTCTTCTTCCAAGGCCGTCTTGGCCAACTCCGCTTTGTAAATTTCGTCGTAGGTGGTCACCAAAAACAATTTCGGCTCGCGCATCCTGAATACCCCCCGAGTGCGCTGGAACCCAGCTCAGGCTCTAAATGCGAGAAGCCCGCCGATCCCTCGGCGGGCTTCCTAGCAGTCACAATATCATATCAGTTACTTATCATCGTCCTGTTACTTCTCGCCACCAACGGCTTTTCCGATGCCTTCGGCCGAAAGCTTGACCGTCACAACGACATCTTTTTCATTCGACTTGCTTTCGAGCGTCTTCGACACATCGTCGATCAGCGCCTTGAAGTTAGGTTGATTGCCACCGACGATCGGGAGGAACGTCTTAGCAGCATTGACCAACTTCTTGATCTCGCCTTCAAACTCATCGGCGCTATCGTTGTCTTTCATCCCCAGTTTGATGGCCAGAACTACTTCTTTGCCGAGGTTGAGAGTCATGCCCATGTTGTTCAATTTGCCGAGGCCTTTTTTGATCATGTCGCCGTCGACGCCGAGAGCTTTGAGCTGGCTGAAGTCGCCGGGGATTTCGCCGACTTTGCCTTCGGTGATGCCGCAAACGAACATCGATGCTTTCGCATCTTGCTTCGCAACGAGTGCAGTGAGTTCTTTGCTGAGGGCGGGCTTGGCTTTGTCGTTC
>JAYSYJ010000059.1:0-20394 GCA_043727675.1 Fimbriiglobus sp.
TTCGAGGCCTCGCCCGGCCCCGGCGAAGTCGGCACCTGCGAGACGGCCGGCGTGCTCGGCCCCATCGTATCGATCATCGCCAGCTTCCAAGCGGCCGAGGCATTGAAGCTTTTATCGGGGAACAAAGCCGCGATCAACCGCGAGCTGTTCATGCTCAATGTTTGGGACAACACGAACAAGCGGGTGAAGATCGCACCGCTGGCCGGCCGAAAAGGGAAGTGCCCCTGCTGTGCCATGAAGCAGTTCGTTTGGCTCGAAGGAGAGCAGGGCACGCAGACGACAACCCTGTGCGGCCGCAATGCCGTGCAGGTGACGCAGCGGCTCAGTAGCAAGCTCGACTTCGCCGCACTCGGCAAGCAACTGCAGGCGTCCGGCACCGTGACCTCGAACAAATTCTTGTTGAAGTTCCAAGTGGTCGATTCCGGCGACGGCTATGAATTTACGGTGTTCCCGGATGGTCGGGCGATCATCAAAGGCACCGACGACACCGAACGCGCCCGCACGCTGTATGCGAAGTACATTGGACATTAGGAATCGCGAAGGGAGGGAGACAATGGGTGTCGCAACATCGGCGAAAACTGTAAAAGTGCCACAATTCGTCGTGGAGGAAAAAGTCGATCCGCTGACCATGAAGCAGTTTTCCGTCGCCGAATACCACAAACTCATCGAAATAGGTGTGCTCAAGTCGGGTGAACCGTACGAACTTTTAGAAGGGTGGATTGTCAAAAAAATGCCGATCAACCCCGCACAGGCCAGTTCGATCCGCAAACTCACGGCTTTACTCATGACGCGGTTCCACCCGGAATGGGTCGTGAGCGTGCAACTTCCGATTACGACCGCCAAAAGCGAACCGGAACCGGATATCGTGATTGCCGAAGGTCCTTACGAAAAGTACGACACCCGACACCCGAGTCCTCTCGAATCCGAACTCGTCATCGAAGTCTCCTCAAGCAGTTTGTCCATTGATCGCGGCTTCAAGCTGGGAGTCTACGCATCGGCTAAAGTGCCGCAGTATTGGGTCGTGAACTTGATTCACCACCGCGTCGAGGTTTACACCAAGCCCAAGGCCGGCAAGAACCCCACTTATAAATCCCGCGTCGATTACGTAAAAGGCGACGAGATCCCGCTCGTCCTCGCCGGGAAGCCGGTCGGCACCCTCCCCGTCTCCGAGTTCCTCGCGTGATCTACCTCGATAATGCTGCGACGAGTTTCCCGAAGCCCGAAGGCGTGTACGTCGCGCTGGATCGGTTTGCCCGCACCTCGCTGGCCAACCCCGGGCGGGCGGGGCACGCCATGGCGCTGGCCGCCGAGCACGCCCTCGACGATGCTCGCCATCGGCTCAATCGCTTCTTGAATGGACGCGATCTGAACCGGTTCATCTTCACGTACAACGGCACCGACTCGCTGAACATCGCCATCAAAGGCGTGCTCGATGCCGGCGACCATGTGATCACCACCGATCTCGAACACAACAGCGTCAGCCGACCGCTCGTGGCGATGGCCAACGCGGGTTTCATCACCCTCACGCAGCTACCGTCCGATGGTTGGGGCACCGTCGATCCCGACGTCGTCCGTGCGGCCATCACACCGAAGACCAAACTCGTCGCGATCACCCACGCCAGCAACGTGCTGGGGACAGTGCAGCCCATCGGTGCAATCGGCCGCATCTGCCGAGAGTTCGACCGGGTGTTGTTCCTCGTCGATGCCGCACAGACCATCGGGGTCGTCCCGATTGATGTTCAGGCTCAGTGCATCGACTTGCTCGCGTTCCCCGGTCACAAGTGCCTGTTCGGGCCGACCGGCACCGGCGCACTTTACGTCGGCCCGAAGGCCAAGGTGAAGCCGTGGCGCGAAGGGGGTACCGGCGGCGATAGTTCCACCCCGACGCAGCCGAGCGAGTACCCGTATTACCTGGAAGGGGGCACGCCGAACGTGCTGGGGATCGTCGGCATGATTGCGGGGTTGGACTTCGTGGAAGCGGAGACGCCGGCGAAATTGCGGGCCCACGAATTGGCCCTCTGCGAGCGACTCCGCGAACGGCTGCTGGCCATCGGCGGGTTCCAAATCGCCGGCCATGCCGACACCGCGCGGCGGGTCGCCACGATGAGTTTCCAATCCGAAATCTTGTCGGCCACGGAACTCGGTGGCGTGCTCGATCAATCGTTCGCCATCGCCGTGCGGCCCGGCTTGCACTGCGCCCCGTATATCCACCGGTCTTTCGGCAGCTATCCGGATGGCCTCGTTCGTGTCAGCCCTGGCCCGTTCACCACCGAAGCCGAGATCGACCAACTCGCGGATGCGTTGCAAGAGATCACCGGCGGGCTGTGAAGCGCTTGCGGCTGACCCAGACCCAACCGATCATCATGCCACCGGCGACAAAGCCCACGTAGTTCCCCATGATCTGGGCGAACCAGCCGAATTGCAACCCGCCCCACTGCCGCACTTGGAAGCGCTCGCGCACCTCGGCTGGCAGTACATTCAGTCCGAAGCCCATTGAGATGGAACCGAAGATTCCGGCGATCAGTGAGAACGCGGAAATCATGGCGAGCAACAGCAACAGTGGTTTCCGCAAGTCGCGGGCACTGCGCTTCGGTCGTTTCCCCAATCGGGCCGCACACGCGAGGCCGGTACCGAGGATCGCACCGAACGCTCCCCAGGTGACCGCCCCGGCGAGCATCACCGATTCCAGCGGCACCGTCTCGTCGACCGCCAACGAGAAATACTCGGGAACGTATAGGCGAATCAAACCGTCTCGGAGGGCACCGTACAACGCTCCGAGAAGGGTCGTGCCGAGCAAAATGAGTGTGAACTGCATGGGAAATCCTAGCGCCGGTCTTTGAGCTGCGGAATCGGCAGCGCCTCTTGCCGTGGCGACACCGGCCGCGGTGGTGGGAGCGGTTCGGCGGCGCGCGGATACGGCAGCGTCCGCTTATCTTCTTCCACGGAACGCGGCTTGGGCGGGGTGGTCGGCCCGGCCGGTTTCGAACTCGTGCTATCCCCGCCCGGCGTCATGGCTTCAATTTTTACATCGTCGAAGAACGCCAGCCCCAACCCCGTGATCGCGAAGGTGACGCCGATTTTCCCGGTCTCGGGTACCTGACGATAAAGATTGTAGTGCTGCCAGCGAGCACCGGGGAGCGGTCGGACGCTGAGCGGTTCACCCCCGGCGGAATCGTAAATCAAAACGCCATCGGCCGACGACCTCGACTCGACGACTTTTGCCCAGAACCCAATACGCACCCAAGTGCCAACTGGGAACGCGACCGCCGGACTATCGACCGCCAGAAAGGATCGTTCCAAGGCTTGTGGTTGTTTGCCATCGGGCAACTTCTTTTTGTCGACCAAGATGGCGAGTTTGAGCACATGCTGACCGAGGTCGGGTTTCGGGAGTTGATTCAGAGCGTCGGCCATGGTGGGCACTGGTCGGCCGGGTTGGGAAAATCGCCCGGGGCCGTAGACGGGCGGCTCCGGCGTTTTATCTTCGACCAACTTGGAATTGCTGTTCACGATGGCGGCCGTGCCGATCACCGGATCCAAGAAAGCGCGTCGGGTCGTCCAGCCTGGCAGCGAGGCGATCGCGGCCCCTGCTTCGGCGACTTTGTCGTTCAACTCGAAACCGGGATGGAGCAGTGCGTTGCCGGTGGCGCGCGTCTGTTGAATGTATCTGGCCAGTTCCCAATGCTTCGGCAGCGAATAGAAACTGACGGCATACGGGCTGGCCGTCGGGGTATCGAGTTTGGCGGTCGCGAGTTCCCAATGGGCCCGTTGGAGCACCCGGAGCGGACGCAAGGCCCGACGCGCTTCGCGGTACGCCATGTCGGGCTGAGCGTTGTCGGTGTAGAGACTGGCACGGTCGATGGCGCACTTCGATTCCATCAGCAAGCCGGCCGCTTCGAGAACGTCCGGCCCGCCGGCGGCGAGAATGTTCTTGTGCGTGACCAGCGTCTTGTTGAACTGGGCCACGGCTTGCTCTCGGGCCCAGTTCGCGGCGGTGCGGGCGAGTTTGTGGCGGGTGCTATCTTGCCAGCGGACGACTTTTCCAGTCGGCCCGAGATCGGAGGTGAAGACGATGGCGGCTGCGGTGTCGAACTCGTGCAGGATGATTTCCGTCCCGCCGGGCACGCGCTTCACGTCCTTGATTTCATCCACGCCGGCGGCCGTGATCAACCACGGTGTCGCCCCGTCGGGAACCAGTGGGATCTTCAAAGTCAAGCTCGGCAGCGTCGCCTGCTCCGGGCAGTATTGCGTACCGTTTCCGAGCCAAACGGGGAGGACGATCGTTTCTTTGGGCCCTTTGATGATGGCCACTTTCACGTTCGGGTTCGACGTCGGGCTCCACTCCGCCGGCTCGTGGGCCGCGAGCAACACAGGCTCGAGCAGTTCCATTTCGGCGTTGAGCATCGCGATTTCGAGGAGCCGATCACGGCCGTGGTGACTGTCGGCGAGAAACTGATCGCTCCAATAGCCAATGCCCCGGTAGCCGGCGGCCAGCGCGATGTACGTCAACACCCGGATCTGCTCGGGGTGCGGCCCGATCGGGTCGGCGAACTTCTCGCAGTTGGCATCGCCCGTTTGCAGCTTGATGAGCCACTCGGGCAGGTGGGTTTGAATCCACGTCCACATCAGTTTGCCCGGCGAGGTCAGCGCCCGCCGTTGGGCCAGCCATTCCGAATAGCGGTTCAAATCGAGGCTCGTGAACAGCGGCCAGCGGTGCGCACCGATGGCATCCACGTAACTCGAGTAGGCGTTGTGCCCGTCCCAAAGATCGACCGCCAGCGGCTTGCGCGGGTCGTAGGTCTTCACCACATCCGCAACCCGAGCTACCCGGCGAAGTTGCTCGGTCGTGCGGCCGGAGCCGAGGTCCCACATCAACACGGCGTCGCTGTTCAGGAAGCGTTTGAGATGCTTGCTGACGAGTTCCGCATCCTTTTCAAATACCGCCGGGTCGGTTTGATTCGGCTTGGCCGGATCCCAATCACTCGCGGGCAACGGAAGCTGCGGCACGATGAAGAACTTGGCCCGAATCGCTTCCTCGTAGACCTCGTTGGTGACTTCGCCCGGAAACCAAATGGTGTTGAAGCGGGCCACATCGAGCGCCCACAGTGGGGTATTCGTGTGCCGGACGGCGCGCATGAAGAACGGCTTCGGTCCGGCGTCATCGAATTGATCGACGAGGAGATCGCCGTTGGAAAACTCCACCGACGGTGACTTTCGCTTGGTGGTACTCAGCGTCTTGCCCGGCTTCGCGGGGCCGGCGCCTTCTTTCCCTTCCGGACGCGGCAGCACCGGGCCGATTTCCAAATCGTCGATCCAGGTTTCGGTCACCCCCGGCCCGGCGTACACGTTCAGCACCAGCGAGTCGATGTAGGCCCCGGTGATGTCCACGGGGCCTTTGAGCTTCGCCACGAGCACCGGCTTGAGCTTCGTCAACGCATCTTGGACGTCGCCCATCGACAACTGCTGCCAAGTGCGAACCTTGTTGTAGACATCGCCGACGATGAGTGCCGTCAGCGGCGCGTCGGGGTTTTTCGGGTCTTTCTCTTTCGGCAACACAATCCGAGCTTTGAGCTGAATCCCTGTGCGGAAACTCTTGATCCAAACGCGGGCCACGGTATCGGGGCCAACCGGGGCTTGCGGAGTGCTGTAGTAGTAATGCACGAATTCTGCGTCGGTGGCGCCGGGCTTGGGGTTGGCTTCGATCTTGATGTATTCCGATGTTGTGGCGTTGCGCGCCGCCGTATCGGTGATCTTCTGGGCTTTTTCGTCGAAGTGAATGTTGGCGTCGCCGCGAACCCAGAACGGATCTTTGCCGGCAAAGCCGTTGCGGTGCACGAGTTGTGGCTGTGCTGACGCGGGTTGAATCGCCACCAGGATCGCCAGTAACAGGGCCAGCGTGGCCACGGCAGCAAAGCGGAGTCGCATAGCACGGATTCCTCGCCACTCCAGGTAACCGGCCTCTGATAACCGAGCGGGGGATCGGGCGGAAGTGCAATCCGGCGGGCACGGCTGGCCAAATTAGCTCGCGAAAATAGCACAGGAGTCGGCGCAGACAGGATAAAATCGGAACGCTCGGGTGTTTAGAACCCTTTCCTGAAAATGGTGAACTGATGGATCGAAGTGGTTACACCGAATTGGAGCAACTGCCGAACATTGGGCCGGCGGGTGCCGGTGACCTCCGGTTGCTCGGGATTGCCGTTCCGGTCGATCTGATCGGCCGAGATCCTTACATCATGTACGACAATCTCTGCACGATCACGAACAAACGCCACGACCCCTGCGTGATCGATGTGTTCATCGCGGCGGTGCGCTTCATGGGCGGCGAAGAATCCAAGCCCTGGTGGTTCTACACCGCGGAACGGAAAGCCAAATTGGGAATCAAACCCAGCGGCCCGGCGAGCCGTCGGTGCGACACCAGTGCCGCACCAACCGCTCACACAGTTGGCTCGCCCAGCTGAAGAATTTGCGTCATCGCTGCGTAATACGGATTCCAGAGCCGACTGGCGCAAGCCGTCGGTGCTACACCAGCGCAGCACCAATCGCTCACGCAGTTGGCTCGCCCGGCTGAAGAATTCGAGCCATCGCTGTGTAAAACGGATCCCGGCGAGCCGACCGGCGTGAGCCGTCGGTGAGATACCAGCGCAGCACCAATCGCTCACGCAGTTGGCTCGCCCGGCTGAAGAATTCGAGCCATCGCTGTGTAAAACGGATCCCGGCGAGCCGACTGGCGCAAGCCGTCGGTGCGACACCAGTACTGCACCAACCGCTCACGCAGTTGGCTCGCCCTGCTGAAGAATTAGCGTCATCGCTGCATAAAACGGATTCCAGAGCCGACTGGCGCAAGCCGTCGGTGAGACGCCAGTGCAGCACCAACCGCTCACGCAGTTGGCTCGCCCGGCTGAAGAATTTGCGTCATCGCAGCGTCAAACGGATTCCAACCGTCCCCGGCTGAGAATGCAGTCCCACTTCTGGGGTCGGGGCTGTATAACTGACCCGAAGATCACTCCCTCTCTCGGTCGGTTCCCCATGACGACGCCCGCCAGTACGATCACCAGTATGCTGCACGAATCGCGGCTCTTTCCGCCGAGTCCGGAGTTTGCGGCAACCGCGAATATAAGCGCTGAGGAGCATGCGCGGCTCTCGGAATGGGCCACCCGCGACCCGGATGCCTTTTGGGCCGAAATGGCCGAGTCGCTGCACTGGTTCACCAAGTGGCACACCACGTTTGATGGCAGCAAGGCCCCCTTCTTCCAGTGGTTCCTCGGCGGCCGACTGAACGCGAGTTTCAACTGCCTCGACCGCCACTTGACGACCGCGCGGCGGAATCAGGCGGCGATCATTTGGGAAGGGGAACCGGGCGATAGCCGCACGCTGACGTACCAGCAACTGCACCGCGAGGTCTGCCTGTTCGCCAATGCCCTCAAGAATCTCGGTGTCAAAGCCGGTGACCGGGTGACGATTTACCTGCCGATGATCCCGGAAGCGGTCGTCGCCATGCTGGCGTGCGCCCGAATCGGGGCGGTGCATTCGGTGGTCTTCGGCGGTTACAGCGCAGACGCGGTCGCCGATCGCAACAACGATGCGCAATCGAAAGTGTTGATCACCGCCGATGGTGGCTGGCGTCGGGGTAAGGTCATTCCGTTGAAGGCCAACGTCGATGCGGCGCTGGCCAAGTCGCCGACGGTGCAAACGTGCATCGTGGTGAATCGCTGCAATACGGCCGTCGAAATGAAGTCGGGGCGGGATATCTGGTGGCACGATGCCGTTGCCGGTCAATCGGCCGATTGCCCGGCCACTCCGTTCGATTCCGAACACCCGCTGTTTGTGCTTTACACCTCGGGTAGCACCGGCAAACCGAAGGGGGTGCTGCACACCACCGCGGGCTACCTACTCGGGGTGAGTCTGACGCACAAGTGGGTGTTCGATCTGAAGGACGAGGATGTCTACTGGTGCACCGCCGACGTCGGTTGGGTCACGGGGCACAGTTACATCGTTTACGGGCCGCTGGCCAACGGTGCGACCGTGGTGATGTACGAAGGCGCGCCGAACCAACCGCGCGAAGACCGCTTCTGGGAGATCGTGGCGAAGTATCGCGTCAGCATTTTGTACACCGCGCCGACGGCCATCCGGGCGTTCATCAAGTGGGGCGATCACTGGCCGAAGGGGCACGATTTGTCGTCGTTGCGGGTGCTCGGCAGCGTCGGCGAACCGATCAGCCCGGACGCGTGGATGTGGTACCGCGATGTCATCGGCGGTGGTCGGTGCCCGGTGGTCGATACTTGGTGGCAGACCGAAACCGGCGCCATTATGATCGCACCATTACCGGGTGCGACGGTGACGAAACCGGGCAGTGCAACCAAGCCGCTGCCTGGGATTCAAATTGATGTGGTCGACAAATCGGGGCACGCGGTGCCCATCGATTCCGGTGGCTTTTTGGTGGTGAAGCACCCGTGGCCGAGCTTGATGCGGACGATTTACGGTGACGACGAACGCTTCCGAGCCACCTATTGGAGCCATAATCCGGGGATGTACTTCACCGCCGACGGCGCCCGCCGCGATGCCGACGGCGACATCTGGATCATGGGGCGAGTGGACGACGTGCTGAACGTGAGCGGGCACCGCCTGAGCACGATGGAGGTCGAAAGTGCGCTCGGGGCGCACCCGGCGGTCGCCGAAGCCGCCGTGGTCGGCCGACCGGACGATTTGAAAGGCGAAGGGATTTATTGCTTCGTGACACTCAAGCAAGGTCAGACGGCCAGCGACGCGTTGAAAGCGACCCTGAAAGCGCACGTCGCCAAGGAGATCGGGGCCCTGGCTCGACCGGACGAGATCAAGTTCACCGAGACTTTGCCCAAGACGCGCAGCGGCAAAATCATGCGGCGGTTACTGCGCGATATCGCCGCCGGCCGCACCAGTACCGGCGACACGACTGCACTGGAAGACATCGGGGCGTTGGCGAAATTACGCGAAGGGGACGAGTGAGCAAAACGACGCCGCCCCGGAAAGTTCCGGGGCGGCGTCGTAATTGTTTCGATTGAAAAAGCAGTCTGGCAATCAAGGCACCACGATGTCGATGGTTTGCTCTTTCCCATCGACGGTGAACTTCAAAGTCGAGGTTTCGGCTTTGGAATATTTGCCCGGAATTTCCGGGCTTTTCGCCACGGTGTCCATCGGGGTTCCTTTCGGAACATCGGTGGCCGGTTTCTTTCCGCCGGGGACCGCGGGCATTCCCGGCATCCCGGGAGGGGCACCGGGGCCACCGGGAATTCCCGGGCCAGTACCGGCTCCGGCTCCAGCGCCGGGCATTGTCCCGGCGCCCCCTGGTAACCCGGAGACACTCATCAACGAAACCGTGACCGCGCCGCTGGGTACCCCTTCGAGAGTGTATTGCCCATTCGCCAACGTCGTGGTCGAAGCCACTTGATTGCTACCGGAGTGGAAATTGACGATCACCCCGGCGGCGGGTTGCCCCTTCACCGTGACGACTCCTTTGACCAAAGTCCCCTTGGCCTGGCCCCCGGAACAACCGACCGCCGCAATCGCCACGAGGGCTCCGGTGATAAGACCACCGAGCGACCGACTGAGACCTAGGAACATTCGAGCATTCTCCCTGGACGATGCGAAACGTTTCGAGACGTCGGTCGGAAATCACCAATCGTTCCCGAGCACATTGCCGTCGTTTGGATAATTGGCGTTGATCCACGTGGTCTGGTTGATGCTCGTACTGACGGTGCGAACACTTCCGTCGCACATGCCGACGGAGCAACCGCCTGCCGTCATCGCTTGGGGCCGCGATGGAATGCAGTTGGCCACGGTCGGCTTCGCTTGGGGAACATTGTTGTCCGCGTTGATCGCGTACATCGCCATCCATGGCCAGTTCCAGTTTCCGTGTGCCCAGAGGCTGCCGTTTCCACCGCAGGTCCCGTATTTTTCAGCGAACATGATCGTGTTCGAAGTACCGTCCCCAATCTGCTGGAGTGGCCGTTTGGCATTCCAGTCAACATTGGGAACTCCGAAGACCGCGTGATTATGAGCGTAGTTGCTGATCGCCCAATAGCCGTACACCACCGAACCGGGCGTCGATGAGTCGAGAGGCGAGATGAACGGCTTGATCACCGCGGTGGCGAAGGTGCCGATGTTGTGAGGGTAGCCTCCGTTGGTCGGTACAAAGCCGGCCTTCTGCACGGCATCTTGTTCGATGAACGGCAACAGGTACCCGTGCGGAGACGTGGTGTTTGCCCCGACGGTTTCCCAACAACCGGGTAAGCGTCCTATCGTATCGTTGTGCCCGTGGGCGGCGAGGGTCAACTGCTTGAGGTTGTTCTGACTCTGCATCCGGGCCGCCGCTTCGCGCACTTTCTGGACGGCGGGCAAGAGCAGCCCGATGAGAATAGCGATGATCGCGATGACGACCAACAACTCGATGAGCGTGAAGCCCGGTCGCTTGTTGGTGGAGAGACGATTCACCATATGACACCTTGGTAAAAACAAGGAACGAGACAATCACCTCGGAGTTGAGGTGGCTTGTGAAGGAACCTACATACGGTTAGAACAGAATCTCGCAACGAATCAATAGGGACAGTCCGCGAATCGCGCAAATATGCAGTTCGAGCACTTTTTACCGACTCGTAACCCGAATTTTCGCGCCAAATCCCGAACGGCCACGTCCACTTTAAGCCGGTGTTGTGAGGTCGGGGTGAGAGGAACAGGTGCCCGTGCCGTTCCGTTCAGACGGAGCAACTCGCATACAATGTCTTTTTGTTTGCGAGGAGTGCTAGTTGTGGCCCGCCGTGCCCCCGATGCCGATGCCGAGTTGCCCGCCTTGTATGCCCACGTCCATCCGGGCTTGGAATCGGTGGCCGCCGACGAAATCACCCGCGACTTGCAAGGAGAAATCAAACGGACGGAGCGCGGCGTCGTCGTTTTCCGGTTGCGTTCCATCGACCCCGATGTGTTGAAACTGCGGACGACGGAAGATATCTATTTGCTCGCTTGGGGTACGGGATCGCTCACTTATAAAGCGAACGACCTCGATCAGATCAAGAAGTGGACGGCGAACAAGCCCGACTGGCCGCAACTCTTCCGCATCCACCACAGCATCCGGCCCAAGGTGAAGGGAAAACCGACGTTCCACCTCGTGGCCCAAATGACCGGCGAACACGGCTACCGCCGGGTGGATGCCCTCGACGCCATGGCCGACGGATTGCACGGGATCGTGCCGGTCGGTTGGGTGCCCGCCGAGGAAAACGCCTGGCTCGAAATCTGGATGACCATCACCGGCAAGACCGCCGTCAGTGGCCTGCGATTGTCGGATCGCACCATGCGGCACCGGACGTACAAGACGGATCACGTCGCGGCCTCGCTGCGACCGACGGTGGCCGCCTCCATGGTGCGGCTGGCGGGGATCGCCCCCGGCATGACGGTTCTCGATCCACTCTGTGGGGCCGGCACGATCTTGGCGGAAGCCATTGCCCTCTGCGAACAGCGACGGATGCGCGACGTGAAGTACTTGGGGGGCGACATCGACCCCAATGCCGTCTTCTGCACCAAAGAGAATCTCGGCAACCGCGGCGGCGCTGTCGTCGAACGTTGGGATGCGATGGAACTCCCGCTGAGTGGCGAAAGCGTCGATCGGATCATCTGCAATCCGCCCTTCGGTAAACAACTGTTGAAACCGGAGCAGATCCCCGACTTGTACGTCGATCTGGCGAAGGAATGGGATCGGGTGTTGAAGCCCGGTGGCCGGGCCGTGATTCTCGTGGCCGAGCAAGATGATTTACGGGCCGCCGTGAAGCCGTTCGAGTGGAAGGCGACGCGGGAACTGAAAGTCCGCATTCTGGGGCAAGCGGCTGTGATGAGTGTCTGGCAGAAACCGGAAGGGTACGGTGCGATGCCGGTGAGCCTCGACGAGTGAGGCCAAAATGCACTGGCACACCCGATTCAGTCCCGTTCTAGAAATCGCCTTCGAAATCCGGTACGATGCTAGAAGATTCCGACGACTGATTGCGGGTGAAGAATGGCGAATGACGAAAAGCCCAAAGGCATCCCGAAGAAAGCGACGGCCAAGCCGGTCGCGGCGAAACCCGCTGCCGCCACCCCGCCAAAACCGCCCGTGGACGACGATGACGATGTGAACCCGTACGGCGTCATCAAAGAGTCCGAAGACGAACTGAAACTGGCTCGGAAGAATAAGCCGACCTTCGGTGCGGTACGCGACAAGTTCAAACGGAGCGCCCGCGGCCCGGCGGCGGCGCTCATGGTCATGCCGTCAACGTTGCTGCTCGGGCAAGGTGTGCTCACATCGCTCATCGGCCTGGCCATGCTCATCATCGGCTTATTTCCGCTCATCTTCAACGAAGCCCCACCGTCGGATGAAGAAGTCGCCGACACCATGTTCTACATTTTGCTCGGCATCGTCGCGTTCGTCTGGGGCGGTGTCGTCTGTTTCGGCTCGTATCAAATGTCGACTCTCGGTTCCTATTCGTGGGCCTTCGTCGGTGCTGTGTTCGGCTTACTTCCCCTGCTCGCGGGCATTTTCAGCATCATCACGCTCAAAGATCCACGGGTGATCGCCGGCTACACCGAACCGGAAGCCGGGCCGAATGCGAGGATGGAAGACGACGAGAAAGACAAAGCCGAAAAGGATGGTGATAACGACGGCGAGGATGAAGACGAAGACGAAGAGGAAGGAGTAAAACCCAAGAAGCGGAAGAAGAGAAAGTGACCGCTGGCACCGCGAAATCTGTTGCGACGGATACTCTGCTGTTGGCTCGATTCCGGGCCGGCGATGCGGAGGCGCTCGCGGTGTTGTACGCACGCTACGAGCAGCCGCTCTTTCACTTCCTGCTCGGGATGTTGCGGCACCCCCACGATGCCGAAGACGCCCTGCAAGAGACGTTCATCCAAGCGTTGCGGAAATCGGATGCGATCGCCGGCGAAACACTCCGAGGCTGGCTCTTCACCGTGGCGCACCAACAAGCGTTGCTATTGAAACGCCGAGCCAAACGGTTGCCGCAACTAGCGTTGGGCGAACTCTTGGACGGTTGGATGGGACTCGACGATCCGACCGCCGCTTGCGAAGCGGCCGAGAACGCCGCGGTGTTGTACGGGCTGCTCAATAAATTACCGACGGCTCAGCAAGCGGTCATTCGACTGAGAATTTTCGAGGGGTTGCGGTTCCGAGAAGTGGCCGAACGGCTCGGCTGCCCGGTGAATACGGCACTGGCCCGCATGCACGAAGGTCTGAAGAAACTCCGCCTGCTCTGGGAGGCCCGCTATGTCGCGTCCTGATCTCGCCTTGTTGGCACTCCGGTATGCCGCCGGGGAACTCGTCGGCCCCGATGCCGTCGCATTCGAAGCCCGATTGGCCACCGATCCCGCCACCCGAGACGTGCTGGGCGAAGCGGTGCGCCTCAGCGCGGCTGTGTCGGGTGTGCCAGCCCCCGTGCCGCAAGCCGGGACGTTGGCTGTCCTGCGGGATCGACTCTTCCCGACTCCCTTCACCCGACTCTTCCCGGTGAAATCGTACCGTGGTCATCCGATTGTCTGGATCGGTCTCGGTGGCCTCGCCGCAGGGCTACTGACATTCACACTTCCCAACTCGAACGATCCTGTCACCCAGCGTGTCGAAGTCCCGCGATCCGCTCCGGTTGCGGAAGTGCCAGCAGTTCCAATCCCGTCAACTGAGATGACTCCCTCGGCATCGCCCGTCGCCAGGATGGGAGCAACACTCCCCACACCGATGCCTCAGCCACACGCTAATGCCCCAGCAGAAGAACTCCCCGTGGAAACCAAAAAGGGATAAGCCAGATCACACTTCCAACAGCATCCGCTCAGGACTTTCGACGCAATCTTTGATGCGCACCAGGAACTGCACGGCATCTTTGCCGTCGATCAGGCGGTGGTCGTAGCTGAGTGCCAAGTACATCATCGGGCGGATCACGATCTCGTCGTTGACCACCACGGCCCGTTTCAAAATGTTGTGCATGCCCAAAATGGCCGTCTGCGGCGGGTTGAGAATCGGCGTGCTGAGCATCGACCCGAACGTGCCCCCATTGGTGATGGTGAAGGTGCCGCCCTCCAAATCCTTCAGCGCGATCTTGTTCTCTTTGGCGCGCTTGGCGACATCGGCAATCGCCTTCTCGATCTTGGCGAAGTGCAGTTGATCGGCATCGCGGATCACGGGCACGAACAACCCTTTTTCCGTGCTGACGGCGACGCCGATGTCGTAGAAGTTTTGCATCACCACGTCGCTGCCGTCGATACGGGCGTTGACCATCGGGAACGCTTTCAAGGCTTCCACGGCGGCTTTGACGAAGACCGACATGAAGCCGAGTTTGACGCCGTGCTTCTTCTCGAATCGCTCGTTGTATTTCGTCCGCAAATCCATGATCGCGGACATGTCGACTTCGTTGAAGGTCGTCAGCGTGGCAGTGGTGCTCTGACTTTGCAACAGACGTTGAGCGGTGCGTTTCCGGATGCTCGACATCGGCTCGCGTGTTTCCCGCTGCGTGTTCACTGCGGGCACGGCCATCGGGGCTTGCGGCCGGCTCGGCAGCACCAGCGGAGCGACCATCGGCTTGGATGGACCATTAGCTTGGAACGTCAGCACGTCGTCTTTGATGATCCGGCCACCGGGGCCAGTCGGGGCGATTTTGCTCGAATCCAAATTGCCGTCCCGGATCATCGCCGATGCGGCGGGTGACGCCACGACTTCCGGGGTGAGCCGTCCCGTGTCTGCTGGTGGAGTGACTTTCGCCGGGGCGACGCTAGCGACGCCGGCGGGATCGATGCTGCCGACGGACGCACCGACGGGAACCGTTTCCCCGGCCGGTTTGGTAATCGTCAGCACGCCCGCCGAAGGCGAGGGGACTTCCACCGTGAGTTTGTCGGTTTCGAGTTCGAAGAGAATTTGATCCGCCTTCACGCTCGCGCCGCTGGAGACGAGCCACTTGGCGATACGGCCTTCGGTCACGGCATCGCCGGCTGCGGGAACGGTTACGGCAACGGCCATCGATAACTCCAGTTAAAAAACCTAAGCGGAACGCAGAGGACGCGAATCCTTTTTTATTTCTGTTTGAATGGCTTCAAACAAATTCCGCATCGGTACCGTGGGCTTGGCTGAGGTAGGCCCGCACGATCAAATCGCACTGTTCGAATTTGTGCAACTTCTCGGAGCCGACGGCCGGGCTGGCACTCGGGTCGCGGCCGACATACCGGGGCGAAACCCCGAGGTCACGCAGGCGCGGTTCAACGAAGAACCAAGCCCCGTTGTTGTGCGACTCTTCTTGCACCCACACGTGCTCCGCCTTTGGGTAACGCTCCAGTACCGCAGTCAATTGTTCGGCCGGCCACGGGTACAACTGCTCGATGCGGACGATCACCACGTGATCGAGATTTCCGAGCGGGATCTTCTCGACCGCCTTCCCTTGGGGCTTCTCGGCGTGGCCTTCCGTCCGGGCTTTGTTCAAATCGTGGTAGACCTTACCCGTGCAAATGATGACGCGGGTGACGGCGGCCCCATCCTTCGGTTCATCGGCGAGCACTTCGTGGAAGCGATCCGAGATCAACTGTTCGACCGGTGAGGTGCTGGTGCGGGCGTTCGATTTCGGCGTCATCAAGATCAACGGCTTGCGAAAGTTCCGTTTCACCTGGCGGCGCAGGGCATGGAAGTATTGGGCCGGTGTCGTCAGGTGGGCGACCTGAATATTGTCTTCGGCGCAGAGTTGCAAATAGCGTTCGAGGCGTGCCGACGAGTGCTCGGGCCCTTGACCTTCGTAACCGTGCGGGAGCAGCATGACGAGGCCGCTGCCCCGATTCCACTTCGATTCCCCCGAGGCGACGAACTGATCGATGATGACTTGGGCCCCGTTGGCGAAGTCGCCAAATTGGGCTTCCCAGAGGACCAGCGTCTGGGGATCGTCAAGGGTGTAGCCATACTCGAAGCCGAGCACGGCCGCTTCGCTGAGGAAGCTATCGAAGACGTCGAACGGCGAAGTCGGGAACGGGAAGTTGGCCAGGGGGCAGAACGGTTTACCATCGTTGGCATCGTAGTAATACGCATGGCGGAAGCTGAACGTGGCCCGCCGGCTGTCCTGTCCACTCAAGCGCACGGGGTGTTCTTCCATCACCAGCGACCCGAACGCCATCGCCTCGGCCGTGCCCCAATCGACCTTGCCCCGCGCTTTGATTTCATCGCGCCGTTTGTACGGGCTATCGCCACTCGGATAGCGGTGTTCTTTCTTGGTCTCGTCCCAAATTTTGTCTTGCAAGTTCTTGTGCAGCGTGAAGCCGATCGGTAGGTTCACCAACTGATCGGCGATGGTATCGAGCATCTCACCGGTGATCCCCGTTTCGCACGGGGCGTGGGAATACTCGTGGGTCATTCCCTTCCATTTGCCGCTGAGCGTCGGCATGCCGTGCATGAGGTGGTGCGATTTTTCGTCGTTCTTTTCCGCCTCTTTGGCCGCTTTCAACGCCGCTTCGAGTTCTCCGTCGGCACGTTCGTATTCGCGGGTGCCGTCCGGGTTGGCCGGCCCCTTGAACAGGTGATCGACCTGCGCCAATTCCGCGTCGGTGGTCAATCCGTCGGCCACGAGTTTGCGACTGTAGATCGGCACGATGGTGTTCTGGTCGCGGTACTTTTCTTGAATCTTGCGGTGCTCGACCGGCTGCGTCATGGAGGCGTCGTCGTTCTCGTTGTGGCCCATCTTGCGGTAGCAGATCAAATCGATGACCACGTCGCTCTTGTACGCCTGCCGGTACTGGATCGCCAGTTCCGCGACGGCGATGCAGGCGTCCGGGTCTTCGGCGTTCACATGGAAGATCGGGGCTTGGATGAACTTCGCAATATCGGTGCAGTATTCGGTGCTGCGAGCATCGCGCGGTTGTGTCGTGAAGCCGATCTGATTGTTGACGACGATGTGAATCGTGCCTCCGGTGCGGTAGCCATGCAAGTTGGCCATGCCGAGCGATTCGGGCACTAACCCTTGGCCGGCGAAGGCCGCGTCGCCGTGGAGCAGCAAGGGCACACCGCGCGAACGATCTTCATCTTTGTGCAGACGTTGCTTGGCCCGGACACGCCCGGTGACCACCGGATTGACCGCTTCGAGGTGCGACGGATTCGGCGTCAGCGTGAGGTGAACCGAGTTGCCGTCTTCGGTGACGATGTTCGCCGAATAGCCCATGTGGTACTTCACATCGCCATCCGTTTCGACCGCGTCCGGATGGTACGGATCGAGGAATTCGATGAACAGTTCTTCGAACGGTTTCTTCAAAATGTTCGTGAGGACATTCAACCGGCCGCGGTGTGGCATACCGATCACAAATTCCAAAACCCCGAGCTTCGCCCCGGCTTGGACGATGGCGTCCATCATCGGGATCAACGTCTCGCCGCCTTCGAGTCCGAAGCGTTTCTTGCCGAGAAACTTCACCTGCAAAAAGTTCTCGAATTGCTCGGCCCGGCGCAACAAGTACAGCGTCCGCAGCCGCGTCATCGGCTGGAGATTCGGTTGGTTGTGGTTCGGTTCGATGTGCTCCGCCAGCCACTTGCGGGCCGCGAAATCTTGGACGTGCATGTACTCGACGCCAATCGACTGGCAGTATGTCTGCCGCAGCGCTTCGAGCAGTGCGCCGAGGGTCTCGGCCCCGGCCATGCTGAAGAACATCGAAGCGTCCACCTGCTTGGTGAGGTCGTCGCCCGACAACGAAAAGCGGTCGAGCGCGAGTTCCCACGGGGTCGCCGGCGGTTCGGTTTTAAGCGGGTTGGTGCGGGCGATCAAATGCCCCGACATCCGGAACGCGTTGATCAACCGCACGGCCGCCGTCTGCAAGCGCGTTTCGACGGCCAGCGCCGTCAAAGGCGCTAACGGCGCCGCGTGATAACCGTTCGCTTGGCCGTTGGCGCCGAAATCGACGGTACCATTGCCGAAGAACTCGGCCCCGGAAAAAAGGTAGTGCAGGCTCTCGTCGACGGCCCGGTTATCGGCACGCCAAACTCGGTACTGATCTTCGAGGAATTCCCGATTGAACGGGTCAGACAAATTCGGGCCAGGCATGACAGCGAAACTCCAGGCACAAGCAACAACTCGGCTAAAGTTAGGTTAGGCGCAAGCCGGAGGGGGGCAAGCGGACTTGGGCCGTGGCGTGGAATCGGCCTTGGCCCCCGGCGATCCCCCGTGTGAGCGGATACAAGATTGGATTCGACTGATCCAGGAGCTTGGCCATGACGACCGAAACGCCAACGAAAACTGACCGCCAGATCGCATCGGACTTGGTCGAGCGTATGCCGGAATTGGCCACCCTCGATGAGATCCGCGATGAGTTGGCGATCCTCGCAGCGATCCGAAACGCACGAGAATCGATCCGCGCGGGCGAGTCGATGTCGCACGATGAAGCGATGGGGAGGTCAGCGCCGTGGATTACACCATAATTTGCAATGGTGAACGTGACCAGCGTCTTGCGTGTTCGGGAAATCCTCCGCCTGCCTTATCGCATCATCTATCGAACCATCCGGCAAGCTTCCCGCCAGGAGCCAAAGATTTGAAAGCATTTCGTCCAAGCTGAGCTAGCGAACCATCGCGTCGCAGGGGAAGCGCTAGCCATCACCCGCCTGCCGAATGCGGTTGCCGTTCATCGTAAGCCCACTAAACCTACGGCTAGCGTTTTGACTGTCTCTTCCCTGCATACTGAGGCTCTCTATGTCCATGTTCATCGGCGAAGGTTTGGTCGGCGACGGCAACGAAATCGCCCACATCGACCTGCTCATTGGCGAAAAGACCGGCCCGGTCGGCATCGCGTTCGCCAACGCCCTGGCCAATCAGAGTGCCGGTCACAGCAGCTTGCTCGCAGTCATCACGCCGAACCTGATGTGCAAGCCGGCCACGGTCATGATCACCAAAGTGACGATCAAAGGCGCCAAGCAAGCCGTGCAGATGTTCGGGCCTGCTCAAGCCGCCGTGGCCCGCGCCGTCGTGGACAGCGTCGCCGAAGGGATCATTCCGAAGGGCAAAGCCGAAGATTACGTGATCGTGTGCGGGGTGTTCATCCACTGGGCGGCCGCCGACGACACCAAGATCTACCAATACAACTACGAAGCCACGAAACTGGCGATCAAGACCGCGATGAACCAAGAGCCGAAGATCGATGAAGTCATCAAGCGCAAAGACGAAAAGCACCCGTTCAGCCCCAAGTAAATGGAACTGCGGAATTCGGAGCGCGGCAATTGTGAACCGGCTCCGCATCTCTTGTCTTCATTCCACATTCCCAATTCCGCACTTGTAACATGGTCAAATCGCAAATCCTCGTGCACCTCGACACCGACGCACTTCCCAGCGTGTTTGATCGCGTGGTCGCTGTTGATGCCGGGGTCGAGCACATTTTCAGTTACGGTGGGGTCACGCCTGCCAACGTCATGGCTCTGGTTCACGGTTGCATCTTCACCCGTGGCCCAGCCGATCTCAAAAGCACGGCCATCTTCATCGGCGGTTCCGATGTGGTCGCCGGCGACGCGCTGCTAGTGGCCGTGCAGAAGCACTTCGTGATCGACTTCGGCCTGACCGTGTCGGTGATGCTCGATTCCAACGGCTCCAACACCACCGCCGCCGCCGCGGTGCTTGCGGCCTCCCGGCACCTCGAGTTGAAGTCGGCGAAGTCGCTGATTCTGGGCGGCACCGGGCCAGTCGGCCAACGCTGCGCGCGCTTGCTCGCCGAGGAAGGTGGACTGGTTCGGATCGGTTCGCGGACCATCGACCGGGCCGAAGCCATCTGCGATGCGATCCGTGCACACGTTCCGAAGGCCAATGTCGAAGCGGTGGCCACGGCCAGCAGTAACGACGCCCCCGATGCGCTCGACGGCTGCGATCTGGTGATTGCGGCCGGGGCACCGGGGGTCGTGCTGCTGCCCAAACGGCACCGGGTAAACTGCAAGTCGTTGAAAGTGGCCATCGACCTCAACGGGGTTCCTCCCGAAGGGATCGAAGGGATCGGCCTGGGCGACAAAGCGAAGAACCGCGACGACATGCACTGCTACGGTGCCCTCGGCATCGGCGGCACTAAAATGAAAGTGCACAAAGCGGCGCTCGCAGAGCTATTCCTCCGCCACGATGCAATACTAGATGTGACCGCGATCTATGCGATTGCGAAAACCATTTAGCCGCGCGATGGCACCGCCCGCGCTCGACGGACGTCTCGCGGCTAAATTTTTTTACCCACGGAGTTCTATGAAACTCTTCCTACCCTTCGCGTTGGCACTGGCCATGATTTCCACCGTTGAGGCCGCCGACAAGCGGCCGATGAAGATCGAGGACATGTTCGCGTTCAAACGGGTCGCCGATCCGCAGATTTCGCCGGATGGGAAACTGGTCGTGTATCAAGTGACCAGCGTCAGCTTGGCCGAGA
>JAYSYJ010000060.1:0-20362 GCA_043727675.1 Fimbriiglobus sp.
GTCTGGAGTTCGCAATGAAGCGTGTAGGTGGCCATTGGCCTTGGTAGTCGTCTTTGGATCAGGCTGGTCGATTCTGGCCGAAGATAAGCCGGTGGCGAAAGAGGAACGGTTCGATCTCCTCGTCCGGGAAGATCTTTTTGCGGGCTTCGGCGGCGATAAAGAAGCACTTGCACGCGGCATCAAGATTTGCGACGAAGCCTTGAAAACGAATCCGAAAAATGCAGAAGCACTGGTCTGGCGTGGGGCCGGTCGGGTCTATTTGGCCGGCCAGGCTTTCCAAGAAAAGAATCAGGCGGAAGGGTTTAAGTTGTTCATGTCCGGTCAAAAAGATATGGACGACGCGGTGAAACTCGAACCGAAAAACGTCGGCGTGCGGATTCCGCGTGCCTCGGTTTTGATGCCGGCGTCCGGTGGTATGCCAGCGGCGATGGCCAAACCGCTGCTGGAAAAAGTCCGGGAAGACTTCGAAGCGATCTACGAACTTCAAAAAGACTCACTCGATAAAGTCGGCACCCATCCCAAGGGCGAGTTGCGCATGGGATTAGCCGACGTCTACCGGCGGCTCGGTAACGCGGAGAAATCCAAAGAGCAACTGGACATTTTGGTGAAGGAACTTCCCGATACCAAATACAGCGCCCGCGCCACCGAATGGTTGGCCGCCAAGCCCGATGTAAAACTCGCCCATAGTTGCATCGGCTGCCACACGAAGTAGCACCATGGCGCGGCCGGTTGTTGTATGATGTCCCCAGTTTGAATGATTCCATTCACCTGGGGTACCTCCCGTGTTACGAACCATTTCCATCCCGTTCTCTTTACTGATGTGCGTAGCCTCACTCCGGGCAGGCGATTATCCGGCGCACATGCTCAAGTCCGATGAACTCTTGGTGAAGGTCTATTTGCCGGACGCCAAGGACGGTTTCTACCGTGGCACGCGCTTCGATTGGTCGGGGGTCTTATCAGTCGAGTACGGCAAGCACAAACTGTTCGGCCCTTGGAAAGAGAAGCACAACCCGGCTAACAACGACGACATCGTCGGGCCATGCGAAGAGTTCGGCTCCGGATTCAACAGCCCATTGAATTACAAGGAGGCTCAGGTCGGCGAACGATTCTTGAAAATCGGCGTCGGCGAGTTGGAAAAACCGAAGGAGGAGAAATACCAGTTCTTCCGCAATTACAAAATCGCCAAGGCCGGGGTGTGGACGGTCACCAAGAGCGACGGCAAAATCACGTTCGTGCAGACCGTAAAAACTGAGTATGGATACGCTTACACGTACACGAAAATCCTCTTGCTCGACGGTGCGGAATTCCGCATTTTGCATGTTCTGGAAAATATTGGCGAGAAAACCATCAGCACCGATTGTTACAACCACAATTTCTTCAACGTAGACGGCGATAGCGTTTCCAAGAATTACCGACTCGACTTTCTCTTTGAACCGAAGGACAACAAAGTCGCCAAGGACTCAAATCCGGTGGCCACCTGGACTGGCAAGTCGCTCACGTTTAGCGATCCACTCGAAAAAGGTTCCATTTACTTCGAACTCGGCGGATTCAATAGCAAACCCGGCAGCCAAGATGCGCGAGTGACGATGAAGCACCTTCCCAGCAATATCAGCGTGCGCGTGACCGGCGATCAACCGCCGAGTCGGTTCAACGTCTGGGGAATGAAAACAACACTTTGCCCGGAACCGTTCGTGCAGCTCGAAATCGCGCCGGGGAAAAAAGTCTTGTGGAGTTGGAAGTACGAATTCGGGAAGTGATGCATCAAGTGCGTTTGCGGCAGACTCACTCTGGGTGCCGGCAAATGCGGCGTTTTGCTGGAAGTGAGGGTCGCCACTTGCACAGTCCTATAAAGCGAGCTAAATTTCCAAAATAGCAGACTCAGTCGATCGCCAGTGTGTGGGCCAGTCCAAGATTATGAATCCGCTGCCCCAACTCCGTACTGTTCGCGATGGACAAACTGCTATACCGGAAGCGTTGGCACCCGCTCGCAGTGCACCGCCCAAGATCGTCGATCACCCGAAGCTTCCCGCCTCTGCCCAGCAATTACTCGGCGAGGCGATCCAAGTCGGCTTGCTGAACAGCACTGAAGTCAAACAGTTTCTGGCTCGGGTTGGCGAGCGTATTCCCCAACTCACGTCCCGAGAATACACGGCTGACGCCCTCGTCCATTTCGGGTTTCTCACGGCGTATCAAAAATCGTGTCTCGTCTCGGGTCAAACAGACGGACTGTTGCTCGGAAATTACCGCATTCTCGACCGTTTGGGCGGCACCGTCGGCACGGTCTTCACAGCAATCCACCCGTTTCTCGATCGCAAAGTCGCTGTGAAAGTACTGATGTTCGAAGGCGATCACCGCACGAACACCGCCGAGCGGTTTCTCGATGAGGCTCGGATTCTCGCGCGGTTGAACCACCCGCATGTCGTGGGGATACTCGATGCTGGAATGGCGAAATCGGAAGCCCGCGATGAGTCGATCTTGTACACGGTGCTCGAATTGGTGGACGGCGGTGATGTTGAAAATTTCGTCTACGATCAAGGTGCTCAACCCCTTCCCCAAGCTTGCGAATGGGGCCGGCAGATCGCACTCGGACTCCGGGCCATCCATGAAGCTGGGATCGTCCACCGCGATCTCAAACCGGGCAATTTGCTGCTTACGGCTTCCCATTCGATCAAGATTGCCGACTTCGGCTTAGCCCGGCAACCGACGAGCACACGAACGCCCTGCCAAGCATTATTGGGGACGTTGGATTTCCTGGCCCCGGAACAGCTTCAGGATCCAACGACCGTCGGCCCACCGGCCGATATCTATTCATTGGGCGTCACGCTCTTTTGGATGCTCACCGGGAAACTGCCGTATCCCGAAGGACTCGGACTGAAAGAATTGACCGATTTCATTTTGAAATCGACCCCGCACCGACTCAAAGAGATTCGCTCGGGTTTGCCGGCAGAACTCGATGATTTGATCGCTCGAATGTTGAATATCAACCCGAGCCATCGACCGACAGCCGCAGTCGCGGCACAATTGTTGGAGACATTGGCCGCTATCTCCAACAACCCGGATCGTGCTGAACTTCCAGGAATGCCTTCGGAAATCACTCGGGTCGAGCAACTGACACAACTCGTGCAACAATTAGAACAAACGATCATCACGAAAACGGTTCACACGGCCGAAGCACTTGCGGGTTTGCTGGTGACCCTTGCGGCGATGAGTAAAAAATGTCCGGGCGAATCGGACGGGCATCAACGGCGAATCTCGGCGTATGTTCTGCGCTTGGCCCGTGCGCTTGGGAAGTCGCCGCGCTGGATTTTACTCACCGATCCGAAAGCGCAAGATGAACTCGCCGCCGTGGCTGCAGCGCACGATCTCGGCTTGGTTGAATTGCCAAATAGCTTACTGGAAATCGAAGCCGCACTTCGCACGCCGAGCGACGAACATCTGTTTCAATCGCATCCGGTTCGCGGAACTAGCATGCTGAATGCCCTCGCGGAGTTGCATGGTAAAGGGTTGCCATTCTTGCGAAATTTGCGTGCCGTCGTCCGCCATCACCACGAATGTTGGGATGGCACAGGCTACCCCGATCAACTTCGGGGAGAGCATATTCCACTCGCGGCTCGAATTGTCTCGATTGCTGATGCCTACGACCAATATCGGGCTGGTGGCCAGACCCACGTTGAAGCCATGCTTCAGTTGGATAAATTCTCCGGGCTGGCGTTCGACCCGTCACTTCTTCAGCAACTCAGGTCATGCCACCACGATTGGGATGCCATTTTCTCGGTGATCCCCGACACCGGTCAGTCCGAAGTCATTCCGCTCGCGGCAGTCAATCGAGTCACTGTGCTGAAATGAGAAAGGCCCGGCTAAACAAGCCGGGCCTGGTCGAGGGTGATCTGCGCGATTTAGCGGTAGTTGCCATAACGGAAGCCGAACGAAAACCCCAACCGGTTTCCGAACTGCGAGCCGTTGTAGCCGTTATTGAATCCGTTGTAGCCATTGTTGTAACTGTTGAAGTTGTTGAACCCGTTGTTGTAACTGTTGAAACCCGAGTTGTAGTACGATCCGTAGTTCGGATTCACGAAGCCGTAGTTCGGATTGACGAACAGCGGCTGCGGTGCGGAATACGTGCGGTAGCCGTAGTTGTAATTGCTGTAGTTATAGTTCCGGTTACCGTAGTAGTGCTGGGCTTGAACGGATTCGGCAGACAAGCCGACGAAACCGATGGCGAGCAGAGCACCAACGAGTACGTGTGACAGATTCATGGAGTCTCTCCTTGGGTGTTGCCGGTTCCGAGTAGAAAATTGCCGGCAATAGGAATACCTAATCTGAGATCGATCTTGCGCGAAAATTGCAAATTTCACTCAAATTCGGCTGGAAAGATACATCTTGCGCTACGGCAACGTGGTGTCTGACAGCTGCGACTCGGCGACTTCTAATGCTCGCATCAAGCCGAGTGCTTTGTTAATCGTCTCTTGGTATTCATCATCCGGTTTGCTGTCGGCAACGACGCCGCAACCCGCTTGGATGTACGCGGTCTGACCCTGGAGCACCATTGTCCGGAGGGCGATGCAGGTATCCATATCGCCACCGAAATCGACGTAGCCGACCGCCCCACCGTAAGGCCCGCGGCGGTGCGGTTCAAGTTCGTCGATGACTTCCATCGCCCGCACTTTCGGTGCTCCACTGAGTGTTCCTGCCGGTAATGCGGAACGCATGGCATCGAACGCGGTCTTGCCCGGCAGGAGTTTCCCGGTGACGGTGCTACTGATGTGCATCACGTGACTGTAGCGTTCGACCGTCATTAAATCCGAAAGTGTCACCGAGCCTAGTTGGCAGACTTTGCCGACATCGTTGCGGCCGAGATCGACCAACATAATGTGTTCGGCTCGTTCTTTCGGGTCGGCGAGCAGATCGGCCGCGAGTGCGGCATCATCCTCGGCCGTCTCGCCCCGTTTGCGGGTGCCAGCGAGGGGGCGAACCGTCATCGTGTTCTTTTCGACGCGGCACAAGATCTCGGGGGAGGCACCGACGAGCTTCGTCGGCCCCGCACTCACATAAAACATGAAGGGACTCGGGTTGATGACCCGCAACGCCCGGTAAATATCGAATGGCTTCGCAGTGGTCGTCGCTTCGAACCGCTGGCTGGGCACGTATTGGAACACGTCGCCGGCCAAAATGTATTCGATCCCCTTCGCCATCATGGCGTGCCAGGATTCCCTGGTGAAATTGGAACGGAACCGTTCCGACAGCGAATAGCTCGTTGGCACCTCGATATCGGTCAGCGGCAGTTCGTTTGTTGGCGTCCGCAGTTGTTCGACTAGGCCGTCGACCGCGTCGCAGGCGTCTTGATAGGCTTTAGGCAGGTCGGTACCCGGTTCGATTCGAGCGTGGGCGACGACTTTGACCGTCTTGTTGATGTGATCGAAAATCACCATGCGATCGTAGAAGCCGAAACAGAGATCGGGAATCCCCCGATCATCCGGCGGGGCGTTAGGCAATTTCTCGACATAACGCACCGCGTCATATCCGGCGAAGCCGACGGCACCACCACTGAACCCTGGCAAACCGGGAAGACTCGGCCCGCGAAATGCCCCGATCCGCTCTTCGAGCAACTTCAACGGATCAGAGTGTTCGTATTCCAGAATTTCGCCGCTGGCCAGCTGTTCGACCACGCGGTTCCCGTAGGCCTCAAAAGTTTGAAATGGCCCTGTTCCTAAGAAACTGTAACGCCCGACCCGTTCGCCCCCGACGACGCTTTCGAACAAAAAGGCCCAGCGGTCGCCGCGGATTTTGCAGAACGCCGAGACGGGGGTCAGCGTATCGGCGACGAGTTGCCGATAAACGGGAACGACCGTGTAGGAAGCGGCGAACGCAGTAAATTCGGAAAACAGTGGGCGGTGAAGCATGGAGGCCACTCGAAACGCGGAATGTCTTGCTAAGATGACATAGGTTTCTCGTTGTGGGCCGGGTAGCACTTGAAACGATTACCAGAGGAATTGGCTACGCCATGCTCCGTATCACTTTGAATTCCGAACCCCGTTCGTTCCCGGCGCCGCTATTCGTGTCCGAGCTTCTACGCACACTCGGGAAAGATTCTCGCAAGCTCGCTGTGGAAGTGAACCGTGTGGTCGTTCCCCGAGCCGAGCATGAGAAGCGTTCGTTAGCCGACGGGGACGAAGTGGAGATCGTGACACTCGTCGGTGGTGGGCAACCGCCCGACGATAAACCACTGATCATCGGCAAATTTCGATTCGCGTCGCGGCTCTTCACCGGGACGGGCAAATACGCCTCGAATGAATTGATGCGGCAATGCCTCGATGCCAGCGGCTGCGAAGTGACGACCGTCGCCGTGCGACGCGAGCGGCTCATCGACAAAGATGGTCACAGTTTGCTCGATGCTCTCGACCTTTCGAAGATGACCATTTTGCCGAACACGGCGGGTTGCTTCAGCGCCGACGACGCCATTCGCCATGCCCGGTTGGCCCGCGAGCTACTGACCAATTTAGAAAATCCCGGAGCGGGCTGGGTCAAACTCGAATGCCTCGCTGACAAACGAACGCTGCTCCCCGACCCCATCGACACCCTGAAGGCCACCGAAGTTCTGGTGAAAGAAGGTTTCACCGTTCTGGTTTACACGTCAGACGACCCAATCTTGGCAAAGCGGCTCAAAGAAGCCGGGGCAGCCAGTGTGATGCCGGCGGGAAGCCCGATTGGCAGTGGGCAAGGGATTTTGAATCCGAACAATATTCGTATTTGTCTCGAATATTTGAAGGAGAACGACCCGGATTATCCGGTGATCGTCGATGCGGGTGTTGGCACGGCGAGCGACGTGAGTGCGGCCATGGAGCTGGGTTGCGACGGGGTGCTGTTGAATACCGCAATTGCGAGTGCGCACGATCCGCTCCGGATGGCCTGGGCCATGCGTTACGCAACGGACGCCGGACGGTTGGCGTACTTGGCCGGGCGTATTCCGAAGCGGTTGTACGCCAATGCCAGTAGTCCGACCGAAGGGTTGATCCAACCGAGTTCATGAACGCCTTACGTTTTCTGTGGTGTCAGTTTTCTTGGAGTCAATGAATGCCACGTTTACTCGCCCTCATTTTGCTTGCGGCCTCGGCTAGCCCGGTGTTCTCCAGCATGCCGGTTCCGTTCCCGCGGTTGCTCGATACGGCTGGACAGCCCCGAACCGTTGGCGAATCACCGAAGACGCAGGCCATCGTTTTGGTATTCCTCGGGCCGGATTGCCCGCTTTGCCAACGGTATGCCCCGACGTTAAACGCGATTGTCGAAAGTGCTCCGAAGTCGGTGGAGTTCTACGGAGTCGTCTCGGGAAGTTCTTCCACACGAGCGGAAGCGATGAAGTTTGCGAGCGAGTACAAACTGAAATTTCTCGTGCTGATCGATGGCGGGGCCGAGTTGGCGTCTCGATTTTTGCCGACGCACGTGCCCGAAGCCTTCGTCCTCAACTCGAAAGGGGATGTCCTCTATCGCGGTCGCATCGACGATTGGTACGAAGCGCCTGGAAAGCCGAAAGCCATCGTACAATCGCACGATTTGAAAGAGGCCATCGCTGCCGTCGCCGCCGGGAAAACGGTGATGAACGCGAAAACGAAACCGATCGGCTGCATGTTCGAGGATGATTTAAAAGAAGGAACCGTGCCGGTGAAAGTCACGTTCAACCGGCATATTGCCCCGATCTTGCGGGCCCAATGTGCCGATTGCCATCGGCCCGGCGAGGCGGCTCCATTCGCGCTGTTGACCTTCAAAGATGCCAGTAAACGTGCCCTGCACTTGTCGGAAATCATTGCAGACGCGATGATGCCCCCGTGGAAGGCGTTACCGAACTACGGCCACTTCCTCGGCGAGCGCCGCCTCACGAAAACAGAAATTGCGACTTTCGGCGCCTGGGCAAAACAAGGCGCACCCGAAGGGGATGCCGCCGATGCCCTGGCATCCATGAAATACTCTGAGGGTTGGTACCTCGGCGCCCCCGACCTCATCATCAAGATGCCAAAACCTTTTGCGATTCCCGCGAGTGGGCCAGACATTGTCCGGAACTTTGTGATCCCTTTGCCCGACTTGAAAACCGAGCAGATGGTCACCGCCATCGAGATTCGGCCGGGGAATCGCAAAGTGGTTCACCACGCCATCTGCTACCTCGATAGTTCCGGCACGGCGGCGAAACTCAATGCCGCGGAAGGAGCGTTCGGGTACGAGTCTTACAAGGGCGGGCTGGGCTTCCTGCCAACCGGTGCCTTGGGTGGCTTCGCACCCGGTCAGACACCGCGGCACGTGCCCGACGGTATGGGGCGATTTCTAGCGATGGGATCCGATGCCGTGCTGCAACTTCATTACCACCCGACTGGCAAGGACGAGTCTGATCAGACCGAAGTGGGGGTCTATTTCGCGAAGACCCCGGTCACGAAAATTCTCTTCGGATTGACCGTTGAAAATTGGAATATCGACATCGCACCGGGTGAAAAAGGATACCACCGCAAGGCAGATTACACCTTACCCGTTGATGTGACCTTCATTCTTGTAGCGCCGCACATGCACCGCTTGGGTACGGAAATGAAGAGCTGGGCCGAACTACCAAGCGGTGAAATCAAGCCGTTGATCCACGTCAAGAAATGGGACTTCAACCAGCAGGACAATTACTTTTTCCAAGAGCCATTCACCCTGCCCAAAGGGACGAAACTCAAAATGGAATCGTGGTTCGACAATAGCGGACAGGAACGTGTCGTTTACGGTGAACGCACCGAAAATGAAATGTCGCTCTGCATCTTCGAAGTGACGACCAAGAACCTTCCCGACTTATTCACCGCCGTGGCGGATCAGATCAAAACACAGAAGATCCTGGAGCGTTTCACGGAGCCTGCTAAGCCAAAAACGAAGTGATTCTTACTCGTCGATTTTGACCGGAACCAGTTCACTCGGAGTCATGGTTTTGGTGAAGACAAACCCATCGAAGACTTCGGGCCACACGGCTTCGGTGTCGGCGTAGCCGAAAGGGCGTGCCACGATGCGGCTGCTCCGCAACCAATGCTCTTTGGGCAAGGCTTTCAAGTCGATGAAGGCATTCTTGTGCCCGGCTTTGTTCAACAATTTATCGAGAGAACCCGGGCGAGCCACAGGTACTGGGTTCGCTTCCCGAAATTGAATCAACTTCCATTCGCCCTCCGCCGCCAGGAATGCGACCGAGTAAATTTCCTTCCCGAGTTTCTTCCAAACTTCGTCGCCCAGAATCACACTGTTGTGGTAAGTGGGTTCCCGCTTCACGCCACCGCCCGGCTTGAGCACCAAGGTGTCGATCAATTTCGGGTTCCGCATCAAGTGGTACGATGCGGCCCAGACGATGATCTTGCGCTTGGCGTACTTACCCGTGGCAAGCGCCAGAAAGTTCTTGGCCATTTGCGATTCTCGGATCGCCGGGCCATTCGTTTTTTCGGCCATTTTCACTTCGATGCCAGCTTGCAGATTCTCGAGCCAGGCCATCCACTGGTCGAGTTCGTCAACAGAAAATTGCTTACCGGATTTGAGTGCCGAAAGCGCGACACGGAACTTGCCAATCAGTTCGAGTTCTTCCGGGGTCGGGAAGCGGGCGCCTTCGGCGAGTTTGTCGAAGGCGCCACAAATATCTCCTTGTTCCCGTCGGGAAAAGGTATCTTCCGGCAACCTCCCCAACATTCCGGCCACATCGCCGGAGAGTTCGCTCCGCAACACGGTACCGGTGATTTGACAATCGAAACCACATAGCTCGAGCGGCGTTTTATCTTGAACTTGTTTGGCGAGGTAGCGGATCAACGGTTTGACTTGTTGACTCTTGGCCCAAATCGGGAAGATGCCAGCTTCAAAATTCTCCATTGGTGTATTTTCCGCTTTTTGGAATGCGGCCCACGATTTCTGACAATCGATCAACCCACTCTCGAACGCGAGGACATCGAAGCCTTTTTTCTCATGGAGGTATTGGATGAGCCGTGTCTTCGCTAAGAATGTTGCCCCATCGCCATGAGTCTGTTCGCCTAAAAAGACGATGCGGGCATCGCCCACGGCTTTGCCGAATCCGTCGAGATCGGTCGTGTCGGTTTCATCGGGGTCGATTGACTTCAGAGTCATGGGGTACGACTTCGCCCAAGTTTGCCGTTCATCGTCAGCGGCCTGGAGGCTCAATGGGATAACCACCAGCGGTAAGAGGCCAACGAGCCAGCGCATGGGGAAGTCCTCAGTGGGTCGCAGCTTGACTTAAGCCGAGCGGGCCATGCCGCTGTGTTGTTTGGAATGCAGGACATTCGCTTCGTGCTCCAGCAGTCGCCGTTTTCGTTCCAACCCCCAACGGTAACCTCGGAGAGTTCCATCGGCACCGACCACACGGTGACAGGGCACGAGCAATGAGATCGGGTTGTTGGCACAAGCACTGGCCACGGCACGCACGGCATTCGGTCGACCGACCATCGCCGCGAGTTGCGTGTACGTTCTTGTCGTACCGAAGGGGATCTGCCGTAGCGTGAGCCAGACTCGCTTTTGGAAGTCGCTGCCGTCGGCGACGAGCGGAATGGAATGGCCACTATCACCATCTAGGACTTCGAGCGTGGCAGCGAGCCACCCGTGTAATCCGCCATCGTCTCGTTGAACGATTTGGTTGGGGAACTGAGACTTCAACCACGCGATCAGTTCGATTTCGCCAGTCCCGAAGCTCAAAGCCACAACGCCCTGCTCCGTTGCGGCGAGCAATAGTTCCCCGAAAGCCGTGGGCGAAATCGTGTACGCGATACTCGGCATTGGAAAATCTCCGGGTGACAGTTTCACAGACTCTATTCCGGTTTGAGCCGAGCGAGCAGACATATTATTCCCCAAGTTGTGGCCAACTGCAATAAGCAGAATGCCGCGACGGTGCTTTCCGCACCGTAGTGCATTTGATCGAAAAGCCGAAGAATGAAGACGCCCCGTGCCGGCGGTTGGGCGAGTTTGCTCGCACTCACTTCGCCAAATGCGAGCGCGGCGATAGCCAGTATGGAGAATAGAAACGCCCGTGCGGTGAGTCGCGCGATCACCCATCTCCAAGGACTGAAAGCCGACCGTCCTTCGACGGCTGCCGTTTCAAGAAGTGATTTAGGAACCTGCTGCATCACGATGGCCATGATCCCGCACGCCAGTGGAAAGAAACGCAGAACGCAGACCCAGATGCCGGGAATAGGCGATGGTTGGTCGTACAACAGCGACCGCAGTGGTGGAAACTCAGGAGAGAGATTGCACGTCTGCAATAGCGACCGCTCGGCAAGCACAAGCTCGAGTGTGGCTTGCTTGATGGCGAAGCCGAGCAACGGCCCCGGTAATGCGAGGAGAAGCAGCCCGAGGCCGACGAGCACCGCCCGATATCGGGCCGATCCGAAGCCGAGTGCACAAGCGATCCAGGCGAGTGAAGTCGTGACAACGCCAGTAATGGCCGCCGAAGCCAAACTGTCGATCAGCGTGGCCCATTCCGTCCGAAAAACTTTTTCAAGTCTTTGGCCGAACTCCCAGAACGATGGCTGTTGCACACCGCCACCGGCCGCTTTCCAAATCAGTGCGCCGAGTGGCAAACCGAAGTAGATGACAAACGGGAACCAAATCAAAAGGGTCGCACGAGTCGACCGCACTCGAGTCAGACGCGGGGCAACCCGGATCGAATCGGGTGGAATACGCAAATGCCGCGAGCTGCGCATGGCGACGATACCGAGGATCAACGCGGTACCGAGCCAAACGGGGACAGTTGCGGCAATCGCCCCGCCCAACCCGCTATTTCGCACGACCATCTGGGTGTAGACTTCTTCGGCAAAGGTGCGAACCATCATTGCATCGGTCACGGAGATTTCCGTGCCGACTTGCACCGCGACCACGACCGTTGAAACGATCATCGTCCAAGTCAGGCGTGGCAGCATCACCCAATGAAAAACACCCCGTCCACCGGCTGTTTGGAGTGCTTCCTCTTCCAGCGCCGGATTCGTTGTTTGCAAGCTGAGCCAAGTGATTCCGACGACCCACGGCAACGCAGCCATCGCGTGAATCCATGCCGCAGGGAGCAATCCGAGTTTCCAAGGTCGCCAGGCAACATCGCCGGGTTCAAGTGACGACGGTGGAAGCCATTCCCCGAAAATGATCTGCCAACTCACGGCCCAGACCGGCAACGGAACGAACAGACACGTTAGCACGCCAACGATCAACGCTGCGCGACCGCCCACGTTGGGACTTTGCATCCAGTATCCCACGGCAGTGCCCAATGGAACCGCCACCAGGGCCACCGCAAAAATCATCGTGGTACTGTTAAAGAGCAGCGTCGTGAAATCGACTTCGAACCAAACGAGTTGAAAAGTCTGCCAAGTTAGGTTTTGCCAAAACAATAAAATCATTGGCAAGGCCAGAAACATCACCAACATTCCGATGAACAAGACGCGAAAATAGCCTCCGATCCGCTTCGGATCCGAGGCTAAGTACGTTTTTCGAGTGATCATCACTTCTTCGGCGGTTGCGGAGGTTTTGGATCAGCTGGCTTCGGATCGACCGGTTGCGGTGGCTTCGGATCAGCCGGTTTCGGAGCCTTCGGGTCGACTGGCTTCGGATCAGCCGGCTTGGGGTCAACCGGTTTCGGATCAACTGGTGTCGGCTCGACTGGTTTCACTTCGGGTTTCGGCACGGGTGGTAGCACCTTTTCCACCGGCGAAATCTTCATCGGTTTCGCGTATTTCGCTCCGGCGTCTCGCAGGCAAACGATCAAGCCGTTGTCGGCACCCAACAAAATTCGATCCGTGGTCGGGTTCTGAATCGGCACGTTGAATCCTGCCACATTCAGGCTCGTCAGTGGCTTCGCTCGTTTGGAAACGTTGTCGTGGATCCGATCCTTGGCATACACCAGCAATTCGCCCCGTCGGTTCAGAACATAGACAAAATCGTTATTCACTGCCAGCATGAGGTCCGCAGTCGATTCTGTTCGCCAAGTCACATCGCCAGAAGCCACTTCGACTTTGGCGACTCCGGCATGATCTCCCGAAACGTAAACACCTTCTTTATCGACTACGGGAATATGGTTCAGAATCCCTCCCACGTTGGCTTTCCATTCGTATCTGGGGATATCGGACAAACCCCCAACAAGGTCGATGCTCATCAATTGACCATCGGCCAGGGTGACGAAACCCAACACCGCATCTTTACCGAATGCGAATGGCCCGACGAGTGGCCCGGCTGGCTCGGCATTGAACGAACCCGAGACAACCGTAGCCCCATTTTGCTGCGAGACTGCGGCGAAGTTTTTACCCGATTGGGTAATCCAAACTCGCGGGGTCGTGAGATGAGATTTCGAATCCACTAGGACAGCATTAAAGTCGATCTTCTGCTTTGTGCCAACAGACCAAGCCAATTCCGGTTTGACCACGGGGGGACGCAAGTTGGTGAGTTCGTAGATACGAGCCACGGAAGCAGGAATGATCGCAATCGAAGGAGAATATTGGTTGTAGGTTAGATAATCTGGGTTGAGCCGGTACGGCTGTCGTAACGATGGCAGCAGCGAAAGAGACTCAACTTTATTCAGTCCGTGGAGTGTGTAGGGAGGCACGACACTCGCCACTACGGAAATTGAAGGCGACCGTGCTGTGGAGCTGGCACCAGTACCTGTTTCCAGGTACGCTTTCGGCACGGTGGTGCGGTCAAAATCTTCATCGGAGATCGATTTCACATTGGTTCGGGTCGAATAGCGATCCGCGACCGCGTCTGCCGGATTGCGACCTTTTGAATTGTCCTGTGCAGCACCACTGTATTTCTTCGTTGCCGGATCGTTGCTGATTTGCAGACCGAGTGGCAACTGAAAGGCCATCATTTTAGAGCCGGTGAGTGCCACATACACTTGCGCTTTGTCGGCCAATGGCCCAGTCGATGGTGCCTCGGGGAGATCGAATTCAAATTCGAGCAAACCAGAGTAGCGGTGAAAGCAGTACAGCTTGGCCACGTTGATGGCGAACAAGTATTTCGCATTCACGGCTACGTTGTACCCGCTGGTGAAATGCCCCGGATACTTGAACTTCCACTGTTGCCGGCCGGTGCTTTCATCGACGAGAAGCAGCACACCCGATTTGGTCTGGATCGCAATTTGGTCTTCGTCGAGGATTTGAACTTTCGCCAAACCGTCCGCTTGTCCGGAGACGGGCACATAGAGCGTCCAATCGCTCTTCAAATTTAACCGATCAAGTGCGTCTTGGGACGGTGGAAAAGCTCGGGAGTAGGTCGACGTTGGCTGAGAGAGCGCAACCGAACTCGTGGTGGCGAGCGCCGCTAATAAAAGGAACATCCGCATAGTGCGATCTCCGAGTTGCCAGATATCATTCTTTAAAGGATAACATCCGAAACCAGCCGCTGCGAGAACCTAACGGTTGGGAAGCGGTGGCGAGCTCGTTCAGCCGAGCCGGGCATACCGATTGTGCCGGCACCAACAGGGTCATTTTTTACCCAAGGCCCGCTTCTTGGCAAAAAAGCCCGAGAGCAGAGCGGCGCAGCGTTCGCTTTCGACACCGGCAATCACTTGGCAGCGGTGGTTCAAACGCGGATCGTTGGTGATTTGGTACAGGGTGTGGCAGGCCCCCGCTTTCGGATCGGACGCCCCGTAAACGACCACTGGTAATCGCGCTTGCACGATGGCCCCGGCACACATCGGGCACGGTTCCAAAGTCACATAAAGAATGCACTTCTCGAGACGCCACGATTTCAGCGAAGCCGCCGCTTGTGTGATCGCCACAATTTCGGCATGGGCCGTCGGATCTTGGAGTTGCTCGCGCTGATTGTGAGCCTGAGCGATGATCTCTTGACGTTCCAATGAGACGATCACTGCCCCCACCGGAACTTCATCTTCCAGTTCGGCCAAAGCCGCTTCTTCTAAGGCCACCCTCATATGATGGAGGTGGAACGGATTTTGTGGGTCGCTGAATGAAATCAAATCCATCATCGAATGAGCCTGAACGGAATGGAGACACAATCTCTAATCTATTGCATCAGGTGCGAGTCGCGGTTGACAGTCACTTTTAAAACCGCGTAAGTTATCATTTCACGACTAATGACATCATAGGTAGGGCCGCGTGCCGCGTTTTGTACAGACTTTTGATTCTGCCATCCGAAAAGGCCAACCGGGGCTGGGCAACCGGTTGGTTCGTGCTGCCTTCTGGTGGCTGAGCATTCCCTACCGCATCGGGGTCTGGTTCCGCAATCGTCGCTTCGACCGGAATCCGAACAGGGCTATCCGCGTCCCCATTCCCGTGATTTCGATTGGTAATCTCACGCTCGGTGGCACGGGCAAAACTCCAGCCGTGGAATTTTTCGCCCGCCATTTGCGTAACCGAGATCGCCAAGTGGCCATTCTCAGCCGAGGGTATGGAAGCGACATCGGCCCGAACGACGAAGCCTTGCTCTTGGAAGAGAACCTACCGGACGTTCCACACTTGCAAGGTCGCGACCGGGTCGCGCTTGCCGCAATGGCGTTGGAGGAGCTGGAGAGTGAAGTATTACTTCTCGACGACGGATTCCAACATCGCCGGCTTCACCGCGACTTCGACATCGTGTTGATCGACGCCACACGAAACATCTTCGACGAATACATGTTTCCGCGCGGTTTGCTCCGAGAACCCGTCACCAGTTTGAAGCGCGCAGACGCCGTGATTCTCACGAGGTGCGATCAAACAACCACTGACAATGTCCAAGTACTCGCTGCAGAGTTGAACCGACGCTTCCCCCAGCTGATCGTGGCGTCCGCACGGCATTCGACAGTCGAATTGATTCGAGAGGGAAAGAGTCCCCTCGACCCGAGCGACCTCCGAGGCCGTGCGGTGCTGGCATTCTGTGGTATCGGGAATCCAGAAGCCTTCCAGCTAACCTTGCTCGATCTCGGGGCCAACGTGATCGGTTTCCGTCCGTTTGCAGACCATCACAAATACACCCGTGACGATGTGGAGAGCTTGACGAGTTGGGCTGCCACTTTCCCTGTCGAAACGGTTGTCCTCACGACTCAAAAAGACTTCGTAAAACTCCGGACACCTGATTTCGCAGAACGACCACTCTTAGCACTGCGGATCGAATTCGCGTTCCATTCCGGCGAATCCGAATTGTTAACTCGGCTCGATTCCATGCTGCCGGAGTCGATCAATTCATGAAACGGCTGGCACTATTTCTGCCCAACTGGATCGGCGACGTGGTCATGGCCACTCCGGCCATACGAGCAGTGCGCGAGTACTTCCCTAACGCCGAACTGATCGCCGTTTGCAAACCGTACGTCGGTGAGACGCTGGCGGCATCCCCGTGGTTGGATCGGACGATTTTTTTCGGGAAAGGTTGCCCGAACGAAGAGCGATTTTGGAACGTGGCCCGAGAATTGCGCCGGCAACCCATCGACGCGGCTGTCCTCTTTCCGAACTCATTCCGCGCGGCATTGATCGCGAAATTCGGCGGTTGCGCCCGACTCTTCGGATTCGCTCGCTACGGCCGCGATGCCCTACTCTCGAAGCGTTTGTATGCGGAACGCGGGCCGCAAGGACGATTCCTCCCGATGCCGGCCATCGACGATTACAACAGGATTGTCCGCCTACTCGGGGTACCCGATCCCGGCCATCGGATGGAATTATTCACGACGGATGCAGATGAACATGCAGCGGATGCAAGCTGGACTCGGCTAAATTTACAGGCATTTCCGCGAGTGATCGGCCTGAATCCCGGTGGGGCGTTCGGTTCCTCGAAACATTGGCCAACAAATTACTTCGCCGAGTTGGCCCGGATGCTGGCCGCAGGGGGGTACGGTGTTATCGTTCTCTGCGGCCCGAGTGAACGGGAAATCGCCCGCGACATCGCTACCCAAGCCGGAGTTGCTGGCGTCGTTCATCTGGCTGACAGCCCACTGTCACTGGGGTTAACCAAAGCGATTGTCCGAAGGCTCGGTTGTTTGATCACCACGGACAGCGGCCCGCGCCACTTTGCCGCCGCATTTGACCGACCCGTCGTTTCGTTATTTGGCCCGACTCATATCGGGTGGACGGAAACGTATTTTTCTAAAGCAGTCCACTTGCAAAAACCCGTGCCGTGCGGGCCGTGCCAGCTCCGCGTCTGTCCGCTGGATCACCGCTGCATGACGACGTTGACCCCAGCGGAAGTTTTTGAAGCCACCCTGAAATTACTCCAGACTGAGGACCAGCAGGATGCTGACCGCCACCCCCGTATTCGCCAAGCCGGTTGATGCCGCGACCTCCCGCGCTGGCTGGATCGAAACTCACCCCCGCTATCGCGCCTGGTTGCGCAAATGCGGTTTGGAATCGGCTACCGACATTCTCGCGCTCCGCGGCGAGGTCGTCTGCGGTCATGCCGACCGACACGTCGTGAAGGTCGAACTGCACTCCGGTGTTTCGACCCGACAGGCCTATCTGAAGCGCGAGCACGTTGTCGGACGACGGGCACGGTTCCGCAATTGGCTTGCTGGTTTCGGCTGGATCTCGCGCGCCGAACGTGAAGTCCGTACACTCCAGAAACTCGAACAGCTGGGGCTCCCCGGCCCACAGTGGCTCGCCTACGGGGAAGACGCTTCGGGCAGAGCTTTTTTGCTCATTGAAGAATTAACGGGTTCAGTTCCGCTGCGTGACTATCTTGCCGACAACCAACTCTCCGCGAATGAAATACGCCTGCTCGCCGAGCGATTGGGCCGGATGCTGGCGGAGTGCCATGCGGCCGAGATCGGCACTCCCGAACTTTCGGCCAAACATGTTCTCGTCCGCGAGGTTGCCTTAAATCCGACGCTGATCGACTGGCAATCGAGCCGACAGAATCGAGCGATTCGTTCGGAAGAAATCGCCGCATGGTTAGGGGCACTCCATGCCACGCTACAGGCAGACTTGGTTGTGGATCGCACCCAGTTGCGTGTTCTCTGGGCCTACCGACGCGTGATGAAAGCAAGCGGAAAAAAGTTACCGATCACCTTTGCACAATCGGTGAACGAGATCGGAACCGCTTCGCAAAAACAAGCGCGGCGATCATCCGTTCGGCAACAACTCGTCGCATTCGACGCCGCACCCCAACGGCTGGTCTGGCTCGAAGGCGAAGCCGTCGTGGCCATTCCGCAAGTCGCTTTGCACTGGCCGGCGAAAACAACCGAGACACCTTATTATGGATTACCGGCCGGCACAGAATCGATCGAGTTTGCCGACGGTACGACCGGTCAACTCATCCGCTTCAGGTCGTTTGATCCGCTCGGTCGAATCGTATCCGTGTTACGGGAACGGCCGTGGCGATCCCCCGCTGCCAATGCTGCCCGAGTGTTGTTCCATCTCCAGCGTTTCGGGATCGTCGGGCCGAAGTTACTCGCGTTTGGCCAACGCCAAACTTCACTGTGGTGTGTCGAATCATTTGTGATTTTCGGCAGCTCCGATTCCATTCTCCTCCCTTCGCTTCACGTTGCTGACATCGGGCCATTCCTGCACCGGCTCCACGAAGTGGGTTGCAGTTTTCGACGTTGCAATGCGGGGGAAGTACCACTGCTAGTTTTGGCCCCGGAACTCAAGTTGTCCCTCCGAGTGGTCGGGCGAATTTCTGCTCGCCGAGCGCGCTCCGAGTTGGCGGCAGCACTCGTTGGCTTGGCTCACCCCGATAAGATGCAAGTTCTGCATTCGTATTCGGGCGCATCATGCCGGTGACTGCGATTCTCCATCAATCTGCCGATTGGCCAGCGTTCGCTGGCTCCGATTGGGCGCGCACCATTTTAAGCGTACCGGTGACCGAACGCTTCCATGCCAAACAAGGCCGGTCGATCGGTCGCTGGACGTTGACGTCGACTACCGGAAAGAACCTCGTCGTTTACTTAAAGAGACACTACGAACTCCCGCGCTGGCACGGTTTCCTCGCGTGGCTCTTCCCGACTTCGGCATGGTCACCGGGCTTACAAGAGTGGCAACATCTCCAACGCGCTGCCGCGGCTGGGTTGCCGGTGCCACGCGCCGTAGCTAGCGGCGAATTCCGTGGCCCTGGCCTGAAATTGCAGAGTTTCCTCGCGGTCGAAGAACTGACCGGCATGCTCCCGCTTCATGAAGCGATCCCGTTGGCTCTTGAGAGACTGTCCCCGGACTGTTTTGCAACTTGGAAGCAAATGTTGATTGGTGAACTCGCGCGGTTGAGCCGAGAATTGCACCGCCAACGATTGTTCCATAAGGATCTGTACCTCTGCCATTTCTACATCGCCGAGGCCGATACGCGGGCTGTTCCCACCGACTGGCGCGGTCGTGTGACGATGATCGACTTCCACCGTCTGGGCCACCATCGAATCGGGTGGCAATGGTATGTCAGTAAAGATCTGGCGCAGCTGCTGTATTCTTCAGACGTTCCCGGAATCGGTCCTAAAGACCGGCTCCGCTTCTGGAAAGAATACCGTTTGGGAAATTGGGGAACGACAACGAGGCCACCAAGTTGGCTTCGCAAAATGGTGATTTGGAAATGGAAGCAGTATCGTCGTCACAACACTAAACGGAAAGCGCGTGCGGGGGCGAGCGAATGAATATCGCACTCTGTTACGAATCGGTGCTTCCCGCGCGCGGTGGCTGCGAAACTTACATCGGTGACTTGTCGCGTCGACTCGCGAAAGATGGCCATGAAGTTCATCTCTACGCGTGCCGTTGGGATGCCGCCTCACTCCCCGGATTGATGCAGTACCACCAACTTCAAGTCCCGAAAGGGCCGCGATTCTTACGACCGTGGCGGTTCGGCCACGCGGTCGAATCGGCACTTGCCGGAACCGATCACGATGTGACCGTCGGATTCGACAAAACCTGGGGCCAAGATGTCTTGTACCCTCAAGGGGGGCTGCACGTGGCGAGTGTTGCGCACAACCGCCGCAAACACCGCAACGGTCTTCTGCGCTCGATCAGCAGCCTCGGTAAATGGTTCGATCCCGCCGCGTGGTCGTTCACCAAACTCGAACGCAAACAGTACCTCGGTATCACCCGGCCCACCGTCGTCGTCAACAGCCGAATGGTGCAAAATCATTTCGCAAAATATTACGGTATCGGCTCGGAACAATTGCGAGTTGTCCATAGTGCTATCGATCCGAGTCGCTTTGAATCCGCTGATCGCGACACGATTCGCAAACATCAACGTGAGGAGTGGTCAGTCGAATCAGGAGTGCCGGTCGGGCTGTTCATCGGTACAAACTACCGCTTGAAAGGTTTGGCTCCGTTGATCCGAGCGTTGGCATTGTTGCCGCAAGAGTTACTGCTCAAAATCGCCGTGGTCGGCCACAACAAAGTCGCTGCCTACGAACGACTCGCGCGGTCGCTCGGTGTGCGCGATCGCCTGATTTTCTTGGGTTACCGCGCCGCGCCGAAAGATC
>JAYSYJ010000061.1:0-2157 GCA_043727675.1 Fimbriiglobus sp.
GGATGCAATGGTTGACATGGTGGGCATGTTTCCGACGCTAAGCTCTCCGATTCGGAGACGAAAGGATCGCAAGGAACGCGGCTTTCTGTTCCGGTGTGAGGATGCTAACTAGAGCGGCCAGCACTTCGAGATTTTGGCTGGTATCGCCAACTGCACCGGATTTTGCACCACCAGTAAGGGCAAGACTCGTCGAAATGCTAAGATCTGGGGGTTTTCCGTCGCTAGGTTCAAGTCCCATCTTCGCTACTGAAATCGATGCGACGCAACGACTGACCGTCCGTCACCGAGTTTGCGGTTCATTCAAATCGTTCGAATCCTTGACAGTGCCGCACATTTTCGTGAGTAAGCCCGTTTTCACTTAGGAACCGGGACTCGTCTTGTCCCTACAATACACCGTACAACCACTACATGACGCGAGCTGGCTCAATAAAACAAAGCAAAACACTTTCCTCGACCGGAGCCACGGTGGCATGGATATTCTGCAACAGGCCGACCCCGAACTGAACCACGCCATTCAGGCCGAACGCAATCGGCAACGGTATGGTCTCGAAATGATCGCATCCGAGAATTACACCAGCCGGGCGGTGATGGCCGCGCAGGGGTCGGTGCTCACGAACAAATACGCCGAAGGTTACCCGGGCAAACGGTACTACGGCGGTTGCGAATACGTCGACATCGCAGAGCGGTTGGCACTGAGCCGGGCGAAGCAACTGTTCGGCGGCGAGCACACCAACGTCCAGCCGCACTCCGGCGCCCAGGCCAACATGGCCGTGTTCCTGGCCATGCTGCAGCCGGGCGACACCATCCTTGGTTTGGATCTCGCGCATGGTGGGCACCTGACCCACGGCATGAAATTGAACTTCAGCGGCAAGTACTTCAAGGTCGCCAGCTACGGCGTGACCAAGGGCGAGAACCGCATCGACTTTGATCAAGTGGCCTCGCAAGCACGGGAACATAAGCCGAAGCTGATCATCGCCGGGGCCAGCGCGTATCCGCGGATCTTGGACTTCCCCAAGTTCGCCGAGATCGCCAAGGAAGTCGGTGCGGTGCTCATGGTCGACATGGCCCACATTGCCGGCTTGGTGGCGGCCAAAGTTCACCCCGACCCGGTGCCGCACGCCGAATTCGTGACGACCACCACGCACAAAACGCTCCGTGGCCCGCGCGGCGGCATCATCATCTGTAAGGAACAGTACGCCAAGGCCATCGATTCGGCCGTCTTCCCCGGAATTCAAGGCGGGCCGCTGATGCACGTGATCGCGGGTAAAGCTGTCGCTTTCGCCGAAGCGCTGCGGCCGGAGTTCGTCACGTACCAAACCCAGGTGATCGCGAACGCGCAGACGCTCGCCGAGGAGCTGATGCGCATCGGCTTCCCAATCGTGTCCGGGGGCACCGACAACCACCTTATGCTCGTGGACGTCTTCACCAAGTGCGGCATCGGCGGCAAGCAGGCCGAGCAAGCCCTCGACTCGGCCGGCATCACCGTGAACAAGAACATGATTCCGTACGACCCGCGCAAGCCGATGGATCCGTCGGGCGTGCGGATTGGTACCCCCGCCCTGACGACACGAGGCATGAAGCAAGCCGAGATGAAGCAAGTCGCCCGGTGGATTACCGACGTGCTGACCAAGCCGACCGACGACGATTTGATTTCGCGCGTTCGTGGGAGTGTCCACGAACTCTGCGAACAGTTCCCCGTACCGGAAGATGCGGTGTAATTCATGAAAGGTGCGCCCCTCCTGTTGTTCCTCGCCTGCGCGGCGTTCGTGCTGATCTCGTACTTATTGTTCGAGATCATGCTCTTCCGTTTTTCGTGCAAGTTGGCGAAAGTGCCCCGACCGAGCCTGTTGCGTACGGCCAGCATTGTGATCGTGGTGATCTTCGCCGTGACGGTCGCCGAGGGACTGCTCGGCAGCATTATCCGCGAAGCGTACGTGTTCGGTGGCTACCCCCTCTGGGAAGCCGGCTTCGTCGCATTCTTCTTGGGCCTGCCCGTCCACATGGCGGTCTGCTCCGCCCTCCACGCCAAGATGTTAGGCCGGCCCCTCAGCGAAGGGTTGTCTGTCTGGATCGTGGAAAAGTCCATCAAGCTCGGCCTGATCTCCGTCGGTGCCGGCATCTTCGCTCTGCTTATTTTTGCAAACAAAGCGTGAGTGA
>JAYSYJ010000062.1:0-6711 GCA_043727675.1 Fimbriiglobus sp.
AACTTCTCCAGTTTGTTCAGACATTGACTCAAAAATCTTAGTTGCACTTCGGATGCCTTTTTGGTACATACAATAATATCCATTACTTTTGAACGTGAACAACCGGGTCTGGAATGGTACAGCAATTCCATTGCTCTTCTTGTAACGCACTGATTCAATTCACATCGCGCTCAGGCAGACTTACCGTAGTCTGCCCGAAATGCAAAAATTCGATACCAGTACCTAAAGGTTCTGATGAACACGAGGAAAAGGTTGAAGTCAAGGGTACTGAACAGAGCTTCTGGAGAGATCCAAGTCGGCTAACAATAGCGGCAGGAGTTCTAGCGGCCGTTTCACTTATCGGCGTGTTCTTGTCCTTGACCATTTTGTTTTGGAAAGGCGTTTATTGTTTTTCTCTACCACTGTTCGCGTTATCTCTTATCGTGAGCGGCCTATTCCTCGCCGCAACTATTAAGCTTCTGTTTGCAAAGCAACGTGCTATTTCAGGCCGTCAGGTTTCCATTCTCTTCGGTTTGGCCAAGCTAATCGTCTGGGAACAGAACGAAGGCCTATTGATGCTGAAAAATAAGAAAGTCTGGAACCAGATTTATGGCAGCGTAGTGGGTGGCGGATTGAAGGTTATCTACCCAGTCCTCGGTGAAGAGGTTCGAATTCGAGCGCCGTTGACTATACAATTGACGTGGTTCATAGATGAGAAAGTATTAACGAGAGATGCAGTACAATTGAAAGTAAAAACAGCGATCTGGTGGGAAATTCATAATCTTGAGGCATTCTTTTACAAGATCGACAGTGAAGTGCACTCGACCCGGAGTGACCGCCTCACTTCGGGGAGCGAAGCGGTTACTGCCAACCGATCTGCGAGAGGTCATCTTTCAGTCGCAGAGATCTGGGTCAAAACATTGACCGAGAGTTGCTTGAGAAAATTGATTTCCGAAACGAGTACATTTCTGATCGTGTCGAAACAGGCATCGCAAGGCCTACCCGCCGAGATGTTCCAAGGCAGTTCCGAGCCGACTGCAATTGCAACTCCCGATCGTATCGCCAAGGAATTGCAAACGGAGTTGGCGAAGAGGATCACTTCATACGGTATCAATATTGATCGCATTGAGATCCAGGATGTGCAACTGCCACCGAGGATTCAAACCGCCGTCGACGAAGTTTGGATTTCAGCCACGCAACCGAAACGCTCAGAAAACGAAGCTTCAGCGCTGCGGAATCACTTACAAGTTTTAGCCGATGTACTTGGCAAAGATGCGGCAGGTCTGATGCAAATTGTCGATAAAATGCCAAGTAACAGCTATCTCGGCAATCCTGTTGGGCTGATTCAGAAAGTGATGTCTCAACTCGACGGGTCAAAGCCCACGGCCCGAGCAAAGCTAGCGAGTAAGGATACTTCACCACCGAAGACATAGGATTGGATAAATCTCATACTTTCGGTTTTACATTACTGAGGACGAACCATGTTCCCCAGCAAATGGCTGCTTGCGCTCTTGATCGCGTTAGGAGCGTCGCTCCCTTTGCAGGCAGCGCCGGTGCCGACGGTTCAACTGTCAGCGGAGGAGGAAGCCGAGCTCGAGGGGCTTTGGAGCAACATGGGCTTTTACCGGCCCCACGCGGTGAAATTCTGGTGCCGGATTTATACCAATCCGAAAGTGGGTTACGCTTTTCTGAATCGGAAGATCGAACCGATCACGATGAGCGTGAAAGAGGCCAAGCAACTGATCGATGATCTTGATCACGACAATGACAAGGTTTGGAAAGCAGCTCAGTTGCGTTTGTATCACCGAGATATCCGCTTGGCGATGAATTTCCTCGACGCATGGGACTACGCAAAATCGGACTTGCAGCGGCAGCGACTCGCATCGGTGGTCTATCTCAAAATCGAATTCCCACAGTTTTACGATGTGACCCTCGTCAAAAATATCATTGGACCCGCTGACCCGCTGACATATCGGTTGTCACTAACTCTAGATCCAACAGTACCGAAGGATATTCAACTCAAGTTCGGGTTGGGTGTGGGGCATGAAATGGATCTCGATACCGAGAACCTCGCTGTACCCGATCCCGGCCAATATTCACCCGAGGTCGCGGTAGTTCGCTACCTGGCGAAAACGCGGAGTGCCGAGGCGGATGCCCTGATCGACCGACTTGCCGAGGGGCATCTGGGTGTCGAGGCGACGAAGTTGGCGTCCGCTGCAATCGAGTCTCGATTCAAGATCGCACAGCCCGATTTGGAGAAACTGCTTTCGAGCGGCACTTTGCCATCTTTGTGGGAAGATTGGCATTATCCGCAGCGACCTGACATCCTCACACAGAAAATGCTGCTGAATCCCAATCGGACGCTCGCCTTCCTCCGGCCGCTCATGAAACCGATACGATCCGACCCTATGCAATGTGCGCTGTTGTTGACATTGTTGCCCCATCCGTCCGAGGAAGTCTGGGATAAAGCCTGCCACCTGCTTCGCCAATCCGATCCCCGGTATTGCCTCCCGGTGGATAAACTTTGGGAATTGGCCAAAACCCCGGAGCAGCAACGACGGTTGGCAATGGTCTTTGGGATCGAATCCGACATGGCGAAATACATGGATTTCAGTTTGATTCGTCCAGGGGCCGAAAGTCGCAATTTCTGGATGCAACATACCGTGCGCACAGACATTCCGGCGAAGTCAGTCCCGATACCATTCCGGCAAAGAAATGGGTCAACTAGGATTATTAGCGATCTGAAAGATCTCTCGTCTGACAGATGGCCACGTGAAGAAGCTGCCATTTGGGTACTGGAGGCCATCGGCACCGACGACGCCTTTGGCATCGTCCGCCGAATGGCCGACGGTCACCCCATCGCCCTGCCCACAATCGCTGCCAAGGAAGTCCTCGCGCGACGTTCCAAATAATCCAATTTCCGCCACCAGCCCCGTCTGTCCGCTATTTTATGGCCCTCGCTGTAAGTCCTAGCGACTCATGATCGTGCCGCTGGACAAACGCCACTGGAAAACGATGCCAACCGTATATTGAAGGCTACTTGAGTACGAGGACGCTACGTGACCGCTTCCCCCGCCCGCCTCGGCCTCAATCCGTCCGAGGTTGAGGCGAGCCGCAAACGGCATGGGGCAAATGTGCTCACACCGCCCCCGCGTTCGACGTGGTGGCAGGAGTACTTGAGCAAGTTCAACGATCCCGTCATCCGGATCCTCATGCTGGCCGCCGCGCTGGCCATCGCCGTCGGTCTCGCGGACGGCCGCATCGCCGAAGGGGCCGGGATTCTGGTCGCCATCTTCCTCGCGACGTTCCTGGCCTATTGGAACGAGCACCGCGCCGCTCGTGAATTCGACGTGCTCAACCGCGCCGAGGACGAGGTGCCGGCGAAGGTCGTCCGCGATGGCACGTACCAAATGGTACCGAAGCGCGACGTGGTCGTCGGGGACCTCGTGTTCGTCGAAGTCGGCGAGGAGGTTCCGGCCGACGGCACGCTCGTGGAAGCGGTCGGTCTCCTGGTCTCCGAAGCCAAGCTCACCGGCGAGTCACGCCCCGCCGACAAACTCGTCGGCGGCGAATCAGCCGCACTGCTACGCGGCACGACCGTGGCGGACGGCTACGGCACGTTCGAAGTCACCGCCGTCGGCGATGCAACCGAGATTGGGAAGACACTCCGAGAATCAACTGAATCGACGGGCGTCATCAGTCCGCTCAACCGCCAGCTCGCCCGGCTCAGCAAAATCATCGGCGTCGTCGGCTTTGCCGTAGCGATCGCCGCCTTCGCGGCACTGGTGGGCCGCGGGGCTGTCATCGGCAGCCTGGTGTTAGCCCCCGGACAGTGGCTCGTAGTCGCCGCACTCGTCGCCGCAGTCGGAGTGGCACTCACCCAAGTCTGGCTCCCCGTGGCCCAAGATGCGCTCGCACTCCTCCGCGGTCCCATCGACAAGAACCACGACGATGCTGATGGATGGTGGGCCACCGCACGCCCATGGCTGATCTCCGCTGGTGGGGGAGTGGCCCTATTCACAGTGATCCTGGGCGTCGGGATCACGGCCGGAATCGTGCCGCGCGATCCAAGCGAATGGTTGCCCCGCACGGCCGTGCGCGAATTCCTACGAGACTTCATGATTGCCGTCACCATCATCGTCGTCGCGGTACCCGAGGGGCTTGCGATGAGCGTCACGCTCAGCCTCGCCTACAGCATGAGAAAGATGACCGCGCAACAGACTCTCGTACGCCGGATGGACGCCACCGAAGCCATCGGTGCGGCGACCGTCATCTGCTCCGACAAGACCGGCACCTTGACCTCCAACGAGATGCGCGTCGCCGCGGCGATGTTCGAAGGAGCCGAATCGGCGATCCTACCGAGTTCACCCTCTCTGCGCTCACTTGTGATCGAAGCGATCGTCTCGAATACCACGGCGCACTTGGGCCGCGAAGCGGGCGAAATCCAGGTCATTGGAAATCCGACGGAAGGGGCGTTGCTCCTGTGGCTTCAAGCGGCAGGCGAGGATTACATCAAAGCCCGGCAAGCGTTTGCCCTTCGGACACAGTGGACTTTCAGCACCGAGCGAAAGTTCATGGCAACTCACGGAACCTCGGCGCGCGGTGGAAATGTCTTGCATATCAAAGGAGCGCCCGAAGTGCTCCTCGCGGGATGCGACCGCATCCACGCGACGGGTGGAGCCGCACTGATTTCCGATGCGGATCGCACAGCCATCACCACGGCGCTCGCTCGATTCCAATCGCGCGGGATGCGGACGCTCGGCTTCGCGTATCGGCCTGAAGCAGCTGAAACGCCCGACGCTGACAGATTGACCTCGGGTCTTGTTTGGCTCGGGCTGGTCGCGCTCGCCGACCCGGTGCGCGTCGAAGTGCCGGCCGCCGTCGCAGCATGCCGGCGCGCGGGGATCGCCGTGAAAGTCGTCACCGGGGATACGCCCGCCACGGCCGCCGAGGTGGCCCGACAAATCGGCATCCTGCCAACCGACGTACCAGTCGAGGGTGCTGTGCTGACAGGAGCAGAGTTCGCCGCGATGTCCGATGTGGAAGCGGGAGATACCGCCGAACGGATCGTCGTCTTGGCGCGGGCGCGCCCGGCCGACAAATTGCGGCTCGTGACCCTGCTCAAAGCCCGGGGGCACATCGTGGCGGTGACGGGCGACGGCGTCAACGATGGCCCGGCGCTAAACTACGCCGACGTCGGGCTGGCGATGGGCAAAAGCGGCACGTCCGTCGCTAAAGAGGCCAGCGACATCGTCTTGTTGGACGACTCGTTCGGCAGCATCGTCACGGCGGTGAAATGGGGCCGTACGCTCTACGAGAACATTCAACGGTTCATCTTGTTCCAGCTCACGATCAACGTCTGTGCTCTGGGGCTGGCGGTGCTCGGGCCGTTCCTCGGTTACGAATTACCGTTGACTGTGCTCCAAATGCTCTGGGTGAACCTCATCATGGACACGTTCGCCGCGCTGGCATTGGCCACCGAGCCGCCGCATCCCGGCGTGCTCGACCGACCACCTCGGAACCCGGCCGGATTCATCGTCACACGACCGATGGCCCGGTTCGTCTTCGGCGTCGGCGGACTGTTTTTAGCTCTGCTCATCGGGATGATTCTTTGGTTGAGAGTGATCGGTGAACTGCCAGCGGGGGACGACGCGAGCCGAGGCGGGACGCTTGTGTTCAACGCCTTCGTGCTGCTGCAGTTCTGGAACCTATTCAACGCGAAAGGCTGGGGCCGGCGTGGGTCGGTGCTCCCGACCCTTGGCAACAACCCGAGCTTCCTAATCGTGGCGGGCGCGATCCTGATCGGGCAGGTGGTTCTCGTGCAGTTCGGTGGATTGGTGTTCCGAACCGTTCCCCTCGACTTCGCCGACTGGGCCATCCTGCTGGCAACGACCTCGGTCGTCTTCTGGGTCGGAGAAGGCTGTCGGGTCTTCGGATCCCGATCGGCGATTTCGGTGTCTTAATCTGCGCCCATAATTCACAACCGGTCCAGCGGACTCACCACGCCCAACGGCCCCTTTTGCAACACGTGCGTGTAAATCATCGTCGTGCTCACATCGGCGTGGCCCAGCAGTTCCTGCACCGTCCGGATGTCGGCCCCTCCTTCGAGCAGATGCGTGGCGAAACTGTGGCGAAACGTATGGCAACTCACTTTCTTCGTGAACCCGCACGCCATCACCGCTTTTTTGACTTCCTTCTGAATCGTGTTCTCGTGAATATGATGCCGGCGCATTTCCGGTTCACTCAATCCGGGGGCATCGACGCGCGGATCCAGACTCAACTTCGACGACGAAAACAGATACTGCCACCCCAACTCCCGATTCGCGTTTGGCCACTTCGCCGCATACGCATACGGCAACCAGACCCGCCCATGTCCCGCCGCCACATCGCGGCCGTGAACCACGTTCACATGCACCAACTGCTCGCGCAACTTCGCCTCCACGCGCCGGGGCAACGGCACCACGCGATCCTTCTCCCCCTTGCCATCGCGCACCAGAATTTGATGCCGGGCGAAGTCCACATCCTTCACGCGCAGCCGACAGCATTCGAGAATCCGCAGCCCCGAACCGTACATCAATTCGGCCAAAAGCCGGTGAATGCCGGTCATTCTGTCTAATACGGCTCGCACTTCATCCACGGCCAGCACCACCGGCAACCGTTCGGGCCTTTTGGCGCGCAAACAATCGATCTTCGGCAACTCGATTTCCAGTACCTGGTGGTACAGAAATAAAA
>JAYSYJ010000063.1:0-6669 GCA_043727675.1 Fimbriiglobus sp.
TGTGCGTGGTGAAAAAGGCACGTTTCGAACGCAAGTCCTTGCCGACCATGGTGGCAAAGGTCAATTTATGCTAACTTCCAACTTGCGGTGAACGGTTACGCCCAGTTCAGCGGGCTGAAGCGTTACTACGATTTCACAGATACTATGGGATACAAGAACAGAATTAAAAACATCAATGCGTTGATACTCAATATTTGCGCACGTATACTACTCGAATTGGATACTTCTTTTGTGGCACTCTCCTTCCGAATCAAAGAAAAGCTACAGGTTAAATTGATTATGATAACGAATCGAAGTATTATAACGATATCGTTAAGACGACCGTAACGAATTTCAAAACCGTCACCATCTATGTTGCATTCAAGCATAATGCGCGAAACAACCACAAACAATGTGAGAACTCCCATGGCGGCTGTTGTAAATCGAAAAATATACATAATTTGCCTCGCTTGGCAATTGTCGCGGTTGCAAGCATGTTGAGTTGGAAAGAATCAGGAGAGCCGAGAGCGAAGAGCGGAACATAGAAACTACTCCTGAGTTATTGAGGTATATCTAACCAGAATCCAAACCCCATGTCTAGGGAAGTCCTTCTTGCTACTCCGCCATTACACAAATGGCTGTCCTATCATTCTCTCAAACATTACGTCATTCAGCCCGGTTCATCAGTGCCAAACCGGTAACCCGGCTGCACCGGACTGCCGCGCAGGAACTCGACGGCGGACATCTTCTTCTTGCCGGCGGGTTGGAGTTCGTCGATCTGCAAGCATCCGGTGCCGGTCGCAATCCGTAACCCGGCGAGCACCGTGCCCGGCTCGCCAAGTTCACCTTCAAGGGCTGTCGCGCGACTGATGATGACCCGCATCGGCTTCTGGCCGGGCCGGAGAAAGTAGCTGAACGCAGTCGGCCACGGTTGCATCGCCCGGATGTGATTCACGATCTCGGGAGCGGGCTTCGACCAGTCGATCAAGCCGTGCTCTTTCTTGAACTTCGGGGCCTTAGTCACGAGGGCCGCATCTTGGACGCTGCCGGCCACCGGCCCGAGTTTCATCGCCCGAATCACACCCAGGCAGAGGCGGGCGCCGAGGGGGGCCAAGCGGGCTTCGAGTTCGCCGGTGGTTTCAGACGGCTTGATGGCCAACGCTTCTTGGCTCAGCATTTCGCCGGCATCGAGACCGAGCGAAATGCGGATGATCGTGACGCCACTTTGTGTTTCCCCGGCTTGTATCGCGTGGGCGATCGGCGACGCCCCGCGATACTTCGGCAGGAGAGACGCATGAACATTGATGGCCCCAAACTTCGGCGCCGCGATCACGTCCGGTTTCAAGATTTGCCCATAGGCCGCGACGACTAAGAGATCAGGGTCGAAGGCCCGCAGCGCCGCGACTCCCTCCGGCGTGTTGATACTGCCCGGTTGGATGACGGGGATGCCGGCGTTCGCCGCGATGTTGGCCATACCAAGCCCCGTTTGGCGGGTGCTGCCACGCTTGTTGCCGGCGTCGCGCTCGGGTTGCGTGACCAAGCCGACGACCTCTTCCCCGGCGGCGATGAGGGCCAAGAACGTCGGTTCGGCAAAAGTGCCGGTGCCCATCATGACGAGTCGCATGGGAAGTGCCCTAACTACCTGACGCCAGCCCCAGCAAGTCTGCGAGGCAGTTCCCTTGGGGGTAACTGTGGCCGAGGTGCTGACGGAAACCCTCGGCGTAGGCCACGCCGGCTTCGGCCCCGCGCGACCGGGACCAATCTCGCATCGATTCGACGAGGTTGTCGACACCGTGGTGCTTACGCAACCAGGCCCGCTGACTCTCGTGGCAGGCCAGCATATCGGCTTTCGCTTCGATGACACCGGTGATATCGACCGTCAACGCCGGCGGGATCGGTCGGCCGAAAATGTCTTTGCCCTCGAGTGCGTCGCAATAAAAGAGGTGCGGGATCGCATCTAAAGGGCGATGCGGCTCCGTGTGACCGGGGCGGTGCAAGAAATTTTGGATCGGGGCGGCAAAGGTCGCCGCGCGGACGAGACGGCTGGTCTGCTCGTGATCGAGGTGATAGTCGTCCGGGCTATGAGTCAACACGAGTTGCGGTCGCACGGCGTTGAGTAACCGGCAGACCATTTCGAGTTGGGCATCGCCGTAGTGCACGCGGAGGTCGAGCACTTCGAGGCAATGGTACGTCGCCCCGACCGCAGACGCGGCGGCTCGGCCTTCCGCCCGGCGGATCGCGGCGATTTCATTGGGGGGGAGTTCCGCCGACCCACAATCACCAGCCGTTATCGTGGCGATGTGGATCTCGAAACCGCACTCGCGCTGAAGCCGGACAAGAGTTCCAGAACAGAGGAATTCAGCGTCGTCCGGATGGGCCAGGATGGCCAGTGCTATTCGGGGGATTGCCATTATTGAGCCGGCATTGGTTTCGGGCGTGATCTCGGATCGCCAGGTCCACCGGGCCCGGACGGCAGTGGTGGGGCGGCCGGCTGACGCATCAGCCCTTCCTTGATTTTGATTCCATCCCGCGCCCGTGGGTTGACCCAGGGAATATCGCGGGTTTTCGTCGTGTAATTTTTCAGGTAGGCGTATTCGCCGTCACCTTGAATACTTTCGGGTGTTGCCGCCGGATTGATGGTTTTTAAAAGTTCGAGGGCGATGCGATTGGATGTTTCCACTTCGGCCAATGCGTTGGTGAGTTCGCGATCCGCGTTCTCATCGACTTGTGGAACCAGAGCTTGCAGTGCCAATTTCGCCGCTGGGACTTTGCGTTCATCCACGAGCAGTTTCATCAGTTTGATTTCGATTTCCGCCGTCAGTTCCTGCACGTTATCGTTGCGCTCGCCGTTGTGGAACTTGTCGTGTTTCAGCAAGGCCAACCGCCATTTGGCATTCGCCTCGGTGAAGAGACGAATCGCCTCAGCCGTTTTCGCGGCGGCGTACGAGCGGTTCGCCTCCCAGAGCAACTTACGAGCTTCGACCATTTCCCGGCTCGCTTCGGCTTCCGTCGAAGACAAGAAGAAGGGGAAGTTGCTCACCGAAAGGTTCTGCTGGTAGTACAGAAGCGCTTTGCGCGCTTTGACCCACTCTCGTTTCAACCCCAGCGTGGCCAGTTGATCGTCGGTGAAATCCGGGAGCTGGCCGCCGGGTTGTCCGAGTACCGAAGTCTTGGCGGCATCCTCTCCGTACTTGAATAGCTGTGTCGGAGTGAGGATCAAGCCGTTCATACGACCGTAGTCTTCCCACATCGCGTGGGCATCGGTGAAAGCCGACAGCGAAGAAACGGGGATCGCCGAAGCGGAGTCGGCCGTCAGGGTCGAGCCTTTGGCCGCAATCAACAACGGCGGGTTGTTCCCTTTGGCGAACCAGGCATTGCCGGAATCGACCAACTCATCTGGGTTCCAGCGTGTGGTTTCATCGAACCAACCCTCTTTTTGAAGATACTCCGCGAGGTACGTCTGCGACCGCGAGGGTTGCATCCGGAATAAAATCAGCATCGGTTTCGTCGGGATTCGGTATTTGTATTCGTCATATTCGCCGCGCCGGGGTGCCGTGGTCGGTTCGCCTTCGACGGGTGGCGGGACGATCGACTGAGCATATTCGTACCAAGCCCGTGCCGCGAGGAAGGCATCGTACGAGTCGTTGGTCTCATCACGGCCAGTGAGTTCACGCTGCTTGCTGACAAACTGCGGCGGGAAGATCGGAAATTGACTTTCGTCCGACACGAGCAGATCTTTCCGATCCAAGTTCTTGTTGTCGATGTCGTAGCGCGTCGGAACCTGTCGGTTCGTCCGTAGGAAATCGACGACCGCCGCCGGCGACTTCCGGTTGAGCTTGGTTTGTAATCGGCGAACGAATTGCGGGTTTCGCTCGCAAAACTCTCGGAACTTCTTGTCGTCGACTTGGCCGTTGGGCATCAGAGTATCGGGATCGCGCTCGGAGGGTTTGATCGCGGAGACGTGCATGAGGCTGCGGAGCACATCGACCTTGTCCGACACGCTGAACTTGTTCTGGTAATAAAAGCCGATTGTGAATCGAATATCGGGCGAGCCGACTTTCGACGCCTCGCCGGCGCCACGGTAAACCTTCGTGTTGCGTCGGTCACCCTTGGCCAGCAGGTCGATGCCACGGGCGATGTAGAAGTACATGTCGCCGAGCTTATCGTTTTCAACCGACACGTTGTACGAGATGTTCCAGCTCTGGAAGAGCCAAGGCTGAACAAAGTTCGGCTGCAATTCCGTGACGACGTTCACGAGCAATTCGAAGTCGTGGTATTCGCCACGCTTCTGCTTCTCGATGGCTTGGCTCCAGAGCACCGTGATCACAATGCCCTGCAATCCGAGCATGCTGTGCCGGGCGGCACTGCCGGCGACTTCGGGGTCGCCACTGTCGAGTTCTCGGAGTTCGAGTTCGTCAGCTTGTTTGAGAATCGGCAATCGGGCGATCCGGTCGCCGACACGAGCTATGCCGTTGGGAGCATCTTGGGCGGCGCGAGCCGCATTGCCGATCGGCAACCCGATGAGGCCACGCCAGAACATGCTGAGGGTGAAGAGGGCCAGGATCAAGCCGAAATAGCTGACCTTGCGAATGGTCGCCCGGCGGCGGATGTTATCGGTCATGACAGAACCTCTGAATACTGACGCCTACAAACTGAACGATTCACTTCGACCGGAGGGCCGAAGTGAATCCGCATTCATCACGCGGCGACTTCGCGGGATCGCAGCAGGTAAAATCCGAGTAAGAACCATGGGAACAGATACCCGATGAGCGAGAGGACGTTCATCACCATACACTCGAATGGTATGTTGAAGCCTTCCGAAACGTAGGGCGTCCAGTTGAATGCATCGATGTCGGGCATCAAGTTGAAGACCCTCCGCATGAGCCACCCGAAGGCCCGGTCGAAGAAGTCGGCGGCCCGCAGCGTCGGCGAGCCGTCATCTTGGGCGGTCGATTGCTGCGCTTGGAATATCTGGTTGGCCGAGCCGAGTGGGCCCTTGACTCCAGATTTGCCGTTGAGCAAGTTGGCCAAAACGTCGGCGAACATGCCCACGAGAAACAAGAACGCCGTGGTCAAGAACGTGACCACTCCGGCCAAGTAGGTACTCAGGCAGACCGCCAAGCCGATGACGATCATCACACGGCACCAGAGTCCGATCGCCGACTTCAGATAGTTTTGCCCGAAACCCCGTTCTTTTTCCAAAATATAAAAGTCGCCCTCGGCCATCCCCAACAGCTGCGAAATACTCGTGCATTTCACGTAGACTTTCACGCGGGCCGGTGCCGGCAACGGTTTGCCTTGGTCATCTTTGCGAGCCGGGGGCGACTCGGACGCGTTCTTGAACAATGCGGCCGGAACTAGGATTTTCTCAGGCTGATTATCGTAAATGTTCTTCGTACTGATTTCGAAGAATCCGTAGTCCCCGGCGAGCTTGTTCGCCACGTCCCAGATTTTCCGATCTTTATCATCGGCCTTGTTATTCAACAAGGCGTCCATGGTGGTCGTCATGATCGAGATCGGTTCTTTGAAATCTTCCGCTTGGCCGCCGAGTGCCTCGGCTAAAAGCCGGCGCGCATCGTCGAGATACTTCTTTTCCGAATTCACGTAATCTTCAGGGGTGCCACCAAGATTCTTGGCCATCTGGGCGCGGGCTGACTCGCTCGGAGATTTCCAGCCCCAGTCCCCGGTGCCCACGTTCGCCACGGCGGGCGCCACTTGTTCGTTCTGCCAACTCACGATCCGGATTTTGACATCCACGCCTTGGTCGTCGACCCCTTTGCCGAGACGGAAAATATCGAAGGTGAATTCCATGGGCACTTGATTGCCGGATGCGCTGACCAAAGAACTCGGCACACTGTCGAACGACCAAACAGCCCGTTGGCTGGTGCGGGGATTGCCGGCGATGTATTTGCGATAGTTGAATTCCCGACCGGCATCGATCCCCTCCACATCGCCTTTCCACGATTCGAATATGAGCTTGCCGCGTTGCGGGACACGGGCTTTGAACGTTTCGTCTTTGGCCTGCTCCGAAATATTTTTCGAACTGATGGCCGATTCAATCAAGAGCCAGTTGGCCATCGTCAGGAAGAGTAGCGCGAACGTCGCCAGTGATCCATAACCCAGAAATCGCCCGAGGATGATCTCGAACCGTTCGACCGGCTTGGTCACGATGGTGTAAATGTTTTGGTTCTTCACATCGCTCGGGAGGGCAAACGACACGAAGCCGGCCGCCGTGACGAGCATCACCAATTGCAGGAATCCGGACATCACCTCGACGCGGAGACGCAGTTCATCGGCCGGTTTGCTCGGCAAGAACCAAGCGATCGGGAAGAAGATCGGGATAAATACCAGCAGCACAACGACCACGATTCGGCGGCGGTACACTTCGAGCACCGATAGCTTGGCCAGGGCGTAGATTCTCCGCCAGCGAAGTTTGACCAACCGTTGCGCGAATGGGGTGGTCGCCCCGATCAACGAAAAGAGCCCGCCGAACATCAGGGCGAGTTCGATCCCTTTGGAGCTGAAGACCGGCGGCTTGTATTTCACGAAGCCAGTCGGATCGGGCGCAGCAGGACCTTCGGTCGTTTGTGACATCAATAGAAGGACGAAGTAGCCGGAGTAGCAAAACAATGCGACGACCGCCGAGAGCAGCATGACGGTGGGCACGTCCAACCGTTCTTTGGCTGACGG
>JAYSYJ010000064.1:0-20141 GCA_043727675.1 Fimbriiglobus sp.
CTGGCGGGGGTGAGGGTCATGCGGCCACCATCGAAAGCGACCTTGTGCTTGCCCGCTTCATACGGCAGATCGAGCACCGCGAGGGCCAGCATCATCTCGGTGAAGTTCCGCGAGGCTGTCGGGATCTTCTCGGTGAGGAACCCGCCCTCGGTGTGCTTGGCGTAGTCGGCCCAGAAGGCATTCACCGAAACGAGGTCGGCATTCTGCTGCTGAATCAGGAGCTTGTAATAATTGTTCTCGGCCCACTCCATGGTCGGGTCGATCTTGCGGTAGAGCTGGCGTACAAATGAGGATTTCGAACGATCTGCGAGGTGGTAGCGCTCTGAGTTGGCCGCATCTTGCTTCTTCGCAGATCGACTTTGACCAAATTCTTCTTTGCCTGCGCCATCTTTACCGGGGGCATTATCTCCCGGCCTGGCGGGCATTTCTCCGCCAAAGCCTTTGGTGCCTGGCATTCCACCTGCTGGGGCAGCGGGTGCCGGGGGCACACCGGGGGCAGATTCATCCCGTGCAACCTGTGCGTCTTTTTGCAGCTCTTTCAATTCGCTCAGGTTGAAAAAGACTTTATCTTCTGGTTTGTCCATCGCTCCGTTGGAGACGGCGGTGTCGAAGAATAAAAGATCGCGGTCGAGGCTGGGCGGCAGCAGCTTGAGCAAGTCGGCGAGGTGCCGGGCGGTCTTGGGCAATTCGTTCGGCACCCGCTGGGCCAGCGCGATCCGCTCGGGCACGTTCAGCCGGCCGAACTCCCACGGCTGCAGGAACTTCGACACATCGTTGTCGAGCAGGCGATGATCGAGGAACGTCTTGTCCTTCTTGTTGGCCAAGTACGGTTTGATGACCGCGTTGAAGAATTCGGGATCTTTCTTACTCAGGAAGAAGTTCAACTCGTGGCAGGCGAACTGCGAGTAGAGCGTGCGCTTCTCGGCGATCTTCAACTTCGGCCACTTCAGCAGGAACGCGAACTCGGCGAGCTTCGGATCCTTCGAGAGCGTGGCGTAGAGCGAATAGACTTTGGCCAAGCTGTCGTAGGCTTCGAACCGACTCCCCGCGGCATCGTCGAGCTTGAATTCTTTGCCGACGTCGAGGATCGTCACTTGTTTCTGCTGGGTGAAGTGCAGGGTCGGATCCAACCCCTTCTTCAAGCGCAGGTCGGCGAAGAGGGCGGCCTTCTCGGGCAAGGTGGTGCTGCGTACGGTCGTGTTCAGTGGGTCGCAAGCGACGACGTGAATCATGGCGTGCGGGCCGAACTCCTTCACCGGTACCTTCACCACGCCATCCTTGTCGGCGGTCAAGTTCATCGCCACGGCGCTGGCGTCGTACAGGAAATCGAGGTTGGAACTGTCCGTAATCCCGGCAATACCTCTTGAATCACTTTTGCCGACGGTGGCTGGTGAGGGGAGCACAGATCCGACGACCGGGCCGCCGACGCCACTGAACTCTTGGCCTTTCTCCGCGAGTTGCTCGCCGGTTTCCGTCGTGCGCACGGCCCACGGGTTGAGCAGCAACATCGGCCGTTCGAGCAGGTTGCCGGGGTACTTCTTCTGGTTGCGACGATCCAACACATAGCGGTACTCGTCGCCGATATTGCGACCGCTCAGATAGACCGAATTCGCCAACAGCGGCGATTGACCGTCCGGCTCGGCATCGCGGACTTTGCCGAACTGCTCGAAGACGTCGAAGGCCGGCTGGTACCGGGTGGCGAAGATGTGAACACGGGCGAACTTCGACGCGTCCCGCAGCTGCACCACAAGATCATTGTCCTTGACGACAATCGTTTCGATCTGCACCGGTTTCAACCCGGCGATTTGCAACTGCCGAACCTGTCCGAGCAAGTAGCCATCTTGCACGGTGGCATCCGCCACGCGGATGCGGATGCGTTCGCCGGTCCGCTTCAACCAGAGGTCGTAATCGCCTGCCGCAAGCCCTTGGATTTCGATGCGGCCCTGGACAATCTTGATGGCGTCAAACTTGTCGGCACGGATATTCGTACCGACAACTTCGAACAACGCCAGCTCCTCACGGGTCGGTTTGCCCGCGGTGCCGAGGTAAGGCATGGCCACCACGTCGCCGAGTTTCGCATGGACGAGTTGGCGATAAGTGTGCCGATCTTCGGACAAATTCCAACGCCGGTCCACTCCGTCCGGGCCTCGAGCCGTGATCCACGTCACGTTTGCAAGCGCGCCGAGTGTCACGCGGCCCTGGGCGTCGGTTTTGAGCGTCGCCGGCACGAGTTCCTTGAAATCGCGGTGCTTGATCGACACCGACACAGGACGGTCGGCCTTCGCTTCACCGGTGCGACCGAGCAGTTCGAGGACGTAGTTCGCCCCGAACTTGGCGAAGTGCAATTCTTCCACGCGGTCGGTCAAATCGATGGCGTTGACGGTGACGTTCTGCGTCGCCACGAGGTCGGCCGTCTTGCCGGTGCTCAGCACTTTCACTTTGGCGTTGAGCGTGACCGTCAGCGAACTCAACCGTGGTGGCACCCGGAAGTCGTGTGTCGTTTCGCGGTCTTCAAACAGCAAGAAATTTGGGATTTCGAGCGAGGTCGGCACACCGTCGTGATCGACGGAGGTGATCCGCAACCGTGGCTCCTCAAGCAAGCTGATCGACACCGGTTTGCCATTGAGCGTCAACCCGGGCCGGACGAAGAGCGAGGCCATTCGCTGGGTCAACAGGGCTTCGCGGTCGACGTGGATCCCGGCGGTCAATTGGAACGCTTCGGGTTGATGCTGCAAATAATCGAGGCACGAGAACTCACCTTTGCTAATGACAATTGGCTTGCGGCCCGGTGCCGTGCTGAATGGCACCACAATGGCCCCGTCTTTGTCGGCGGTGTATTCTTGGCCCCCGAGCCAGACTGTCGCCCCGAGCACCGGTTTGTTCGCTTCATCGATCACACGCACAATTTGGCCGGCGCTGCCGGTGGTCACAATCGGGCGAATGCGCCCCTTACGGATCAACGCCCGGCTGCTCTTGCCGCCGCCGATGAGGTCAACGACGTACACCCCCGGCCGATTCTTCTCCGGGAAGTTTGGCGTACCTTTGGGATCCGGGAATTCGATCATCACCGAACCGCGTCGGAATGGGTCGATGCTGCCGAGGATCGTCCGTTCGGCATTCGCCACCAGCCCATCGAGGTTGATGTCGGTGTCCACTTCCTTGCCGGTCGTTCGGTAGTAATGCTTGGTGTTGATCTCGTAAATCTTCACGAGCAAGCTCGGCGCGTTCTTCACGAAGAGTTCGATCTTGATCGGGTCTTCGACGGCCAAATCCGTCTTATTCGTGAAGGCGAAATCGATGTCGACGCGCTCCTTCAACTGCTTGAGCGCCTCCGGCAATAGTTGCGACGCCCATTTTTCGTTCTCCCCGAGGCCGTTCACGACCTTGGTTTCTGCGAGCAGGGCATTCAGAACCGTATCGAGGATGTAAGGCTCGTACACTTTGATGCTCGTCTCCTCGACGAAGAAATGCGCGAGGTAGCTCCGCACCAGCAATTCATCGTTGTTGACGGCCGGCAGCTTCGTGATGGGGAAATAGTCCGCCGTGAGAGTGGCCGGGCTATTCTTGGCCTCGTCGCTCATCAACAGCGCTCGGCTCATGTACTGCTGCTGACGGGGGAGCTTGATGTACTCCAAGAACCGAGCGTGATCGTAGATGCCACCGGCCCGGTCGAAGGCGAGTCGGTGATACAAAATGTGGGCTTTGAGCGGATTGTGAACCGGGGCCAACCGTTCGGCGAAGTTCTGCAACCGTTCCAGATACGCCTGCGTCAGTTTGCGATCTCGTTTCCAATCGTCGTCGGCACCGGGGTGCAACTTCAAGATGTACGTGTTGATGAACGCCACTTCGTTCCGCAGTCCGGGCTTCAATTTCAACAACTCTTCGAGTTGAACGAGGGTCAACTGATTGTGAATGGCCATGGCCCCGAACGGCCCGGCGTACTCGGCATTGAGATCGTCGGCGATGAGTTTCGGTAAATTCGGCAGGTCGGGCCGGGTCAACCGCGTCAACAATTGGCGGCGGTTCTCCCAGGTCAGCGTCTCGGCTGCCATCCAGTCCAGGCTGTGATCTTCGAAGTTCTGCAAGTTTCCAAAACGCGCGAGGGACGATGCCTTAAGTGTGTCGCGGGTGATCGTTTTTGGGTCGAGCGATGTCGGCAGATCGGCGCTGGCCCCGGCGATCTCTTTTTGATGCGAGAAGCTCAGATTCAATCGACTGCGGATGTATGCCAAGCTCTTCTCGGGTTGTTTCTCAAACAATAACAGAGCGTAGCGCGTCTGGATTTCAGTGAGGCGAGCCGTCTGTTTGTGGCGTGCGTACCAGAGCACCGTGAGCGGTTCGACCTTTTCGAATTGTTCGGTTTGGAGGTAGTGCAGTGCGTGGTAGTAGTAAAAATCTTCGGTTCCCGGAATGAGCTGCTTGAGGCTGGTCGCACGATCCTTCGCCAGTGAGAAATCTTCGACATAGCCGATGTCGCTGGCCTGGGAATTGGGGGTGAGCACAACACCGAGAGAAAGCAACCCCAGGGACGCGCCCATGAGCCAGAGAGTGAGCCGTGACATGGAAAAACCCCATACGCAGAGAGATCGACAGGCGGACAGCCTAACCGATTCGACGAGCAAGGGGGAATTAAGTTTTAACCAACGTGACAAGGACGTTACAAACGTGACAGTGGAACGGATTTTCTAAGCCCCTTCGGGCGATTCCGGGTATTGGTTCGGCACCGGCGGCTGATTGCGAACCAGCGCGGGGAAGTGTTCGACCAAGTAACGCACAATCCGTTTCGCGGACAGGACGCCGACGGGGCGGTTGTTTTCATCGACGACGGGCAAGTGACGGTAGCCGCCTTCTTCCATGGTGCGGATCGCCGTGCGAATCGGCTCGTTGATGCGCACCGAAGCCGGTTTCTCCGTCATCACGTCGATCAGTGGGTCGCCCAGCGGTTTCCCAACGGCCAACACGCGTTTGAGCAAGTCGCGTTCGGTAAAGATTCCGACCAATTCGCCGGCACGGGTGACCAACAAGCAGCCGACACGTTCGGCGCGCATGAGTTCGACCGCATCGACCACCGAGCGACCCACGTCGATCTGGTGCGGGGCGGTCGGATTCAGGCGGGCGACATTCTCGACCCGCAGGTGACGTGAAAGCTCCATCGTCACGCTAGTTTGCAGAAGATGGAGTTGGCGACAAGTGAACGGAATCAGTTACCCGATTCCCAAGAGCGTGCGAACCCGATCCGTATCGCCCAAATCATTCAGCACATGATCGGCGTGGCACGCTTCCAATTCGGCAATCGGGTGCCAACCCGTGGCCACGGCCAGCACGTTCGCCCCGATGGCCCGACCGCACGTGACGTCGTGCGGCGTATCGCCGATGACCCAAATCTCCGCGCGATTCGCTTCGCGGCCCAGGTGCGTTTCGACGGCTTGCAACGCTTCGCGGGCCACTTCGTTTCGGTCGGACTGACGATCTCCGAATCCGCCGGGGCCGAAGAAATCCCAAAGGGCGAAGTGTTCGAGTTTCGTCCGGGCGCCGCGCTGCACATTGCCCGTCAGCAACCCCTGGAGGACGTTCTCATTCCGGTGGAAGCTTTCGACCAATTGGGAGATGCCCGGCAAAATTTCACCGACCGCCGACGTCAGACAGTCCGGCAATTCGTGCAAATAGGCTTCGCGGAGGAGCATTTGATTTTCGTCCGTCGTGGGCAAGTCGTGGGCCACTAACAAATCACGGACGATGGCGACATCGGTGCGGCCGCTGTAGGGCACGTTGTCGTTGATCTCTCGGATGCCAAATGCCGCACGCAAGGCTGCTTCCATGGCGAGTTTTCCGGCCCCACCGCTGCGGATGAGCGTCCCGTCGATATCCCAAAGCACGATGGTCATTCGAAGGTTCCTTTTGAATCGTTGCAGATTTCACCCGAGACTCACCTGATACTGTAGGCGACTATCGCCGTTCGTAGTTGTTCCCCGGCAACCGGCGGATGGCTTTCTTCATTTCCAGCATCATCAGCATCCGGGTGAGATCGCCGGAGGGAAGTGCCAGTTCACGGGCCAACACGTCCGCGTGTTTCGGCTCGGTGAGTGCTTCCCAAATACGCATCTGGTTGTCGTCGAGTCCCGTCGGTTTTTCGCGGATGATTTCGGGCGTCGGAAGTGTCGGGGCAAAAAGCGCCCGCTCCGGAGGCGACACGACGCGGGGTTTCGGCGGCAAATCGGGCGGGGCAATGCCGCGGAGATCTTCGATGATGTCGTCCGCATCGCGAACCAACCGGGCACCTTTGCGGATCAATTCTAGGCAACCGGCACTCGGGCCACTGTCCACATTGCCCGGCAAGGCGAACACCTCACGCCCCTGTTCACCCGCATGAGACGCCGTGATCAGGGCACCGCTCCGGGCATTCGCTTCGATCACCACGATGCCCCGACTGAGCGCACTGATGATCCGATTGCGAGCCGGGAACATGCCCGGTTGCGGGGCGACCGTCATCGGCGTTTCCGTGAGGATCGCCCCGTGACTGGCCACGGAGTCGGCGAGGGCGACATGCTCGGGCGGATAAATTCTCGACAGTCCACCGGCCACAACCGCGATCGTCCGGCCACCCGCATCGAGCGCCGCTTGATGGGCGTAGCCATCGATACCGCGTGCCAGCCCGGAAATCACCGTCCAACCGGCGCGGGCGAGTCCAGCGGCAATCCGTTCGGCCATGCGGCGACCGTAAGCAGTGCATTGCCGGGAGCCGACGATACCGACGGATTGGCCATCGGTTTCGGCGAACGTGCCTCGGTAATAGAGCAGTTGCGGAGCATCGTCGATGGTGGCCAACCGCGACGGATACGGTTCCTGGCCGAGCAACGCGAGTAAAACGGAATGCTTTTCCAAGCTGGCTATTTCGGCGGAGGCGTCGACGGTCCGGAACGATTTGGCGAATTGATTGGCGAGAAGCGACCCGATTTTCGGCACCGTTTCGAGCTGGACCGCCGAGGCTTGCAATGCGGCCGAAGCGGAACCGAAGTGCTGCAATAAGGCGGCGGTGAGTTTCGGCCCCAAGCCCGGTACGAGTGCGAGTTCGAGGTGTTGTTTCCAATCCGGCGGCATGGCATTCACGTCTTCGGCACGGGGCGATGGAATTCGATGATGCTCAGCTTACCAAAATCCATCTGACCTTGGCCGAAATCTAATACCCACCGTGCAATGACCCCCTCTATTTCTTCGCATCGGGTTTTAATCGCATTACAGTGTAGAACTGTTCAGTAACGGTACCCATTTGGGTCGGTCGAGCACCAAGCTTGTAAGCGATTTGAATTTCTTCTCCGACAAATTCGTAAATACCCAAGAATTCACCGATATCAATTTCCTTAGGACTTTTGATCGGGTCGATCTTGATGATCCACTTAGTACGACCTCCCGCTTCACCAGGGAGTGGATCCGAGATCATTTTCAATGACTCATCGAACGTCCAGTGGGCTTTGCCGAGTGGTTTTCCGTTGCTACGCAGTGTCGTGATCTCCCAAGTGCCGACGAAGCATGCCGCATCAATCTGTTTCTTCACTTCCTTCGGCACCGGGGCGGCAAAGGCCATCGGCAGCGATAGCAGTAACACAAGTAGTGTTCGCATTCCTCATTTCTCCCGTTTGAATTCGAAACAGTATCCACCTTCGGTCGGTTCGCACAGTTTCGGTCGATCTCGTCCTTTGACCACCAATACGACTTTGAAGAGATCGCCTTCGAGTTCGTAGACACCCTGAAAATGATTCCCTTCATCGGTCATCCACTCGAATCTTTTCACATCCGCCTTCGGATCGATTTGAAATGTCGCGGTGCCGATTCCTTCATTTGGGCGGTCTCGTACGGCTTTGCCATCGGCCCCGAGTGTCCACTTGGTGCCGATGGCCGAATCGAAGTCGCCGTCGCCATATTTCGCTTTCGTCAACTTCCAAACGCCGACGATTCGTTGGTCATCCCCGGCACGCACTTCTTTTGGTACCGGTGCTGCCATCAGTGGAAGTGCCGTGAATACGATGAATCCGATGGCGGTTCGCACAGGGCTACTCCTTGACCCGTTTGAAAATGTAAAACAAGTTGGTTTCGTCGGGCTTCAATTCCTTGGGGCGATCGGGCGGATTGGTCGGTATGCAAAGTGTCAATTTGTCGCCATCGATTTCGAAAATAGCTTTGCGATCTTGACCCAAGTAATTTGTGTAATCCAGGTGCTTGGGTGTGGTTGTCGTGTCGATCGCGATTCTTTTATTGCTGACAGGTGTTAAGCCGCTCACCGCTGTGTACTCGATATCAATCGAATCTTTACCGACTTTCCAAAAGGCACCGTTGTAGGCAGTCGTCACTTGGCCGAGCATTTGGAACTCAACGACTTCCCAAGTTCCGTCCAACGTAAAACCTTTCTTTACTTCTTTAGGAACCGGGGCCGCGAATGCAAACGGTGTCAAAAGTAGGATCATGATCAAGCCGCGCATCAGTCTACTCCTTGACACGTTTGAATTTGTAAAGAAGGTTGTTCTGGCCAGCCTTCAGTTCCTCAGGGCGGTCGGTTGTCAACGGAATACAGAGGGTTATGGAGTCGCCATCGATTTCAAAAATGCACTTTCGAACAATCCCTTGTGAATTGGTATAGTCTAGATTTTTACTGGTGGCTGTGATCTCAACGCTGATGATTTTGTTGCTTAAAGCAGGCATCCCGGTGGAGACGGGATGATCGATTTTGATCAATTCTTTAGTGATGTTCCAAACTGCACCGTTGTAAGTATCGATCGCTTGACCCTGCATGTGTAATTCCACCACTTCCCAACTTCCCTCCAACGCCACGCCCCGCTTCACTTCCTTCGGCACGGGCGCGGCGATGGCCGCGATAGCTACCAAAACCAGGTACAGAATTGTGGTACGCAACATCGTCACCACCCAAATGAAAATGGGCTGTGGAACATCCACAGCCCCAATAGTACCGCGCCGAATCCCGCAGGGGCATGGCGGAAAGCCGTTTTTTCTACACCGCCCTACTCTTGTGGATAAAGCGCGGTGCTGAGGTAGCGTTCTCCGAGATCGGGGAGAATCACCACGATGAGTTTGCCGGCGTTCTCGGGCCGCATCCCAACTTTGATCGCGGCGGCGGCCGCGGCCCCGCAACTGATCCCGCAGAGCATCCCCTCTTCTTTAGCCAACCGGCGGGCCATCTCGAACGATTCGTCGTCGGTCACTTGAATGACTTCATCCAAAATGTTCAGGTTCAAGTTGTCCGGAATGAAACCGGCGCCGATCCCCTGAATCTTGTGCGGGCCGGGCTTCAGTTGATCTTTGGGGATCTTCTGCACGAAGTGCTGCGTGATCACGGGGCTGGCGCTCGGCTCCACGGCGATGATCTTCACCCCCGGCTTCCGCGCTTTGAACACTTCCCCGCAACCCGTGATCGTCCCGCCGGTGCCAACACCCGCCACGAAAATATCAATCTCACCCGCGGTATCGCGCCAGATTTCTTCGGCAGTCGTGGTTCGGTGAATTTGCGGATTCGCCGGGTTTCGGAACTGTTGGGGAATGAACGCTTTCGGCTCGCCCCCGAAACTGCGGAACAATTCTTCGGATGTGGCCACGGCTCCTTTCATACCCAGTTCACGCGGCGTCAGGTGCAATTCGGCCCCGAATGCTTTCAACAGTCGGCGGCGTTCCAGCGACATACTTTCAGGCATGGTGATGATGAGCCGATAGCCGCGCGCGGCGCAAGCGAACGCCAAGCCGATGCCCGTGTTTCCCGAAGTCGCTTCGATAATGGCCGTGTCTTTGGTCACTTTGCCAGCGGCCTCGGCCGCATCGAGCATCGCGATGCCGATTCGATCTTTCACGCTCCAGAGGGGGTTGAAGTTTTCGAGCTTGGCCGCGAGGCTGGCAAAACAGCCTTGCGTCACGCGCTTCAGTTTGATGAGCGGGGTATTCCCGTACGTCTCGGTAATGTTTTCGTAGGTGCGTCCACGGAGCAGTGCGGGAGTGGTCATCGCAAGAATCCTCATCGATACGGTACGGATACTGACATAATGTTAGGATATAGCGTTCGCGTGACACCACCGAACCGAATTCTCACGGCTTCGAAACCTTAGGCAGTTGGATTCCTCCATGCGTCTGACACTCGGTCTCTTCGGAGCTTTGCTTGTGACTTCGCCACTGCTCGCGACCGACTTCCCCGATCCGTTGATTCTGCAAGACGGCACGAAAGTCTCCACCCGAGAGGAGTGGAACGAGAAAAGGAAACCTGAGCTTAAAGAACTTTTCCAAAAGCACATGTACGGGCGCTACCCGGAAATCCGTACGAAGATTTCGGCGAAGGTGCTGCACGAAGACGAGAAAGCGTTCGGCGGCATCGGCACCCTGCGCGAAGTGGAATTGTCGGTGGGGATCGAGGACTGCCCGCCGATTCACCTTTTGATGGCGTTCCCAAACGATCGCCCGAAAGATGGCGCACCGCTGTTCGTCGGCATGAATTTCTCGGGCAACCACACGCTGACTGCCGACGCGAACATCCGAATTCCGACAACGTGGATTTACGAGAACTATCCGGGTGTGAAGCAAAATCGGTCGACGGAAGAAGGTCGCGGCAAACTCGCGAAAGTCTGGCCACTCAAGCAGATCGTCCAAGCGGGTTACGGCGTCGTCACCTTTTACAGCGGCGACATCGATCCGGATACCAAAGACGAACGCAGAGGCATGCGGCCGTACATCACGCCGGTTCCGAAAGGGGCGCTGCCGGACGACTTCCCGGCGACGATCATCTGCTGGGCTTGGGGCCTCCATCGCGCCATCGACTACATCGTCACGCAGCCGGAGTTCAACGCCAAGCGCATCGCGGCGGTCGGGCACTCTCGCCTAGGTAAAACCGTGCTGCTGGCCACCGCCTTCGACGACCGGATTGCCCTGGCCTTCCCACACCAAGCAGGCTGCGGCGGCACGGCCCCGAGCCGGCACAGCGACGCTAAAGCCGAAGGTATCCAACGCATCAACACCAGCTTCCCGCATTGGTTCAGCACGAATTTCAAAGCGTTCAACGACGACCCCTCGAAACTGCCTTTCGACCAACATTCGCTATTGGCACTCTGCGCCCCGCGACCGGTGCTCTACAGCAACGCCACCGACGATGCGTGGGCCAACCCGACTGGCCAATTCGACATGATGAAACGTGCCACCCCCGTTTACAAACTCCTCGGTGTCGACGGGTTGAGTGCCCAGGAATTCCCCGCCCCCGGTCAATTGATCGACAGCCGACTGGGTTACTGGATTCGCAAGGGTTCGCACGAAATGAACGCCGACGACTGGAAGGTGTTCACGGCGTTTGCAGACAAATGGATGAAATGAGGCTACAACGACACCCCTGAAACCGGATCGACCGAAACCGATGCGCACGCTCTTCTTGATCGCGGTCGTCGCCTTAGTTTTGCTCGCGCTGCCGAGCGTGGTCATCTTCGGGGCCGACCTCGGGGGTTACAGCAAAGAGATCAACGATTGGCTCGAATCGAGTTTCAACGTCAGCCATCGCGTGGCACTCGCCCTGCCCGCCGCGATCGCACTCTTTTGCGTTCCACCGATCATCATTCTGCTCTACTTTCTGCGACTCAAACGCAAGTCGATCAGCGTTCCCTCGACATTCCTTTGGAAGAAAAGCGTCGAAGATTTGCACGTCAACCGGCTCATGCAATGGTTGCGTCGGAACGTGCTCCTGTTGCTCCAACTCTTGGCCGTGCTGACGTTCATCTACGCGGCGCTCGGCCCTCGGACGCATGGGGCCGTCAGCGGTGGTCGGCATTACATTTTGATGATCGACAATTCGGCGAGCATGAACGCCACCGACGTGAAGCCGACGCGGCTCGACTGGGCGAAGGATGAAGCGATTCGCGTCATCGATTCTTTCACGGATGCCGATCCCGGCATGGTCATCGTCTTCAACAGCACTGCCGAAATCCGCCAATCGTACACGACCAATCGCGAGGAATTGAAGGCGGCCGTGCGTTCGATTCAGCCGACACAGTTCCCGACCCGAATCGACGAAGCCCTGGCCCTCGCCGCGAGTTTGTCGAACCCCAATCGCAGCACCGAAAACGAAGCGGCCGCGCCGGCCAACCCCGAACCTGGCAAAGAGCGAACGTATTTCAGTGCCGACGGCATCCAGGCCGAGGTGTACCTGTTGACCGACGGGCGATTCCCGGCCGTGTCCGATTTCGCGCTGGCGAACCTCAGCATCCGATATCCCGAAATGCCGGCGACCGCCGTGGCGATGACTTCGGACAATCTCGCCATCGTCTCGTTTGAAGTGGAACGCGATCCGGACGATGCCCGCAAAGTCTATGCGCGCGGCAGCGTGTTGAACTACCGCGATCAACCCCAGGAAGTGAAACTGAAACTTTTGGTGTTGGAACGCAACGAGACCATTGTCGGCGACTACGGCCAACGGATTCAACTGCCCGGCAAAGTGCCCCGACCCGCCGACGCGGACAGTCTGCTCGCCGATCAGCGCCCAGCCGATCCGAAGCCCGGCGAAGGCCGCACCGAGTTTCTGATTCCGGATATCAGCGAGAACTCCGATGTGGTTCTGAGACTGAGCATCGACCACGGCAGCATCCCCGACAGCCTGCGACTCGACGACGAAGCCTGGGCCGTACTCGGCATCTCCCGCAAAGCCAAAGTGCTGATCATCACCCCGGGAAATCAGCGGCTGCGCGACTACTTCGATACGAAGGCGGCGAAGAAGATCGCCGAGTTCACGTACCTGAAACCGGCCGCACTCGCCGATGCGAGAGAGTATCTCACACCCGCCCGTGACGGCAAATACGACCTGATCATCTTCGACCGCTGCGGCCCGACGACCGTCGACGAGATGCCCAACGCCAACACATTTTTCATCGGGTACGCACCGCCGCCGTACAGCAACAAACCGGGCGAACCGAACGCCGTGACACCGGTGACGGTACCGAGCGTGCGCGGCACTCAGAACCGACACCCGCTGATGAAGAACTTGCGCGGGTTGGACGAAATGCGGATCGCCGATTGCTTCCGCTTTCCCAAGCCGCCAGAGGGCTCGCCGCGACCGAGCCGCTTGATCGAAGGCGACCGCGAATTGGAACTCCTCGTGGCCATCCGCCGACTCGCCTTCACCGACCTTGTGCTCACCTTTCCGCTCGGTACCGAAAACGCCGACGGCCCGGATAAAGTCTGGCATTCGGACTGGCCCACCTTCCCGAGTTTCGTCTTGTTCCTCATGAACACGGTCACGCAGCTCGGCAATGTCCGCGAAGCGAGCGTCGAAGAAAGCCTCCGGCCGGGAATGCCGCAACTGCTCCGCCTCGGGACGGCCAAGGACGTCCTCATCCGCAAGCCGGGTCAAGACATCGGCGTGAAGTTCGAGCGCGGCAGTCGCCCCGATGTCTCCTTCAGCGGCACCGACACCCTCGGCATCTACACCGCCGAATGGGGCGACCAAACGCGCCGCTTCGCCGTGAATCTGTTCGACGCCGACGAGAGCAACCTCGCCCCGCAACGCCAGTTCAAAATCGGCGACTCCACGATCACGGCCGGAGCGACCCACAAACAACCGGTGGAATTGTGGAAATATGCGATCGGTTTCGGACTGTTGGTCGTCTTGTTGGAATGGTGGATCTACAACCGGCGGGTGCAGATATAAACCGCTCGATTCGAAATCGGAACTCAACATGAAACCACCGCCGCTTCGACCGAAACTCGATCCGTTTTACCAAGTCGTCGAGTCCGTTCTGATCGGTCAGCGGAAGCTCGTCGATTGCTTGCTGATGGGATTACTGACCGACGGGCACGTACTCCTCGAAGGTGTGCCAGGCTTGGCGAAAACACTTGCGATCCGCACTGTGAGTTCGGCGCTCCATTTGCAATTTTCGCGGGTGCAATTCACCCCGGATCTGCTCCCCGCCGATATTTTGGGGACGCAAATTTACAACCCGCGCACAGGCGAATTCACCGTCAAGAAAGGGCCGATCTTCGCCAACGTCATCCTCGCGGATGAAATCAACCGCGCGCCCGCCAAAGTTCAATCGGCACTACTCGAAGCGATGCAGGAACGCCAAGTCACCATCGGCGATGGCACGTTCCCGCTACCCCGACCGTTCTTCGTGCTGGCGACGCAAAACCCCATTGAACAAGAAGGGACCTATCCACTGCCCGAAGCGCAGGTGGATCGGTTCATGTTGAAGGTTCTCATCGACTACCCGAGTCAGGCGGATGAACGGATCATTCTCGACCGGATGGGCAGCGTCGATTCGACGACGGATGTCGAACCTGTCCTCACCGCCGAAGACCTCGCCGAGTTGCGGGCCGCCGTCGATGCGCAACATGTCGATGGCAAAATCAAAGATTACATCGTGAACATCGTCCGTGCCACCCGCACACCCGCCGAGTACGGACTCGAAATTGCGCCGTTGATCCAAACCGGAGCCAGCCCCCGGGCCGTGGTGGCGTTACTACGGGCTAGCAAAGCCAACGCCTTCCTCAGTAATCGCACTTACGTGACCCCCGAAGATGTCAAACGCACCGCCCCCGAAGTGATGCGACACCGGGTGATTTTGTCGTACGAAGCCGAAGCCGAGGAACTAAAAAGCGACGCCATCCTTCAACGTGTGCTGGATCGCCTGCCCGTGCCATGAAAAATGGGATGCTGTTCGACAATCCACCGTAATGCCTTGCTGCACACACGATTAACTGTCGTGAGACGATCCTCATTCTGTCCCATGTTCTTGTTTTCGCAGCGGGGAGGTGCTCTCTATGAACACAAAATCAAGCTTCCCAGTTGTACTGGCCGGGATCGGCTTCGCCGGGCTAGTGATCACCCGCTTGCGTCGCCGGATCATCGGTTGAACCCTAATATGAGATGATCGAACACGTTTCCATCGTCTCAGGGTCATCATGGATCATTTCCAGTATCGCAACCGCGCCTTGTTCTGCGAAGATGTCCCGCTCAAGGAGATCGCTGCAAAATACGGCACGCCGACATTTGTCTACAGCGAAGCGACGTTGGTGCACCACCTCAGCGAGATCCAGACCGCATTTGCCCCCGCGAAGCCGATCATCTGCTACAGCATCAAAGCGAACGGCAACCTCAGCATCGCCCGCTTAATGGGACAACACGGCGCCGGGTTCGATGTGACCTCCGGCGGCGAGTTCCACCGTGCACTGCGCGCCGGGCCGGTGGGGGCCAAAATTGTCTTTGCCGGCGTCGGCAAAAGTGACGCCGAGATTCGCGCAGCCCTCGAAAACCACGTTTACTTGTTCGACGTTGAAAGCGAAGAAGAACTTCACATCATCGGCAAGATCGCCCAAGACATGGGGCGCAAAGCCTCGGTGGCCCTGCGGGTGAACCCCGATCTGCCACCGAAGACCCACGCCAAGACCGACACTTCGGTGAAAGGGGTCAAATTCGGTCTCGACATCGAAACGGTGCTCGAAGTCGCCGCGGGGGTCGTCGGCCATCCGGGTTTGGAAGTCACCGGATTGCACATGCACCTGGGCTCACCGATTTTGAAAGTCGAACCCTACGAGCAAGGATGCGCGAAGGCGTTGCAGTTGATCGCGGCCCTCCGAAAACAAGGGCACCCGATCTCGGTGTTGAATATGGGCGGCGGCTTCGGCATCCATTATCGCCAGCAAGAAGCCCTGCCCGCGAGTGCTTTTGCAAAGGTGATCCTCCCCGCCGTCGCCGAGGCGAAGTGCCAACTCGTGCTTGAGCCGGGCCGGTTCATCGTTGGCAACGCCGGAATCTTGCTCAGCCGAGTGGTGTTCAACAAAGAGACCGGTGGCAAGCGGTACATCATTCAAGATGCCGCGATGAACGACCTCATCCGCCCGACGTTATACGACAGTTTCCACCGCATCTGGCCCGTGCACCCCGGTGCCGAAGTTCCGGAATGTCCGGCCGATTTTGAAGCGTCGATTCCGGGCACGTTGGTGCAAGATGTCGTCGGCCCCGTGTGTGAATCTGGGGACTATTTGGCGAAGCAGCGGAATCTTCCGGCGATGAACCGCGGCGATTTACTGGCGACGTTCAGCGCCGGTGCCTACGGCATGTCGATGTCGTCGAACTACAACGCCCGTTGCCGTGCGGCCGAAGTCCTCGTCACAGGTGGAACATACCGATTGATCCGGCGCCGGGAGACGTATCAAGACTTAGTGGCGTGCGAAGAGGATTGCTTAAAGTAATTCGCGGGCGCACAATGATTTTGCCTCGCCGCATCGCCCAAATCAGGGTGGGCGGTTTCGTATTGGGGCGTCCGCTCAGTTGGTTCGACGGAGGATGCCCCTTGTTCCGACACCACCTCGTTCGCGTTGTCCTATTCGCGGTGCTAGCGGGGGCATCGGCCGATTCGGCTTCGGCTCAACCGTTGTCCGTCAACTCCAAGGCGTTCGAAGCGTTCAAAGACGCCCGCGAACTGTTGCAGCGCGGCAAATACGACTTAGCTGCCGAACAGCTCAAAGCGTTCCTCGCCGCAAACCCCACCGATACAGATCTGTTTCAAATCCAATCGAAGTTCGGGAATAACTCGTTTTTGCAACTTAGGAATGTGCTGCGTTGGAACGACAACGAGACCGTCGATAAGGAAGCCCGGGCGAACGTTGAAGAGATCATTAAAAAAGCGGACGCTGCGACCAAAGCCGTCGGCCGCGATCCTGTGCGGATTCAAGTCCATGTCCGGAACTTGGTTGGTTCGCGGGAAGAGCGACTCTTCGCTCAGATGCAATTGAAGCAATCGGGCGATGCCGCGACACCGGTGATGGTCGAACTCTTGCGGTCGACAAACGACCCACCGTTGCGAGCCGCCATTCTTGCAAATATCCCACTGCTCGGGGCCGAAACAGTACCCGGTTTCTTGGCCGCTGTCGAAGGAATGCCCAACGATGTCAAACCAGCGTTACTGGAAGCGCTGTCGAATCGGTCGGATATCCTGAATCTGATCTCCTACGCCGAGACCGATTTCACTCCCTATCTCTGGTATTACTCGGGTTTGCCCCTGGATACACCTTCTACAGTGCGGACGACGAGTGTCGCGTTGCTCAATGCCCTCACCGTCGGTGCCTCCGCCAAGAAAAAGCCCGAGGCCGAACTCACCCGGTTAGCTCAGCCGTTCGTCGCGCACACGGCCAATTTCCGGTCTATCGACAAAGTGGGAAACAAGGTCAAAGTCTCTGCGTGGGATAAAGACAAACTGGTCGTGAAAGTCGAAGAGATCATGCCCGCCCAGGCCGAAGAATATTACGGTTTGAAATACTTGCGCTGGGCCATCGAGCGAAACGCTACTTACGAACCGGCCCAGTTAGCATTCGTTTCACTCGCCACAGAGCGAGCCGTGGAACGGGCTAAATTCGGCGACCTCAGCAAAAGCGAACCCGGTGTTTACCAACTTCTTTCGGCAGCGCCGCCCACTCTATTGACCAACTTGCTGCAAAACGCCCTGGCCGAAAAGAGAACGGCGTTAGCCATCGGCTTGCTGCAAGCTATTGGTGATCGGGCCCAGAAAGAACCGCTACGCACAACCGGCAAAGATCGCCCTTCCCCGGCGGTCCAAGCGTTGAGTTACCCCGATCCGCGAGTCCAATTCGCCGGTGCCTTGGCACTGTTGCGTTCCCCTGGCCCACCGACCCATGGCCAAACTTCCAAAATCGTCGAAATTCTCAAGCGTGCTCTCGGGGCAGACATGGATGCTGCTAATCAGGGCAAAATCGGCCGCGCCATCATCGCCGATCCGAATGGCCAACGTGGGGATCAGCTCACAGCGATCTTCCGCGACGCGGGATACGCTGCGGAACGGGTCGCCTCGGGCCGGGAATTGTTGCGGCGTTTGGCAAAGACGAGCGACTACGATTTGATCGCCATCGACCGCCATATTCTCGATCCCCAACTGAATGATCTGCTCGCCCAACTTTCGGCCGACACGAACGCGGCCCGTCGGCCGACTTTGTTGATTGCCTCGAGTGATGTCGCCAAACCGGTGCCGTTCGAGCACCTACTCTTGAGGTTGGCCATGTTGATTGCCGCAGCTGAGACGGAAGAGATCAAAGTGCCGGAACCGTACGTCCGTGATCCGAACCGTCCGCTCGATGATCCTGCGAAATTGAAGCGCGAGACCATTCTGACACGCGATAATAAAATCCAAGACCTGGCAACTTACCGAATCAAGCGGATGAAGCGTTTGGTCGACGCCGCGGACATTCCCACCTCGATCAACCTCGCGGCGCGACTCGACTTGCGGATTTCGCAATTCACCTATGCCGTTCTCGCCGCCGAATACAACGCCACGGCGACTTCGGCCCCTCGTACCGCTGGATTGGTTCAATCATCGACTGCGATCGTTCAAAATCGCAAAGAACTCAAGGCCGCCTCGAATGTGAAGACCACCGCTAACTTGATCAACCTTATGGAACAACTCGAGTCCACCTTGAGCGAGATCCAAAAAAAGAAATTCGAGGAGTTCCGCGTCCGAGTCCAGCCGGATGCCTTGGGTATGGAATTCGACACCTCGCGTGATCTCGCTCTCGAAGCCGCCTTGGAGAAGCAAGTGCGAGTGTTCCCGGGCGTCCGTGTGATCGCGGAGCCATTCACCACCTTCAACTTGAAGTTCGACATCCAAGCCGCAGTTCCCGATGCGGCCGCAATGCCACGCGATGCATCCGAAAAGAAAGCGACCGCAAAACTGGCGGCCGAATATCTTCGCAAACTCGCACTCGATGAAATTCCGGGATACGACGTCAAACCGGCCGAAGGCGAACTCCGCAAAACTCTTGCGGACGATGAGTTGGCACCCGATGCGGCTGAAGCACTCGCGAGAATCGGCAGCGGCGACGCCCAACAGGCGTTGGTGAATTTGGCCGTGCAACCCACCCGCCCCATTCCGATTCGACTCAAAGCCACCGACGCGGCGATTCGCCATATCCAAGGTTTCGGAAAACTCACTACGGAAGTCTTGGCGAGCCAAGTCACGCAAGTGGCCGGGACAGAAACCGATGCCCCGTTGAAGGCCAAACTCGGTGTGTTGGCTCGACTTGTGGCTGCCAAGCCCCCCGAATTCGGTGCGGTGATTCAACAATATTCGGTCAAATTGCCCCAAGCCCCAGCGAAACCGGCTCCGGCCCCGCCCATGGAGCCAAAAGAGCCCAAGAATTAACTCGGCGCAAGTTTTACTGCGGTGGTCGTTTTTATTGAAAGGATCACGACCACCGCGGAAAAATGCAATGAATTCGCCGAAACAGCCTTCACTCGCCGAATTGACCAGCCGGGCACTCGTGACCCGCTCGAATCAAATACATTCGGACGATCTGTCAGGTGAAGTCGAGCCACACGAAATTCTGGCCACGATCCGGGTCGATGCCCAAGCCGCTTGGGTCGATTCCCAACTCGCTCTGCAACTGCTCGGTTTGTCTCCTTCTTTGAAAATACCGACTGATTGGGCCTCTTTCGCCGATTCAAACACCAATCGTTTTGGAATCCCGCTGGCAGCCGGCCAATTTCCACAGCGTCTTCGTGAAGTGGCTGGTTTGTTCGCCTCGAATCTTGCCGAGTCTACCCAGTCGAAACCAATCGGATTCACCGGCCTGAAGAACTGGGTGAGTCGAACCCAAACTTCCAATCAGTTGAGCGAACAGTTACTAGCGGGTGGAATCGGTCACGAGCTTGGTGAAGACGTTTTGCCTATTTCGGGCCACTCACCTGCCGAAATCAACGAACAGGCCGCCAGACAGTGGATCGATGGCCAACGTGAAGCCGCGTTGGCCACTTGGCAGACCCTGCCTGATGGCCCTGTGGCGTCGTTTAACGTCGGCATGGCCTTGTTGATGCTCAATCGTGCTCCGATGGCGATTCCTCATCTGAAGGCCGCTGTAGCCACACTGCCCGCCCAATCTGGCTGGCAGCAGCTCGCCTCGTTGTATCTGTCGGTCGCTCTGATCCGGGATTGAAGGACACTTAGGTACCCTATGAGCAAAAATCTCATTAATATCCTGAATTTCTGAGCAAAGCACCAGCTTGCAACACTCAATAATCGTCATACTGTCAGATATTCCGACTATCTACAATACCATTCAGACATTTCCGACAGTTAGCCATTCCTAAGTTCTGATCGCATGTTAGATTTAAG
>JAYSYJ010000065.1:0-6629 GCA_043727675.1 Fimbriiglobus sp.
GCTCGAAACCCTGGCCGTTTGAACCTCTTCGCATCGAACAACGCGATCTCATGATCGGCGTGAAGCAAGGTTCGCATGCGGGCCGCAACGGCTTTGTCCGCGTGGGGGAATCTTTCGAAATGGTCTCGTACGACAGCGATTACCACATGTTGCGGGCACGCGGGGCGGGCTTTTTCACCCTGCCATTTCCGGAGCCGAACCAACCGCGCACGAGAACAATCGCAGGACCTGGACTGACCGAATTCACCAGTGCGGCCGGCTATTTCTGGAGTTCCGCCGACGTGTTTGCCTGCGAGCATCCTTACTACACCACCACAGATGCGACTGGCCACTTCAAACTGGAGGGTATCCCTGCGGGCACTTACACCCTCGTCGCGTGGCACCGAAATTGGAAGCTGCTCCATTTTGAACGGGACCCCGAAACCGGCAAGATTATGCGACTGAACTTCGACGCCCCGTTCCAAACGGAACGAACAGTCGAGATTCGAGACGGCACTTCCGAAGTGAATTTGACACTGTCCCCGTGAGAATGACCCATGCTCATTTACCCCGCCATCGACCTGCTCGGTGGCCGCTGCGTGCGGCTCCGACAAGGCGACTACGCCCAGGAAACGGTCTTCTCAGACGATCCTGCCGCCGTGGCCCGCGAATGGGTGCGTCAAGGGGCTGACCGATTGCACATCGTCGATCTCGATGGAGCAAAACAACGCGAACCAGTCAATGGCGCTGTGATCCAGCGGATCGTGGCTGCGGCCGGTGTGCCGGTGCAACTCGGGGGTGGTATCCGTAGTTCCGAGCACTTGCGAACCGTTTTCGGGTGGGGTGTGCAGTGGGCGGTACTGGGTACTAAAGCGTTGCAAGATCCCGAGTGGGTGAAGCAGATGGCCCGCGAATACCCCGGTCGAATCGTGTTGGGGTTGGATGCCCGGAACGGTTTCGTGGCCACCGAAGGTTGGCTCGAACCATCGAGCACCAAAGCCACGGAGTTGGCGAAGTTGGTCGAAGATGCCCCGCTGGCAGCGGTGGTTTACACCGATATCGCCAAGGATGGGATGATGATGGGGCCGAACTTCGCTGAACTGCTAGACATGCGAACCGCCACCAAAATTCCCGTGATCGCGTCGGGCGGCGTGACCACATTTGATCAAGCTCGCCAGTTGGCCGATGCCGGCACCTACGCCGCAATTGTCGGCCGCGCATTGTACGAGGGCACCTTGCAATTGAAGGATTTGCTGAAGTTGAGGTCCATGGACTGCTGAACGAAATCCAGAGTTCACTGGAGCCCATTTAACTTTTTAGAAACCGGCAGCTGACGCTGGCCGGCTCACCTAAAATTCGGTGAACCATCCGGAAGGGCAAACCATGCGAATCGTCTCTCTGTTGCCGAGTGCCACCGAGATCGTCTGCCAGCTCGGGTTGGGCGATCAACTCGTCGGGGTCACCCACGAATGTGATTTCCCACCGTTTGTGACCGCATTGCCGAAGGTGACCCGGACACTGATCCCGCACGACGCCCCGAGCCGGGAGATCGACGGACTGGTTCGGGAGCGATTGAAGACCCAGAAGGCCCTCTACTCCCTCGATATGCCATTGCTCGAAGAACTCCGCCCGGACTTGATGGTGACGCAAGCCCTGTGCGACGTTTGCGCCGTGTCCGAAGAGGAAGTGATGGCGGCCGCGTGCTCGCTCCCCGGCCAGCCGAAGGTTGTGAATTTGGAGCCGATGCGACTTTCTGAAATGTACGAGTGCATCCGCCTCGTCGGCGTTGCGGCCGGTGTCGCCGAACGGGCGAATCGAGTCATCGGGGCACTCCAAACCCGTGTCGACGCGGTAGCGAATCGCACCTCCGCTATCGGTTACCGGCCACGCGTGGTGTTATTGGAGTGGATCGACCCGCCGTTTTGTTCCGGGCATTGGTCACCCGAATTGATTCGCCTGGCGGGCGGTGTCGAGGGCATCGGCCGCGACGGCGAGCCGAGTCGCAAAATCAGTTGGAATGACATCGTCGCATGCGATCCCGAGGTCTTGGTGATCGCCTGTTGCGGTTTCAATACCGAACGGACGCAGCAAGATCTCCCAATTCTGCGGGCGTATCCGCAATTCGCCGAATTGGCGTGTGCGCGGACCAATCGTGTTTATGTCGTCGATGGAAATTCCTATTTCAGCCGTCCTGGCCCACGCCTCGTCGATAGTTTGGAAATCCTCGCACACCTGTTGCACCCGGATGTTCATCCGCTACCGTCGGGGTTGCCAGGGGTGGTACGAGGATGATTTGTGGGGCACCGCTGTTTTCTTCAATTTGCAGGCTCACTTTCCAACGTCTCCGCTTGCCGGAGCGTTGCACTTCTGGCAAGCTAAGCCTATTCACATCACGTACACCGACCTAAGAGACTGCCGAATGGAAGCGATTGGAAAGTTCTACACGAACGAATGGTTCTTCGCGATCCCCATGACGCTGATGACGTTCATCGCCTTCGCACTCGTCATCTGGCGATGGCTGCTGAACATGAACAGCGACACGCCGCTGGATCCGTTGCTGATCGACGTGCAAGAAAACCTCAAACAAAAAGGACCCAAGGCCGCGCTGAACTTCTGCCGCGAAGAGAAAGGACTGATCCCCAGTCTGCTCTACGTCGCCGGTCTGGAAGCGGCCGAACAAGGTGTCGCGGCCATGCGTCGAAGTATGGCCAGCGCCGTCGAATTGGAAATCTTGCCGCGCTTGCATTTCCTCCTGCCGATGATTCTGGCGATCGCCAAAATCAGCACCATGGTCGGGCTGCTCGGCACTGTGATTTCGATGATCAACACGTTCAACAAAATCTCCTCGGACTCGGGCAACCCGGCCGGCGTCACCAGCTCGGCGGGGTCAATCGGGCTGGCCCTGTTCGCGACCGCTCTGGGATTGCTCACGGCCATTCCACTGGTGTTTTGCCATGTGCTGTTCAAAGCGTGGATCGGGAAATTCGAGACCAAAATGAAAATCGCCAGTCAGAAGCTGATCACACTGGTTTTGAACGCCAAGAACAACCCGGAAGGCGACGCGTCCGAGGTCGAAGAAATCGAAGAGACGACCAAAGGCCGCGGTGCGAAAGTGCGGTAAAAAGGCGTGCTTGTCGGGATTCGTTTTACTTAGCCGAGAGACCGCACCATGGCTTCGCGCGGGGATCAGTTCGACGTCTTCCTGTTGGTGGCCGACACAGTTTACAAAGGCGTGCCTTATCACGTTCTTTGTGGCTGGGCGGAACAGGGCCGTGCGAGCGGCGACGATAAAATTCGCCCGGCTGGTTCCACGGCCCCGTGGATGCGCATTGCCGATCATCCGAAGGTGTCCGATTTTCTCAGACGAACTACCAAACCGAATCCGGCCATTCCCGCAGCCACTGCCTCGGCGAGCGGAAGCTACCCCTCGGAACCGGCCGAAGCCATCGATATGGATCGATGGAAGAAGATGCCCGAGGACGACGACGACGATGTGGACATGATTCCGCTCATCGACGTCAGCCTCGTGCTGCTGATCTTTTTCATGCTCACCACGGCGGTGTCGTCGGTATCGCCGGTGCGCGTGCCGGGAATGAAGAACGCCGGGACGTTGAGCAAAGATCCCGACGCGGTCACGATCTTCCTCGACAAGCGGGCCAACGGCGACGTGTTCTACGGAATCGGCATCGGCGCCGGTCCACCTTCGAAAGACAACGCCAATCTTCAGTCCGTCGGGGATCTATCGAATCGGCTCGACTCGGTATTGCAAACGGTCTCCCGGCCACCGGAAGTGCGGATCGCCTGCCATGTCGAATTGCAACGGGCTTACGTCAAGCAAGTGGCCCAAGACTTGGAACGCCGACGATTGAAGGGTACCATCTTGTCGTACGCGGCCGAAGTGAACGAGGTGAAGAAATGAAGCGACTCATTCTGCTCACATTACTCTGCTTGATGACGGGGCTGATGGCCGCACCAGTTCCGAAGCCGACGAACAAAGCGAAGATAGAAGCAATCTACGGCGATCTCGTCGACCCCGATGGTAAATGCGATTTTCAACTTGACGGTACCAAGCTCACGATCGATTTGCCCGGCGGCACGGAATACATGTGTTACGAGGAAAAACAAAATGCCCCGAGACTGACTCGAACAGTGGAAGGTGATTTCATCATCACCGTCAAATGCTCGGCCGACTTGCCAAACGACGCTGAACAAGTCGAAGGCCGGTGGGCGGAAGTCGGCTGCGGTCTTTATATCAAACCCAAAGACAGCAAAGTCCAGCGATTAGGGCTCTCAGATTTTATTTACTTGATTAACAACAAACCGAAACACGTCCAAGTGGTGCTCCAGCCAATTTCCTATGGTCCTAGCGGCATTAATTTTGAAGGGACTGGCAATAGCGTGTACGTTCGATTCAGTCGAATCGGGAAGCACACTGAAAATTCCTACAGCGATGATGGCAAGACATTCATTAAGAGAGGTTGGTCCGACACGGACACCGGTGAACCGTACCAAGTTGGAGTGTACGGTTGCAGCAATTGCACTAAGGCGACGCGTGCCATCCTCGATGACTTCAAACTCGAATTCCCAAAGGCCGATAAGAAATAACCGCTGGACGGGCGCGACAAGACCAATTACCTCGGCGTAGGACACCGGGTGTGGCAAATCTTTCTAGCGGTCGGATCCGGAGGATTTCGGCCCTGAAAGGGCCGTTCCATCAGCCCAGGTCAGAGCCGGCACCGCCGGCGGAGGCCTGGGAACCCCGATCCGGAAAACGGCCTCCGTCCTGAAGGGACGGTTCGGAGCAGTCCTTGGAACCGCCCTTTCAGGGCGTCTTAATTTTACGAATCGCAGTATACCCAGGCCTCCGGTCGCTGCGCGACCTCCGACCTGGGCTGATGGAACGGCCCTTTCAGGGCCAAAATCGACCGCCAGAAAGATTAGCCAGACCCTAGGACACCCCATGACCCCCTCCCCAAGTTGGCAAGTTCGGCACCTGGGCATGCCCGAAGGCGAGAGCCTGGTGAACGCGGAGAAAGTTCTCGAAGGGCTGCGCGACGGCGACTGGGAACCTTCGGACGACGTGCGCGGGCCGGGGGAAAGCGAATGGATCCAGATCCAAGATCACCCCCACTTCATCGACGCCGTCGCCGAGATGGGGCCGCCGCCACCGGAGCCGGTGGACGAATCTCGGCTCGACATGAACCCGATGATCGACGTCGCGCTCGTGCTGCTGATCTTTTTCATTCTCACCGCGACGTACACCTCGTTGCGACGTTCCATCAGCCTGCCGCCAGCCCCTGCCGAAGGGGCTACCAATGTGGTTAAGAAAGAGGACATTCAAGATCGCGTCTTCCGTGTGAAAGTGAGCCTCGACACGAATGGGACTGCGGTGATCAAGATCGATGATCGCGCGGTGAGCCTCGATAGTATCGACCGCGAATTGAAGGAGCACGTCCGGAATTCCGGCCGCAAAGAAATGCACCTGACGGTGGCCGACGATGTGCCCTGGGGCACCGAGGCGAAGATTTACGATGCTGCCCGCGGGGCGGAGATCCACCAAATTTATTGGCCGAAGGGCAAGTGATTGGCAAGCCGAGCAAGGATTGTGCACCCGCGCTCGACTTCCGCCTCACGATTCATTATTGCTTCAATTTTTGCGATATGACCACGATTTTCGACACGCCCCCACGGACGGTCACTTCGAACTTGGTTTCTTCGATTTGTTCGGCTTGCTTGTTCCCATAAGCCACTTCCAACCTGGCGAGTTCGGCTTCCATGTCTCTTGGGAAGAACGCGAAGAACGACGCTGGTGTGAAGTTCATATTGAGAGCGCCCGACACTTCCGTCACCGATTGCTTGCGGAAGTCGCAGAATTGGATCTGGCCGGCCAGTTTCATCCACTCTTTCTCTTCGACAAAGTTACCCGGTTTCGGATTGATGAGATCGCGGAACACGTAGGCTGTTTTGCCGTCGGGTGGGATCGGAACCACAATGACCGCTTTGAGGGTCGCCAACTGATTCAGGTAATCGCGGCCGCTGCTTGTGATGAACGTCATCGTCCAACGCATCGAGCGTTGCCGGGTACTCTCAGCACCCTTGCCACCGACCCCACTCCCCTTTTGATCGGTGCCGCTGCCATCGCCACCGGGCGTGCCACGCTTGGAACCGAGGTTGAGTAATTTATCGCGGGCGCTTTTATCGAACGTGGAATACGCCGCGGCCTTTTCGGTGGTAAGCGGGACCACCGAATCGGGATCTTCGATTTTGAGTCTCTCTTCGAGATCTTTTTGGATGTCGGGGATCGCATCGGGGTGCGGCAATGCTTTGATGTCATCTGGCGTCGGGGCCGAAGCGCCGAGGGTGATCGGATTTTCTTCGCCGCCGAGTCCTTCCGAGCCTTCACCGGTGTCGTCGGTGCCTCCATCGGCGAGCGCAATCGGTACTGGATCTTGCTTGACACCCGAATTGGAGATGTAGGCGACGGCCAAAATCAACGCGAGAATACCGGCCATGATGAGAGCCGAGCTGACGTACGAAATCGGCATCTCGAACCGCGCCGAGTGCAATTGCCAAAAGGTGTCTTCGCCGGGTTCGGTCTGGTCGGCTACGGCGACATCCAACTCATCATGATCGGGTTGGTCGAGATCGGT
>JAYSYJ010000066.1:0-19963 GCA_043727675.1 Fimbriiglobus sp.
GGCAATTCGGTGAAAATCAGACGTTCCCGGGGGTTTTTCGTCTCCCCGGCTCCGGCGATCTTGTCGGCGGGCACTTGCTTCAATTTGCTTTCGCCGACCACGCGGCCGAGCCAATCTTCGACGATCAGATCGAGATCCTTTTCCGTCCCCGCATCTTCCGCATCGCGGTAATCGTTCCAAGTCAAAGTCACGGTGACGGCGTTCTCATCGAGCCGATTGGTGAAGCGTAGGGCCGTCGAATCGGTGCCCGTCCGCAGCTTCAAATAGCCGTCCGCGTCGATGGCCACCGGCCCGTTGTAGACCATGCCACCCGCGTTTCCCGTGGCGTTCACCCAAATGATTCCAGCGGCAATCGCTTCGTCCACGGCCAAATTGATCGGGCCGCGACCGTCGTAATTCCCGGCCCCTTCAAAGGTGCCGCTGAAGAGAATCACATCGACTTTTTGTTCGATGGCGTAGCGCACCGCGCGACGGAACAATGTCGGGCCATTGGCGTTGAGGAGAAAGAACTTCGGGCCGAACGGTGCGTTGCCCGTGGTCGCCCAAACGATTTGGGCCATGGAACGGCCGTGCGATTCACCGGGGACGAAAGCTTTCTGGAAATCGGGTTCGCCGAGTTTGAACGTCTTGATGAATTCGGGATCGTAATGTTCGACGATGACCGCGCTCTTGGGCAAATACGGACGTTTCCCGTCGATGCGGTCGAATCCGGAATCGAGAATGGCGACTTTCACTTGCCCGATGGTCGGCACAGCCGGGTAGCTGGCGTACAGACCCAGTTTCCGGCGAGCACTCTCCGCATTTGTCAATTTCGACGCCGATTGCGGGGCGGGAGTCGGTGGCGGTTCCACCGCAACAACGATCATCCCAGCGAGTAATAGCCCAGCGAGGCCGGCCCCAAAGCGACGCATGGTGGAACTCGAGAAGTGGTGTGCAGCATGGTGTGACAAACAACACGAGGCGACCACGAGCGTCGCCTCGACCGGATTCACCAACAGGAGTTGTAAACCGGATAGTAACTCGAATACGTGACGTACGAAGGCTGGTAGTACGACTGGTAGCCGTAGCCGCCACCGTAATACGACGAATAGCCACCGTAACCGCCGTAACCGCCACCGTAGTACGACGAATAGCCGCCGCCGAAGCCACCGTAGTAGCCACCGCGATAGCCGGCGTAATACCCGCTATTGTAGCCACCGTAGTAACCACCACGGTAGCCGCCGCCGTAGCCCCAGCCACCGCGACGGTGGGCCGCTGTGGGCGATTCTTGATCGAGTTCACTCGCCGGGGTAACGACGGTGACTGCGGCTTTTTGGGTCTTGGTGGCGGGTTTGACGCCATCCAGTTCGCCTGCGGACAGAGCCGAAGTGGCTCCGAACAGCGCGGCGGCGCAGAAAAGAGAGCGGATCATGAGACGAGAACCTCCGAAGGTGTATGCCCTGCCACGAGATACGTCGCCCAGTGCGAACTTGAATGAATCTCGCAACTATTACCAAACTCGAAACGAGGCAAAACTTGCGCCACAACGGTGCATGTGGAACGGAACAGTAAACTGCGGCCGACCGCGAGGTTCTGTAGGCAACTTCGCCGTTCCTGCTAAGTTAACCATAACTTTTGTTTTTCGCAACCTTGGGGTTTTCCTGTGGGCGTGCATTTGGCGGTGGTGGGGGCGACCGGGGCCGTGGGCGACTTGATGCGGCGCGTGCTGGCCGAGCGCCAGTTCCCCGTTGGTACGATCAAATTCCTCGCCTCCGAGAAATCGGTGGGGAAACGGGTCGAATTCGCCGGGACGACTCACACCGTGGAACGCCTCTGCGCCGAAGCCTTCACCGGCGTGCAAATTGTCCTCAGCAGTACACCGAGCAGTGTCAGCAAGGAATTCAGCCCGATCGCCGCGAAGGCGGGTGCCATCGTCGTCGACAATTCCTCGGCGTGGCGCATGGATCCCGACTGCCCATTGGTGGTGCCCGAGGTGAACCCCGAAGAGTTGCACCATGCCCGCAAAGGGATTGTGGCGAACCCGAACTGCGTGGCGATTCCCCTGGCCGTGGCGTTGAAACCACTGCACGATCTTTCGCCGATTCGCCGCATTATTGTCTGCACTTATCAATCGTCGTCCGGCAAAGGAGCGACGGGTCTGACCGACTTCGATGCCCAGATGAAGCCCTACGCATTGGGTCAGGCCGTGCCGGCGCCGACCGCGCACCGCGCGCAACTCGCTGGCAACGTGATCACCCTCGATTGGGAACTCGAAGCCAACGGCTACACCGAAGAAGAGAACAAAGTCGTCAACGAGACGCGGAAGATTTTCGGCGCTCCGACCATGGGGGTGTCGGCCACGTGCGTCCGCGTGCCGGTGCGGATTGCCCATAGCGAAGCGATCAACGTCGAATTTGCACGGCCGATTTCCGTCGCGGAAGCCAAGGCCGCACTGGCCAACGCCCCCGGTGTGGTGCTGATGGACGAAACCAAAGGTGAATTCCCGCAGCCGATCCAGGCGGCCGGTTCCGACCTCACTTTCGTCGGTCGCGTCCGACTCGATCCTTCCAATCCCAACGCGCTGAACCTCTGGGTCGTCGCGGACAATCTCCGCAAAGGTGCGGCGAGCAACGCCGTGCAGTGCGCCGAGGAATTGATCCGACGCGGCATCGTGAAGTAAATCGGAACCATGCGCAATCTCAAGTTCACCCTGCGCTACGACGGCACCGATTTCTCCGGCTGGCAGTCGCAGCGCAACCACCGCACCGTTCAAGAGACTTTCGAGCGCGCGGTCGCGGCGATCACCTGCGAACCGCGCATCCGCGCCAACGCCAGTGGCCGTACCGATGCCGGGGTTCACGCCCTCGGGCAAATTGTGAACTTCTACAGCGCCACGCGGCTCGACGAAGAGACGCTGGTGAAAGCGATCAATTCCAAGTTGCCGCAAGACATGTGCGTGCTCGATTGCGTGGCGGTGGGGCAAGCGTTCTGCGCCAACCGCGACGCGGTGAAGAAAATGTACCGCTTCGTCATCAACGATTCGCGCATTCCCGATCCATTCCTGCGGCGGATCGCTTGGCAACCGCGCCGGGGCGTGGATGCGGCCCCGATGCACGAAGCGGCGCAAGCTCTGCTCGGTCGCCACGACTTCCGGAGTTTCGAGAGCGAATGGCCGAACCGCCTCAGTAGTTTCCGGACGATTTTCAGCGTGACGGTGACCCGCCACGAGGAAACTGTGCGGATCGAAATCGAAGCGGACGGATTCTTGTACAACATGATGCGCGCCATCGCGGGCACACTCTACCAAATTGGCCGGGGCTACTGGCCCGTCAGTAAAATGCGTGAAGTGATCGAGATTCAAGATCGCCGCGAAGCGGGGATCACCGCCCCGCCGCAAGGTTTGTTCCTCGTGAAGGTGACGTACTGAAATGCACCTCTACCCGCCCACACTGGCAATAGTCCCACTCGCCGGGCCGCCACGCCTCACCGTGTCGGTGCCCGGCAGCAAGAGCATCACGAACCGGGCACTGGTGCTGGCGGCACTCGGGAGTCAGTCGACAAGCTGCTTCCTACAAGGTGTTCTCCGCAGCGAAGACACCGAAGTGATGGTCGATTGCCTGACGATGCTCGGCTTCGGGCTGACTTGGATCGACGACACCATCGCGGTGGCCAAGAACGACTCAGGACGGATCATCCCGGCCCTGTCGGCTGATCTTTACGTCGCCAACTCGGGCACGACGGTACGGTTTCTCACGGCGATGCTCGCGGCCGGGCAGGGGAATTACCGGCTCAGCGGCGTGCCACGCATGCATGAACGGCCGATCCAAGATCTCTTGGATGCCCTGCAACAACTCGGTGTGGAAGCGACCAGCGAAGCGGGCACCGGTTGCCCACCCGTGCGGATCGACACCCGTGGCCTTCGCGGTGGAACCGTCCGCATTCGGGCCGACATCAGCAGTCAGTACCTCAGTGCGTTGCTCATGGTCGCCCCGTTCGCGCTCACCCCGCCGACGATTGTCCTCGAAGGATCTGCCGTCTCCGAACCGTACATCGCGATGACGCTGCAAATGATGGCGAACTTCGGCTACCCCGTGACGCAGCCGATTCCGGGTACTTTTACAGTGGCACTGGCCCCGCAACAATTGCAAGCCGATTACACCATCGAACCGGACGCCTCCGCCGCGTCCTACTTCTTCGCCGCGGCCGCGATCACCGGCGGGCGGATTCTGGTGAATGGGATGCACCGAGACATGCTCCAAGGCGATGTTCTGTTCGTCGATGCTCTCGCCCGTATGGGTTGCAGCGTGACGGAGACCGCCGAGGGAATCACCGTTGAAGGGCGACCCCTGAACGGTATCGACATCGACATGAACGCCATCAGCGACACCATGATGACATTGGCTGCCGTGGCCTGCTTCGCCGAGGGGCCGACGACGATCCGCAACGTGGCCCATGTTCGGCACAAAGAGACGGATCGCATCGCCGCGATGGCGAACGAACTGCGGAAACTCGGCGCGGATGTGGTCGAATTTGGCGACGGATTGATGATTTCGCCCGGAACGTTGCGCGGGGCGACGATCAAAACGTATCGCGATCACCGGATGGCGATGAGCTTGGCGCTAGTCGGTTTGAAGGTGCCGGGGGTGGTGATTGACGATCCGGGCTGCGTCGCGAAGACATATCCGGAGTTCTGGGACGATTTGAAGAAGCTGCGGAGCTGAAAACACCGTAGGCCGGGGTTGCCCCGGCCTACGCGACGATTACTTCTTGCCTTCGGGCTTGGCACCGCGCTGCGGGCCTTTGGACTTCGGAGCCGATGATTTGCGCTCCGCTTGCGGGGCTGCGGTCGCCACCGACTTCGCGGTCTGCGTCAGCGAGGCTTCCGTCCACCACGGGCTGAGCCGTTTGATCTTGTACAAGACCTTCTCGCGGTCGGGTCCGACCACGCCAGTGCCGAGAGCCGTTTTCAACTTCTTCATCTTCTTCTTGCGGGCATGACGCCGACGCAACTCAATCGCCCGTTCCACCATATACTGGCTCTCCAGAAATCCCACGGTCCTTGTAATGAGTCAAGGTTATCGCCCAACCCCCCACCCGACAAGGCGCACAGGCCAAATCTTACTCGTCCTCTGGGTGATCCTCACGTTGTCCCAATTGGCTTTTGTGCTCGGTTATGGCCACAACCAGCCCTGGGCCGACGAGTGGGAATTTGTGCCCACTCTCACCGGGCACGAGCCGGTCGGGCCTTTTTTCCTGCATCCGCACAACGAACATCGCCTGCCCCTCCCGCGTTCGATCTATATCGCCCTCTGGGAACTCACGCACGATTTCCGTGCTGGCATGGTGTTACAAGTCGGGCTACTTTCGACCATGGCGTATCGTGGAATGTGTTTAGCCGAGTGGCGACGTGGACGGCCGCATTGGGCCGACGCTTTCTTCCCGCTAACCTTGTTGCACGTCGGCCACTGCGAAAATCTGTTGATGGGCTATCAACTCTGTTTCGTGCTGGCGTCGGCACTCGCGTTCGGCGTGCTCGAACTGGCCGTACGCAAAACCCCGGAGAATGGCCCGCGTACCGCTGGGCTGGCCGCACTGGCCTCGTTGGCTCTCGCCCTGAGCGGTGGCTTCGGCATCATTCTCGCGGTGCCGATTCTCGTCTGGGTCGGGTGGCTGATTCTCTCGAACCGCAAGCGGTACCTGGCATCCGGCATCTCATTGGTCACCGTGGTTTACATCGGATACTACTTCGCCACGTACGAACGACCGCCCGATCATCCGCCCTTCGCTTGGAAGAATTGGGCGGCATCCGTCCAAGTCGCCGGGCAGTTCTTGGCGATTTCGTTCGGTATCGGTGTGGGTGCCGTCTGGTTCATCGTGCTTCCGCTGGTGTTGATGGCCTCCGGAATATCCTGTCGCAGCCGAGGGATCTTCGCCGTCGCAAGTGGTGCCATCCTGCTGGCATTGGCCATCGGTGCGAGCCGCGGTGGTTTCAACTCTCGGATAGAGATGGGGTTATGGCCCCGGTACTCCGTTTTGGCGTGGCTGTTAATCGCCGCAACCTTTTTTGCAAGTTTGAACTCCGGCGATGCCCGTTCACGTTGGATTCCCATCGGAATGGTCAGCTTGGCGATCCTCGCCTATCTGCCAAATACCCTTTACGGGCTGAGTTATGGGATTCGGCACCATAACTGGATGAATGCCATTGAAAAACAACTCCGCGCTGGCGAATCCGCCGACGACATCGTGCATCACTCACTGGAAGGAACTGGCCAAGAAGAACGGGCCCGAGTTGGGATTCCCATGCTGTACGCAGCGAAGATCGGGCCGTTTGCCGAGTGGAAAGGAGCACCGTGATTCGCTGGTTTTGGAATCGGCCAGCGCCCCGTGCGGAGTTCCACGCCGAGTTGTTGGCCGCGTGGTTTGCGAAGGCAGCGCAAACGGGCATGCCGCGTGGATTGACCTGGGTTTCGTATTCCGAAGTCGGGGAAGTCGTCTGGGCGAAAGTCGCGTTCGACGGGCAACTGCTGGCACTGGTTTCCACCATTGTCCAGTTCGACCCGATTGCCGGCGAGGCCTTGGACGATGTTCCGCAAGCGCGCGAACCCCGCGTCGTCGTCGTGGTATTCCGCTGGATCAAAAGCCGGTGGATCGCCGACGCCCGAGCGCTTTTCAACCTCACACCCGCGCAATTGATCGAACGCAGCGGCGGAAGTTGGATTCGCACTGATCGGTAGTACCGCCCGCGCGATAGAATTGGCTTGGAAACCGGTAATCCGATGGGGGTCGCGCTGATGATTCGCGGTGTGCTTTTCGACTTCGATGGAACCTTGGCCGATAGCTTCGACGCCATCACCGCCAGTGTGAACCACGTGCGTGCTTCTTTTGCTCTGCCCGCGATGACGGTGGAAAGCATTCGCAAATACGTCGGCCACGGGTTGGAAAGTCTGCTCGCAGAACTCTGTCCCGGCTTCGATACTACGCTCGCCGTGGCGAGGTATCGCGCCCATCATCCGAGTGTGATGCTGGCGGGCACCAAGCTGTTCCCCGGCGTGTTCGACACCCTTGTCCGACTGAAACAGCAGGGCTACCCGATGGGTGTCTGCAGCAATAAGTCGGTTGCCTTCACCAAGGCGTTGGTCGCTGGGATGGGATTGGCCGAGTTGTTGCCCGTGGTCTTGGGGCCTGAAGATGTCGGCAACCCGAAGCCCGATCCGGCGATGTTGATCGAGGGTTGCAGACGGTTGGGCGTGCCGATTTCCGAAGGCTTGTACATCGGCGATATGAATGTCGATGTTTTCGCATCGAAGGCGGCCGGACTTCCGGTTTGGCTCGTCAATGCCGGGCTGGCCGGAACCGAAGATCCTCGGCTGGCCGGGCCGGATCAAATTTTGAATCACTTTTCCGAAATCGCCGATTTACTATTCGTTCAGGAGCACGCATGAACCGCGAAAATATCAGCACCGGTGGCAAGTGGGAACCGATCATTGGGTACTCGCGTGCCGTCCGCGTCGGGCCGTTCGTCCACGTCTCGGGCTGTACGGCGATGACCCCTCAAGGACTCGTCGGCAAAGGCGACGCCTACGCCCAGACGATCCAAGTGCTCAAAACCATCGAAGCGGCACTCGAGAAAGCCGGGGCCAAGCTGGAACACGTCGTTCGCACGCGCATGTACTTGACCAAAATCGATCAATGGGAACAGGTCGGTCGTGCCCACGGGGAAGTATTCGCGGGCATCCTCCCCGCCACGACGATTGTCGAAGTGTCGAAGCTCATCGACCCCGATATGCTCATCGAAATCGAAGCCGAGGCGATCGTACCGACAGTCTGATTCTGGCCTGCCCACCCCCCGCTTCGGCCGAGTTCGCGGCGGACTTGACACAAAATTCCCCCATCGGTATTTCGCCGTCGCTCCACGTGGTTCGCCGCGCCGAGTTCTGGGGGAATGCCTGATGCTACTGCGACGCCCGCTCCGATTCGGATTATCGCTTCTATTGGCGTTTGCAGCCTTGGGAATCGCGGCGAAGCGTGCCCGCGCCGATGAATTGCCCGTCGGTCGAATCATCAAAGATATCGTTCCGTACGACAATAAAGTCCGGTCGACGGCCGACATTTTGACGAAGATGAACCTGAAAAAAGGCAAAGCTTACGACGAACAGATCGCGACCGACGACGTCGCTCGATTGCTCGCGTCGGGATGGTTTGCCGCCAACGGCGTCGAATTGAAAACGGGGATCGGAGCCGACGGGCAAGTCACCGTGTTCGTGAAAGTGCGCGAACTCCAGACGACCGTGAAAGAAATCATTTTCCAAGGTAACGATCACGATAGTTTCGACAAACTCTTCGAGTTGTCACGCATCCGCAAGGGGGCGCCGCTCAATCCGGCGCTCAATCGCCAGGCGGCCGCGGCGATCACCCAGAAACTCCGAGAAGAGGGCCGCTACTACGCCACGTGCACCATCCTCGAAGGGGAAAGCCCGTCGGACGAACGGGTGGTTTTTAGCATTGTCGAAGGGCCGGTGGTGCGAATCGGCAAAGTCAGCTTCCGTGGCAATAAGGTCGCATCGGACGGTCGCTTGCATACGGTCGTAAATGCCCGCGGCGCCATGCTCGGCTTCCCGACGATCCTGACACCAAAATTTCAGCCCGGCGTACTCGATGTCGACCGCAAGCAGCTCTTGTACTACTACCACCGGCTCGGCTATCTCGATGCCCGCATCGAGGCGGAAGTCATGCCGTTGGCCAACGATCTGAGCACGGTTTCGATTGTGTATCACATCGTCGAAGGGCAGACGTACGACGTGCGTTCGGTGGTGTTCGACGGCAACAAAGCCTTCACGGATGACCGCTTGAAAAAGGTCACGGCTATCAAGATCGGCGAACGCTACGACGAATCGGTGGTTCAGGCCGACATGAATCGCATCACCACGCTCTACGGCAACGGCGGCCACCGCGTGCTCGTCGAACCGGGCGTTTTCCAGGTGCAAGATAAAACCGGCCAAGTCGACGTCCACTACCGCGTGCTCGAACCGTCGGATCGCGGGCCGGATCGCGTCGGAACGATCGTGATCAAAGGGAACACGATCACTCAAGAACGGGTGATCCGCAATCAGTTGAACATCTTACCCGGTCAAGTTCTCGAGTACCCGAAACTCAAACAGGCCGAAGCGAACCTCGCCCGGCTCGGGATCTTCGATGCGGAGGATCCGCCGAGCATCGAAGTGGTGCAATCGACCTTCGACACCAGCACCAAAGATATCGTCGTGAAAGTGAAAGAGACCCGCACCGGTCAAGTCGGCTTCCAAGTCGGGGTGAACTCGAACGCCGGCCTCAACGGCACGTTCTCGCTCAACCAGCGGAACTTCGACATCAGCCGCTTCCCCGGCCGCGACGGGGGTGATTTTTTCGATGACCTGCTCGGCGGCAAAGCGTTCCGGGGCGGCGGGCAAGAGTTCCGCATTCAAGCGACACCCGGTACGCAATTCCAACGCTACGAGATGACCTGGCGCGACCCGTACTTCCGCGACACCCGCTTCGGCCTGACCGAGAGTTTGTACTACGCCGACCGCGCCTACAACGAGTACAACGAGAATCGTTACGGGTTGCGGAGCAGCATCGATTACCGCTTCGACGACAGCCCCATCTGGCGCGCCTCGGGTTCGCTCCGCGTCGAAGGCGTGGGCGTGAATCACGTGCCGTACTTCGCTTCGGACGCCATCGCCCGCGATGCCGGGAAGCACTTCCAAGTCGGCCTGCGTGCCGGCCTGACCCGCGACACCCGCGACAGCTACTTGATGCCGACTTCGGGGAGCAATTTCGACATCGGCTTCGAACAGATTCTCGGGGATAAATCGTTCCCGATTGGGAGCGCCGAGATCACCAAGTTTTGGACCGTGCACCAAGCCCGCGACGGCGGCTGGAAAGGGGTGCTGGCCGCACGCTCCCAACTCAGCGTGACGACCACCAGTGCCCCGGTGTACGAACGGTTCTTCGCCGGCGGGTTCCGCAGCTTGCGGGGCTTCCAGTTCCGCGGCGTCGGCCCGTACGAGAACACCCTCAACACCGGCGGTTCGTTCGCCTTCCTCAACACCCTCGAGTACCAGATCCCGCTCGTGGCCAACGAAAAACTCCGCTTCGTGACCTTCGTTGATCACGGCACCGTGGATCGCAACATCAGTCTCGAAAACTACCGCGTCTCGGTGGGGGTCGGACTCCGGTTGCAAGTGGCCGCCTTCGGCCCCTTGCCCATCGCCCTCGACTTCGGTTTTCCCGTGGTTCGAGGCCGCGACGACCAGAAGCAGATCTTCAGCTTCTACGTCGGTTGGATCGGTGGACAATAACGAGCGGTATCACTGGGGATGACGGCAGTCGTTTCCAGCCCGCCAGCCCAGTTCGATCCGGTGTACTCGCCGACTTTTGTTCGGCGTCTTCGCCGAACAAAACATCAGAAACGGGTATCATTTAGCGGGCGCCTGGGGTCGGGTTGCAATCGCCCGGCGGATGATGGCCAACACCTCGCCCCGTTCGGTTCCGACGAGGGGTAACCGCGGTGGGCGGGTGAGTTCGGTGCCGTAGCCACACTCGGCCGATGCGAGCTTGATGTACTGCACGAGCTTCACGTGGGTATCGAGGTGCAGTAGCGGGGTGTACCAACGGTAGATCGCGAGTGCTTCTTTCCAGCGGTCGGCTTGAACCAAATCCCAAATCAAACGGTTTTCGGCGGGAAAGGCGTTCACTAAGCCGGAGATCCATCCGACGGCCCCGAGCAGCACGCATTCGAGGAACAAGTCGTCAACGCCGGCGAAAATGAGGTAGCGGTCGCCCGTGAGGTTGATGATGTCGGTGATGCGACGCGGGTTGTCCGACGATTCCTTAATGCAAGCGAACTTCGGTTCGTCGGCGAGTTCGACAAACATCTCGGGTGTGACGTCGACTTTGTACGCGGGTGGGTTGTTGTAGATCATGATCGGCAAGTCGCTGGCCTTGGCCACGCTGCGGAAGTGGGCCATGGTTTCGCGGGCATCGCTCTTGTAGACCATCGCCGGTAGTACCATCAAACCATCGGCACCGAGCTTCTGCGATTCTGCCGCCCAACGACAGGCCTGCGCGGTGGTGTACTCAGCGACGCCGACGAGGACCGGCACTTTCTTGCCGATATGCTCTACCGTCGCTTTCAACAGGTCGCACTTTTCCGACCATTCCAGAGTCGTGTTCTCGCCGACGGAACCCATCATCACGAGTCCGTGAACGCCCGCTGCCAACTGGGCATCCAGATGCTTGAGTGTGCCGGGAATGTCGAGGGAGAAGTCCGGGTGGAATTGGGTGCAAGCGGCCGGGAATACGCCGTGCCAAGATACGCTCATCGCCATCACTCCGAATTTCGAGAAAGCGATAGCGTATTCTGTTCCCGTGGTTGTGGCGATAGAGGGCCTACCCTTTGGCCGTGGCCCAAAACTTCGCGATGCACAAGATCGCCACCAGAAGGCCGAGGCCAACCCCGGCCACGATGCCACCGATCATCCACCGGCTCTTGAATTTCGGTGTCGAAGATTTTGTTTTGCGTCCACGTTGGATCGACCGTTTGGGCAACGAAATGGGGGTCACGTCGTGGCCGGTGCGCACCGTGGGTTGTTCCGGGTCGTCGACACTCAGCAACGGTCGATGCGGAAGATCGGCCAGCACCCCCGGCAGCGAATGGCCAATCATCGACGCGGTAACTTCTAACGATCCGATGGGCAGACCGAAATCGATGACTCCAGCGCCATCGTCGCTGTTGGCATAAACTTGGAGAAACCGTGCGACAACTTCCGCCGATGCTGGCCGCGCCCTTGGGTTCGGATCGAGTAACAGCAAGATGAAATGCACCAGCGGCGCGGGCGTCTCTCGGTGGAATGCCGTCGCTGGGATCGTGGTCTGACCCGTCAGTAAGAAGTGCAACACGCAACCGAGCGAATACAGATCCGACGACGCATCCGCCGGATTCGCCAATTGTTCCGGGGCACGGAAGTTGGAATCGACTTCTGCTCCGTCGGATCCCAAGCAGTCGAATCCGAAACCCGACACTTTCACCAACGGTTTGTCGTCGGAACCGACCCCGCCGACCCGACCGACTAAAATCGCGGTTGGCGACAGCCGTCGGTGCACGACTCCCATTTCGTGGGCGTGCTGAAGTCCTAGCGCCGCTTGGCGGATGAACTCGCACGCCCGGCGAACCGAGAGTGGCCCATTGGCTCGAACCAGGGTATCGAGATTACCGCCGTCGAGGTACTCCTTCACGAAGTACATTCGTTCCCCGGCCTGATTGGCGTCGAGCAGCGTCACAATATTCGAGTGAGCCAAGCGAGCCACAGAACGGGCCTCGGTGCGAATCTCGGCCCGAATTTCTTCGGTCGCCGTCTGTTCGAGCGTCAGGATTTTGATGGCCACCAGCCGGTTCATCGTCCGGTGTCGGGCTTTGTACATTCGACCCGTCGCGCTCTTGCCAAGATAGTCGAGAATCAAATACGGGCCGATTTGGAATCCTTCGATACGACCGGACAGGAGGCGTTCCACTTGGAACCGGGTGAGTAATTCGAGTTTCAAGAAGTGATCAGCGACTTCGCGGGCCGTTCGTGCGAACGGGGACAACTCCAGCAACGCCCGGCCCAGTTGTTTCTCGGTGACGAGTTCCGAAGTGCGCAACGCTGTTAAAAAGGTGTCTCGATTCAAGAGTGTGTCGGTCGCGAGCATGAGCATTCACCGGTCGCGGCCGTCTGAGTTTTTGAAACATTCAAAACGTATGCGAAAGATAACCAATTTTCACATTCCACTCGCCTTCGGGTGGAGAGTGGGTTAACCTTAGAACACTCCCGCCGAGTGGTTCACCAAGCCACTTACCGCTTTTCGCTTCGATTGGCCTCGCCCCGAGGGTTCTCCATGCCTCGTCCGCTCTCTCTGCTCACATTCGTTGGCCTGCTCGTATTATCCCATTCGACCGTCATTGCCTCGGCACCGACCGAAGTTGCCGAACGGGCCGCGCTCATCGGCACACCGAGCGAATTGCAGGTGTCGAGTGCGTCGTTGACTCTCAACGGGCCACACGACGTGTCGCAATTGATCGTCACGGGGAACTATTCGACTGGGCAGACGCGGGATTTGACCGCCGTGGTCGATGTGACCTGCTCCGCTCCTGAAATTGTGTCCGTCGGCGAAAATCTATTCCTGCGTGGGAAGAAAAACGGCACGGCCACAGTGACCGTGAAAGCAGGCGGTAAACTGGCGACCGTCGCGGTGACGGTGAAAGGTTTTGAAGCGCCGAAACCGGTGAGTTTTCGCAACGACGTTGTCGCGGCGATGAACGTCGGTGGTTGCAACATGGGCGCCTGCCACGGGACGCCCAGCGGCAAGAACGGCTTCAAATTGTCGTTGCGTGGGTTCGATCCCGCCGCAGATTACAAGCAACTCACCCGCGATCAGTTCGGTCGCCGCGCCGACCCGCTCGATGCTGCGGCGTCGCTCATGGTACTGAAGTCGCTCGGCCGCATCCCGCACGAAGGGGGCGCCCGCTTCGGGGCCAGCAGCCTGCCACTGGAAATGATGACGGCCTGGCTCGGCGAAGGCGGCAAGGACGACGCCCCGACGCTGCCCACGGTCAAAAAAATCGTGGTACTACCGGGCAACCGCATCCAATTGACCCCGGCCCGTTGGCAGCAACTCGCGGTGACGGCCACCTTCAGCGACGCCTCGGCACGGGATGTCACCCGCCTTACGAATTTCAGCAGCAGTGACCCCGCCGTCGCCGATGTGAACATGAATGGCTTCGTCGAATTCAAACGCGCCGGCGAAGTGGCCATCCTCTGCCGGTACCTCGAAGAACTGGTGTCGATACGGTTGACCTACCTCGACCCCCGCCCGGGATTCGTCTGGCCGAACACGCCCGAAGTCAACATCGTCGATGCCAAGGCATTTGCCAAATTGAAACAGATGACGATTCTCCCGTCCGAACTCAGCGCCGACAGCGATTTCGTCCGCCGTGTTTACCTCGATGTCATCGGCCGCCTGCCAACAATCGCCGAGTCGACCGGGTTCCTCGAATCGAAGGAGACCACCAAACGCAACCAGCTGATTGACAGCTTGTTGACGCGGCCGGAGTTCGCCGATTTCTGGGCACTCAAGTGGGCCGATGTGCTGCGCAGCAGCCGCAAAACCATCCAACTCAAAGGTTCGACCGGGTTCCAGTTTTGGCTGCGCGAGAAGATCACCACGAACGAGCCGTTCGACAAGATCGTCACCGAATTGCTCACGGCCACGGGCAACACCTACAGCAACCCGCCGGCGAATTTCTACCGCATCGCCAAAGATCCGATGGCCTTGGCCGAATCGACCGCCCAACTGTTTTTAGGGGTGCGGATGCAGTGTGCGAAATGTCACAACCACCCGTTCGAGCGCTGGAGCCAAGACGATTACTACGGTCTCTCGGCGGTGTTCGCGCGCATTAAGACGAAGCCCGAGCCGGGCCTTGGCGCCGTGAAACCGAACCCGCTGACATCTGCCGAAGTGGTGTATGCGAGTCGTGAAGGGGAGGTGACGCAGCCGCGCACCAACGTGCAGATGAAGCCGCGCTTCCCCGGTTCGGGTGAAGCCGATGTGCCGAGCGGAACCGACCGCCGTGCGGCCTTCGCCGAGTGGTTGACCAAGCCGGGCAACGTCTTCTTCGCCAAGTCGGTGGCCAACCGCGTTTGGTTCCACCTCGTTGGAAAAGGGATCGTCGATCCCGTCGACGACTTCCGCGAATCGAACCCGTCCGCCAACGACGAACTGCTCGAAGCCCTGGCCGGTGAGTTCACTAAAAACAAGTTCGACCTCCGGGCCTTGATCGGCTTGATTCTGAAATCGCGGACGTACCAACTCTCGGCGGTGCCGAACGACGCGAACAAGAACGACGCCAAATATTTCAGCCACGCCGTGACCAAGCTGCTGACGGCCGAACAGATCCTCGACGCGTTGAGCGACTTCACCGGCGTGCCCGAGAAGTTTGCGGGATTACCCGCCGGCACCCGCGCGGTGCAACTGCCCGACGGTGAGGTGAACCACCCCTTCCTAAAGACCTTTGGGCAACCCGCTCGCGAACTGGCTTGCGAGTGCGAACGGGAAAGCGACGGCAACTTGGCCCAAGCCCTCCAGCTCATCAACGGGCCAACGGTGAATGAAAAGGTAAAGAACCCCGCCAACCGCCTCGGTGCCTTGCTGACGTCGAAGAAGCCGGAGCGTGAGATGCTCGACGAACTTTACATGGTGGCACTCAGTCGCAAAGCGGACAACGACGAAGCGAAGGCGGCACTGGCCCACGTCGCCAAGACCAGCGACAAACGCAAAGGCTGGGAGGACGTACTCTGGGCCATCCTCAACACCCGCGAGTTCTTGTTCCGGCATTGATGGAATGGGGGCATCACACGTTGGATCAACTTTCGTGCTCATCCCGTAAAACGAAACCCGGCGAGCCGACAGGCGTGAGCCGTCGGTGCAGTACTCACGAACCACCGATGAGATCTCCTATGCGGCATTGGTTACTGACTTGGACGACTTACGGAACGTGGCTGCCAGGCGATGATCGAGGCTCTATTACGGCGATCCGAGTGAACACAACGGGCGAACGAGTTCATTACAACCTTCCCGGCACGCCCTGCGTCGGCGAACTTTCCGAACTTCGAGACGCCGCCAGGGACTTGATGAAAGGCCCTCCGATTTTTCTGGTTTTGGAACAGGCCAAAGTTCTGCTCAACCAATTTCACGAAACGGCGAATTATCGGAGTTGGTCTCTCGACTCTGTCGCGATCATGGCGAACCATATTCACATCGTTGTTACAGTCGATGGTGACCCGGAACCGGCAATGTTGCTGCGAGATTTCAAAAGTTACGGGTCGCGGTCTTTGACTCGACGAGGTGCCAAACCCATCAATGGCACTTGGTGGACGACTGGTGGTTCGAAACGAAAGTTGCCGGATGAAAACGCTCGCCGAGCCGCCAACGAGTACGTCAAAAATCAAGCTCGTTCACTCATCATTTGGACGGCGGATGAGAACCCCGGCGAGCCCACTGTGTGAACAGCCCGTAGTTGGTAAGTACATCACCAACCGCTCACGCAGTTGGCTCGCCAGGTTGATCAATTTGCGTCAGCCGACACCACCTCAAAAATCATTCCCGAACACAATCCTAAATTCCTTCCTGAATCGCGCCGATCGTTCATCGGCGTGTGCTAGGATTTCGACGATCGACAGTCCCACCGTAGGAAGCGCCCCGATGGAATCCGTTACCCCGGTACCGCGAACGATCCCGACCACGGGTACCGGGGACACCATCCGCGCCGGCGGGGAAGACACCCAAACCATCGGACACCTCCAGCGCGAAATCGCCGAGCACCTAGCCGGGCCGGAAGGCGACGACAACCCGCCCCCGGTGGCCCCGCCTCAGACCGGCGACCGCGTCGGCCCGTACGTGCTCCAAGAAATGCTCGGCAGCGGTTCGTCGTGCTTCGTGTTCCGCGGCTGGGACGAAGAAAACCGCCTGCCCGTGGCCTTGAAGATTATCAATTGGGAAAACGTCTTCGACCGTGTGGCTGCATTGCGGCAAATGCGGGTGGAAGCGGTCACGCTCTCTCGGGTGAAGCACCCCAAAGTGGTTCAATTCTTCGATTTCGGGTTCGATCCGCGTTGGCCGTATCTCGTCACCGAATTCATCGACGGGCACCCTCTCGGCGAACTCTTGCGTTCCGGTGGCTCGCTTCCGTTGGAATGGTCGATTTATATCATCTCGCAAGTTGCGGACGCTCTCGGCGCCGTTTGGCAAGCGGGTTTGGTTCACCGCGACATCAAACCGGATAACGTGCTGGTCGGCCTGAGTGGCAGTGCCAAGCTCATCGATTTCGGCTTGGCGAAAGCCGCCTCGCTCCAAGCACTGGCGGGGCAGACGGGCCCGGAGTTGGCTGGCACCGCGAGTTACCTGGCCCCGGAACAAGCCATCGATGCGTCGATCGTCGATTTGCGGGCCGATATCTACGCCCTCGGCATCACGTTCTACGAAGCGCTCACCGGGAAGTTGCCGTTCGTGGGCAAGAACCGCATCCAGATGATCTTCCACCATCTAAACACGATCCCGATTGCTCCCAACCAAGTGAACCCGAAGGTGCCCGCACTCGTCAGCGACCTCTGCATGTGGATGCTGGCCAAGAACCCCCACGAACGCCCGCAGAATTACGACGAGTTACGAACCGCCTTCGACGCGGTGGTGGGTAGCTGAGCACCGGTTGCCCAGGCGTTGCTGTTTTCAATTCCCGGACGGTGCCGTCTGGAAAAGCGTCGATTCAGTTTCACCCCATTGCCCGGCCGAAGAGCTCGGCCATCGCTTTCAGTTTCACCAGCATGGCATCCAGGGTCGAAAAATCGATGGTCTGGGCGCCGTCCGACAGGGCGTGATCCGGGTCGGGGTGGACTTCGACCATCACACCGTCGGCGCCGGAGGCGAGCGACGCGTAGGTCATGGCGGGGACGTAGTTCCGCTTGCCGGTGCCGTGGCTCGGATCGACGAACACCGGTAAATGCGACAGCGATTTGGCCGGTGGTACCACCGACAGATCGAGGGTGTTTCGGCTGTGATCGGAGAAGGTTCGCACACCGCGTTCGCACAGGATCACGTCGTAGTTGCCCCCGGCCATGATGTACTCGGCGGCCATCAACCATTCTTCGAGGGTGGCACTCATGCCCCGTTTCAGCAGAACCGGTTTGCGACACTGCCCGACCCGCTTGAGCAGCGAGAAGTTCTGCATGTTGCGGGTGCCAATTTGGATGATATCCGACGCGTCTTCGACGGCGGCCGCGTGTTCGGTGTCCATCAATTCGGTGACGATGCGGATGCCGGTCTTTGCTCGGGCCTTCGCCAAAATCTTCAGCCCGTCGAGCCCCATCCCCTGGAAACTATAAGGGCTGGTGCGCGGTTTGAACGCTCCGGCGCGCAGGAACGAAATCCCCCGTTCCATCAAATGCTCGGCGGTGCGCAGGATGGTCGCTTCATCTTCGACACTGCACGGCCCGGCGATCATCGTGAAGCTCTTCGGCCCGATTTCGACGGCACCGAAGCGGATGATCGTGTCCTCCTTTTTCATCTCCCGGCTGGCCAATTTGTAGGGCTTGGTCACCCGCAGGGTGTCCTTGACCCCCGGCAGCACTTCGAACAGCGACGTGTCCAACGAGCCGGTGTTACCGGTCATCCCGATGGCCGTTCGCGTGGCCCCCGGCAGCGGGTGGGCTTCCAGTCCTCTGTCTTGGATTGCCCGGATCACCCGTTCGATTTGTTCCGGCGTGGCATCCGAGCGCATCACGATCAACATGGCAGGCTTCGTCCTTCGGCAGATGGAAAGCAGACCATTATACGGCCAAGCCGAAAATTGCACCTGCCGGCAGTTTCGGCTAAGCTGTAAAAAACTACTCCTAGGAACACACCATGCGATTTCTGCTGCTGGCATTGGCTTTGACCGCGTTGACCCAACTGGCGGGTGCCGCACCCGTGCCCAAGGAAGTCCTGAAAAAGTTTCCGAATTATTACCCTCTCGAACTCGGCAACGAATGGCTTTACTCAGTCGGCGAGAATGAAGTCACGGTGGTCGTCACGGCTGCCGACAAAAAGGACGGTGTTCAGACCGGAACTCTGGAAACCAAGGTCAATGGGAAGACGGTGGCGTCCGAGAAGATGCGAATCGATGCGACGGGGGTCTGCCGAACGCACGTCAACCAACAAGAGATCGACCCGCCAGTCTTACTCCTGAAGTTTGGCATTCAAGACGAAACCGAATGGGCCACGAAGTGCAAAGTGGGTAAAGCGTTCCTAGATTTCGTGTTCAAGTTGGAAGGCCTCGAAGAGATCAAAACGCCGGCGGGCGACTACAAAACTGTGAAAGTCACCGGCACCGGAGAGATTGCCGGCACGAATACGCAAACGGCTAACCATTTCGCCGACGGGGTCGGTATCGTCAAAATCAGCTACACGATCGATGTAAACGAAGTCACGATGGAACTGAAAAAGTTTACCCCAGGCCCGGTGAAGAAATAGTTTTCCCGAGTCTGTTTTTGCGATTTCCGATTTTCGTTTCAGTTTCTCGGCAATTCGTTCGCCGTGTGCCGGGTTAAAGTTATAATGCCCCGCACAGCAAGGGTTGCCGAAACCCTGCCCACCCCCACTTTGCCGGGGGCCAGGAGGGCCTTGATGTCGCCGGCGTTTGCTGCCACCAACTTACTGAATAGTCCCGAGTTCCTCATCGGGACGGTGTTGCTCGTTCTGGTGCTACTCGCTGGAGCCATCGTCATTTGGTGGCTCGACAATTGGCGTAAGAAACAGGCAAAAATGGGGATCGAGTCGACCGAATCATTGACTCACTTTCGAGACCTGTTCGAACGGGGCGAAATTACCGAAACGGAATACAAACGCATCCGCGATAAGGTCTCGAAGCAGATGCGGCAAGAAGTTGGGTTGCCGGTGCCAGTTCCTGCGGTGCACGTCGTTGCGGAACCACTCCCGCCGGTCGTTCCGGCAGTGCCGCCCGATCCGACCCCGTAGACGCACCGCGCCGTCATCGAAATCGGTTCTTACGGGAAAACCGACAAGACCGGTGAAAGAATCCTGCGAAGCGCGCTTTCACGCGAGATTCCTGACTCCTGAAGAAATTTTGTGAAGCTATAGTTCTCCACTAATCCGCAGTCGGATGTTCCAAACTCAACGATTTCATTTTTCTCTCATTTCGGGGACGCAATGGCGGAGCGCAGTTCGGGCGACGGTGGGGGCCGGAAACCCCCCGGAGCGGCTGGTCGAAACCGGAACGCCTTTTGTTCCTTCTGTCGGCGGAGTCACCGCGATGTCGGGCCATTGGTCGAAGGGCCTGGCGACGTTTACATCTGTGGCGAATGCATTGACCTTTGCCAATCGATCATCGATCAGGAACGCAAACGCCGCGGCACGCCCG
>JAYSYJ010000067.1:0-2112 GCA_043727675.1 Fimbriiglobus sp.
CGCGTCTTGTTCATTTGATCGCTGGTCACGATGCCGAGCACGAGTCGGCCTTCGGAAGCCGCTGGGGTCTCAGTTGCCGTGGCTGTTTTGGTGTCCGCCATTACTTACCGCTCCCCTTCTGGGCCGCTCGTTCAATTTGAATCGTTTCGAGGCGGACGATAGCCCGCTTGAACCGTCGTTTGCCTGGCTCTTCGATTTTGGCTTGGAGGCCGGCCAACTGGGTTGTCAATTCCGCATCGCTGATCTTCTGAAGGGCGACGAGTTGTCGCTGCCGTTGCAGAGTCTTGATCCGGGCGATGTCGTGGCGGGCCTTCTTGATTTCGCTCGGCGTTTCGAGGCGGTCGGTCGCCGATTGAAACCGGAGCTGGAACAAGTGCTTTTCCGTTTCGATCAACGTGAGCGCGAGTTGATCGTCGCTCATGTTGCGAAGGTCGCTGGTTTTCATATCGGAACATCCACTCTCGGGAACTTAAACTTAAACGTTAGGGCGACGGCTCACGAATCGGCACTTGAACGGCATTTTGTAGGCCACTCGGGCCAGGGCATCCTTGGCGGCGGCTTCCGGCAACCCACCGATTTCAAACAAGATCGTGCCAGCCTTGACGACGGCGGCCCAATACTCGGGTTCGCCCTTCCCTTTACCCATCCGCGTTTCTGCGGGGATCGAGGTCACCGATTTGTGCGGGAAGACGCGGATGTAATACCGGCCTTCACCCGACACGAACCGAGTCATGGTGATCCGCCCGGCTTCGATGGCTTCGGCCGACAACCAGCCGCCTTCGAGGCTCTGTAAACCGTAGTCACCGTACGCGACGTAATTACCACGGGTGGCATTCCCTTTGATCGCGCCGTGGTACTTGGCTTTGGCCGCTTTGCCGCGGATCACTTGTCGCTGATTCTTGCGGAACTTCACCCGTTTGGGCATCAGTGCCATGGTCGCTCTCCCCGGTCTGGATCACGTCGTGAATTCGAATTAGCCGCGGCGGCGGCGTTGCGGTCGCTTCTGGCCACCCGCTTGGGCGTCGGTCGTATCGTTGATTTCGCCGGTCACGAAGTCGCCGTTATTGACCCAGCATTTGATCCCGATGTTGCCTTGGGCGGTCGACGCTTCGGTGAAACCGTAGTCGACTTTGGCTCGGAGGGTCGAGAGTGGAATGCTGCCTTCCATGCTCTTCTCGCAACGTGCCATTTCCGCACCGCCGAGTCGTCCGGACAACTGGAGTTTGATCCCTTTCGCTCCACCTTCCATGGCCCGCTGCATCGCGGTCTTCATAGTGCGGCGGAAGCTGGATCGCTTCTCGAGTTGTTCTGCAATATCTTCGGCAATGATCTGGGCGTCGATTTCGGGCCGGGTCACTTCGATCGTCTTCACTTCAATGTGCCGGCGGGTCAATTTCTCAAGAGCCTTCGTCAACTTATCGATCTTTTCGCCCTTTTTGCCGATGATGGCACCGACTCGGCTACTGTAGACCATCACGCTGACACGCTCGCGGGTTCGCTCGATGCGAATCTTCGCGATGGCCGGGCGTTGTTCTTTTTTGCGATCCTTCGACTTCGTGAGGTAAGTCGCGATGAACTTCCGGATGCGGAAGTCTTCCACGAGCAACTCCGAAAAGTCACGCTTGTTCGCGTACCACGCACTCGCCCAGTCGGTCATGATGCCGACGCGGAAGCCAGTCGGGCGAACTTTCTGACCCATAGCCGAAACCCTTAATCCTGACGGGCCATCTGCGGTGTGCAGGCGGCTAGAGCGAACTCGGGGAACACAAAGAGGCGGTTCGACTTTCACAAGTCCCGGCCGCCAAGCCGGCTTTAGATCTTGTTACGCTTTGATCGCAGGAGACTCGGCCAACGCCGGTGCATCCACGGTCATCGGTACCGGAATCGTCTTCTCCATCATGTCCGGCAAGCCATCCGGTGCAGTCGGATCGGTCAAACCAACAATAATGTGGGCGAGGCGGCGTTTGATTCCGAATGCAGTACCACGAGCACGAGGTTGAATCCGCTTGAACATCGGCGCCCCATCGATTCGGCAATCGGTCACAATGAGATCTTCGAGGTTGCGGCAACCGAGATCTTCAGCGTTGCCAACCGCACTCTTGATGACCGCTT
>JAYSYJ010000068.1:0-19901 GCA_043727675.1 Fimbriiglobus sp.
GACGCCAACGGCGCCGATGACAAAGAGCTGAAGTTCGGCGGCGCGGGCTACGACGGCAAATCGCGGCCCGACACCAGCAACACCGGCTTCTTCGTGGAGGCCTTGATCGCGGCCGGGGCCGGCAAAGATGACCCCGCACTAAAAAAGGCATTGACGTTCCTGAGCCGAGCGCAGAACCTCAGCGGAGAATACAACGACCAAGCCTTCGCCAAGAAATCCAGTGCCGATGATAAGGGCGGCTTCGTGTACAACCCATTCGATCAAGACAAAGAAAAAGCCGACAAACGAACGGACGTCGGTGGCCTTCGCAGCGAAGGTGGCATGACCTATACAGGCCTGAAGAGCTTCCTGTACGCCGGGGTCAGCAAAGATGATCCGCGGGTGAAAGCGGCGTTGGGTTGGGTCAAACGGCACTACACGTTGGACGAAAACCCCGGCAACGGCAAAGCGGGCCTGTTCTACTACTACCACACCTTCGCCAAAGCGATGGACGCCCTCGGCGACGACGAATTCACCGACGCCAAAGAGGTCAAACACCCTTGGCGATTGGATCTGTTCAATGCGTTGCTCAAACAGCAAAAAGAGGACGGGAGCTGGATGAATTCGAACAGCGCTTACTTGGAAGGTTCGCCGGAACTGGCAACGGCGTTTGCCGTACTTTCCTTGAGTTACACGAAAGCGAAAAAGTGAGCGTTGGACGGAATGCGGTTCCCGTTCTAGACTCGGAATGGTTTATTCCGTTCCCTTGAGCTTCCGCATGGACACCCCGCGCCAACTCCGGTACGCCACGCTCGACGCGTGGCGCGGGCTGGCTTGCTTGCTGGTAATTGCATTTCACTCGGTCGCTGGGACTTTGGTGACGCCGAAGTTCGTCGGACAGATTGCAACGGACGGGGGATCGTTGGCCGACTGGTTCCTGGTGCTGGTGGCACGGTTCTGGATCGGAGTTCCCCTCTTTTTCGTCATCAGTGGCTATTGCATTGCCGCCGCGGCCGACTCGGCCCGCCGTCGACCATGCCCGGCGAGAACATTTTTCATCCGGCGCATCCGCCGAATCTATCCGCCACTCTGGGGGTTTTTGCTCATCGCCGCGATTCTTGTCGTGCTACTTCCAAAGATGTTCTCTGCACTGAATGTACCCGTTCTGATCCCATATACCGCTCCGACTGAGCTTTCGATCTGGCAATGGTTTGGTTCGATCACACTCACGGAGGAATGGCGGCATCATTTGGCCGGCCCGCAAACGGGGTATTTCATCGGGCATATTTGGACGCTCTGTTACGAGGAACAATTTTATCTCGTGTCCGGCCTACTTGTGGCAGTGGTTCCACGGTGGTTGTTCCCCGCTACATTGGTCGTCACACTTTTTGTGGTGTTAAAACTCTCGGGTGCGATCACGTTGCCGTTCGATTCCGACGGGACCTTCCTCGACGGCTTGTGGTTGGCATTCGCAGCGGGTGGCGCTGTTTATTACCGGGCCAATGCCGCCACGCCGACAATTCGCCGCTGCATCGATCTGGGGCTTGTGGCGGGAACGATTTGGGCCGCGGCCCACGTTGCCGATTGGTGGACGTTTCCGCAAACGCTCCCGGCCTTTCTCATGGCAGCATTCCCGGCGGCACTCGTGTTGGGTTGGCTGCAACCGTTCGATGATTTGAGCAAACGGCATACGATCTTCGCCGCGTTCCGCTGGTGCGGAGTGCGTTGTTACAGTTTGTACCTCGTCCATGGCCCCATTGCGAATCTGGTCAGTTACAACCTCTACCATGCCGGCATCACCGGTTCCACCGCGACGGTCTTGATCACCATGCCGGTCTGCCTCGCGGCTTCTTTAACCGCGGGCTGGGCGTTTTATCGATGGGTTGAAGTTCGATTCCACAACCCGCCATTGCCCGCTGCGTCGGTGGTGGAACCCGTCAGAATTTCAATCACCAAGCCGTTGCAGTTTGCGGAACTCGTCGCCCTCACCACTTGACACCTTTCGCAGTGAAGCAGTACAGTAGAATTGCATTATCTGCGTTGAACCGGAACGACCCTCGCTCGACCGCTTGCCCCATCGGCTTGTTCTCGACCCTCCCCGTCGAGCGAGATTCGATTGACTACGAACCCACCCCAACCATTCGGAAGGTCGCGTGGATTCTACGACTGCCAATCCCGATGCCCCGATTGTCGCCCCCGAACGCGTCTATTTGCTGGACACGCACGGTCTTGTCTTCCAGATGTTCCACGGGATGCCACCGATGAACGCTCCGGATGGTCGGCCGACCAACGCCGTCTTCGGGGTCACGCGGGCGATCATGGATCTGTACGACCGCGGCGCCACGTATCTCCTCGCGACGTTCGATACCGAAGAGCCGACCTTCCGAGTCGACTTGTTCTCCGAGTACAAAGGTCACCGCGATCCGCCACCCGAAGATCTAACTGCCCAACTGCCGATGATCGACCAAGTGCTCAACGCCATGGGCGTTCCGGTGCTGAAACTGCCCGGTTACGAAGCGGATGACATCATCGCCACACTGTCACGTCAAGCCGACGAACGCGGTTGCGAAGTCTTCCTCTGTTCGAGCGACAAGGATTGCCGGCAGCTGCTCACAGACCGCGTGAAGATTCAAAACCTGCGCAAAGGCGAGGTGCTCGACGCCGTCGGCTTGTTCGCCGATTGGGGCATCCGGCCGGATCAGGTGATCGACTACCAAACCCTTGTCGGCGACTCCGTCGACAACATTTCTGGCGTGCCCGGTTGCGGAGCGAAGACCGCGAGTAAGTGGCTGGCGGAATACGGCACCCTCGACAAGATTCTCGCCAATGTCGATTATCTGGGCGGGCCGAAGCTGCGCGAATCGGTGAAGAAAGCGATGGCCGACGGCACCATCGAACTCTGCAAAAAACTGGTGACCTTACGGACGGACGCGCCGATTCCGTTCGACTGGGACGGTTGGCGCCGACGCGATTGGAACGGTGAGCAATTGCTCGAACTCTTCCAGAACTTCGGCTTCCGCGGCTTCGCCAATCGAGTCCGCAGCACCCTCACGAAAATCGGCGCCGCGAAGAATGCGGAACTCGTCGCCGTGACTGCGGTGGTGGCGGATGAACCGTCGAAGATGCGCAAACCGCGGCCGAATCAACCATCGTTGTTTGACCTCATCGATGGGAACGGCGAACCCGGCAGCTTTGAAATCGAGCCACCCAGCGACGACGGTTGGATCGGCGACTACCGGCTCGTCGATACGGCGGAGGCGTTCGAAACGTTCTTCGCGGAGTTGCGGATTCAAAAACGCTTTGCCATCGACTTGGAGACCACCGGCCTCGATCCGCTGCGTGCCGAGATCGTCGGGATCGCCTTGGCGTGGAAGGCCGAGCACGCATTTTACTTGCCCTTACGTGGCCCGAAGGGATCGAACTTACTCCCTGCGACCGAGACGCTGGCCGCCTTGCAACCGCTGCTCGAAGACCCTGCTGTTGGCAAGGTGAACCAGAACATCAAGTACGACCTGCTAGTGCTCCGTCAGCAGGGCATCCATCTAACCGGGATTGTCGGCGATTCGATGATCGCCGATTACCTTCTGCACGCCGGCGAGCGGTTGCACAACCTCGACGATATGACGCGGCGTTACTTCAAGCACACGAACATCCCCATCGAATCGCTGATCGGCAAAAATGGGAAAAAGCAGATCAAGATGGACGCCGTGCCGACGGCGAAGGTCTGCACCTACGCCGGTGAAGATGCCGATGCGGCCCTGCGGCTGGCCGACCTGCTTGAGCCGCAACTCGAACCACTCGGGCTCCGGACGCTTTACGACGAACTGGAACTCCCGTTGATCGATGTTCTCGCCGAGATGGAATTCAACGGTGTGCGGCTAGACGTGCCCAAATTGAAATTGCTGTCCGAGGAGATGGCCGGGCAACTCGCCGGGATCGAAGCGGAAATTTACCGACTCGCCGGCCGCGAGTTCAACATTGGTTCGTTGCCGCAGCTGCGCACGATCCTGTTCGACGAGTTGAACTTGCCAATCCAAAAGCGCACCGGCACGACCGGGGACGCCAGCACCGACCAAGAGAGTCTCGAGCGGCTGGCCGCACTGGGGCATGAACTGCCACGCCAGCTCATCGAGCAGCGTCAGGTGGCCAAGTTGAAGAGCACCTACGTCGATGCCCTGCCGGCGATTGCCAACCCGTTCACGGGGCGGGTTCATACTTCGTTCAATCAATCGGTCACCTCCACCGGTCGGTTGAGTTCGTCTGACCCGAACTTGCAGAACATCCCCACCCGGCGCGAGCAAGGCCGGCAGATCCGCCAGGCATTCATTGCTCAAACAGGCTGGCAGATCCTGCGGGCCGACTACTCCCAGATCGAGTTGCGTTTACTCGCGCATTTCTGCGACGACGCGAACATGCTGCAGGCGTTCCACGACGACCGCGACATCCACGCTAGCGTGGCGGCACAGGTGTTCAAAGTGCCCGAAGCCGAGGTGACGAAAGATCAACGGCGGGTGGCCAAGACGGTGAATTTCGGGGTGATTTACGGAATCAGCGCGGTGGGGCTGGCCATCGGCCTGAGTATTTCGAAGAAGGAAGCGGCGACGTTCATCGACGACTATTTCGCGCGCTACCCGAGCGTGCAACAGTATCAAGACGCTCTCTTGGCGAAAGGCCGCGCCGACGGATACGTCTCGACGATTTTGGGGCGGCGGCGGACGTTCGGGCCGGGCAGCATTCGCCCGCGTTCGACCTACCGGCAGCGCAACCAAGCCGAGCGCGAAGCGATCAACATGGAGATTCAGGGAAGCGCCGCCGACCTCATGAAACTGGCGATGCTCAAAGTCCATTCCCGAATGAAGCGGGAGAAATTGGAAGCCAAGCTGCTGCTGAGCGTCCACGATGAACTGGTCTTCGAAGTGCCCCCCGCGGAGGTGACGGCGCTGGCGAAGTTGGTGCGTGAAGAAATGACCGGGGCCATGACCCTGAAAGTACCCCTGAAAGTGGACGTGGCGAGTGGCCCGAACTGGCTCGATGGGGAGGACGTTTGAAATGAGTGCCCACGTCGAGAAACGCCGCACCGGTACTCCGAATGGGAACGGCACATGATCCCCGTACTCGGCCTGATCGGAGCCATCGGTGCGGGCAAATCGACGGTGGCTCGAACCTTCGCCCGGCGTGGGGGCTACCCGGTCGATTGCGACCACCTTGGCCACGTGGCCATCGGACAACCAGAGATTCTCTCGAAGCTCGTGGAACGCTGGGGGGAACGGATTTTGCTCGCCGATGGGACACCGAATCGCAAGGTCATCGGCGGAATCGTCTTTGCTGACGCCCAAGAGAGAATTTTTCTGGAACGAGCCGCCTTCCCTATGATCGGCAAATTGGCCCGCCAAGAAATCGCGACGGCGAACGTGAACCCGACCATGCGGTTCGTCGTGCTCGATGCCGCGACATTATTGGAGGCGAACTGGGGAGAGTTCTGCGACCGGATCGTTTATGTCGATGCGGCTGTCGAACTGCGACGCAGGCGGGTTTTTACCCGCAGTGGTTGGGACGAAACGGAGTTGGCTCGACGTGAAGCGGCGCAGTGGTCGGCCGAGGTCAAGAAGGCGCGGGCGGATGTGGTGATTCAAAACGAAGGAACCGAAGACGACTTGCAGGTGGTGGTGGATCGACTGTTGAAGGAGTGGGGTTGGATCGATGAAAAGGAATGCACCGATGACTGACGACGTGACGGATCCCAAACCGATCCGCAAATCGACGACCCGGGCGAAAGCGAAGCCGCGCCCCGTGGTCGAGGAGCCGGAGCCGATTCCCGAAACGACCGCACCGACTGACGCCATCGTTGTGGAACCGATTCAGGTTGACGTGCCGGCGGCGGTGGTCGAAGAAGCGAAGCCGGCGGTCGTGGTCGAACGGATCATCGACCCCAACGAGCGCGGTTTCGACGCCGAGACCAATTCGCGGTACGAAGAAATCAAACGCGGCAACACGTACATCACACAGTTGCAGCAGATGACATTAACGCAATTGCAACTCGGAGCCAACGAAGACAATATTCCGCGCGAAGAGTGGGTCGGCCTGAAAAAGCAGGACTTGATCTTCCGCATCCTCAAAGAACGAGTGAAACAGAACGGCTTGATGTTCGGCGAGGGCACCTTGGAGGTGCTCCCCGACGGCTTCGGGTTCCTCCGCAGCCCCGATTACAATTACCTGCCTTGCCCGGACGATATCTACATTTCCCCGAGCCAGATCCGCCGCTTTGGGCTGCGCACCGGGTCGGTGGTCGCGGGTCAGATTCGACCCCCGAAAGAGAACGAACGCTACTTCGCCTTGCTCCGCGTCGAAGCGATCAATCTGCACGATCCAGAAGTGCTGCACCAGAAAGCGTTATTCCAAGATCTGACGGCGATTCACCCGGACAAACGGTTGAAACTGGAATGCGATCCCGCCGATCTGAGCATGCGGATCATCGATCTCATTACCCCCATCGGCAAGGGTCAACGCGGGCTGATCGTCGCACCGCCCCGCACCGGCAAAACGATTCTGCTGCAACAGATGGCGAACTCGATCATCCGGAATCACCCGGAATGTTATGTCATCGTGTTGCTGATCGATGAACGGCCCGAAGAAGTCACGGAAATGAGCCGGACGGTAAAGGGGCCGAAGGTCGAGGTGGTGAGTTCGACCTTCGACGAACCGAGCGAACGGCATGTGCAAGTGACCGAGATGGTTCTCGAAAAAGCCAAGCGGCTCGTGGAGTACGGCGTCGATGTGGTGATTCTGCTCGACAGCATCACCCGGTTGGCGCGGGCCTACAACAACGAACTCCCCGGGAATGGGAAACTCCTGTCCGGCGGGCTCGACGCCACGGCTCTGCAAATCCCCAAACGCTTCTTCGGTGCCGCTCGCAACCTCGTCGAAGGGGGGTCGCTGACGATTTTAGCAACGGCTTTAGTCGATACCGGCAGTAAACTCGACGATGTCATCTTCGAGGAGTTCAAAGGCACCGGTAATATGGAAGTGCTTTTAGATCGCCGATTAGTCGAACGGCGTGTCTACCCGGCCATCGATGTCAATGCGTCCGGGACTCGCAAAGAGGAACTGCTCCGCAGCGAAGACGAACTCCGAATGATCCACATACTTCACAAGGTGCTTTCGGACATGCACCCGGTGGAAGCGGTAGAATTGCTTCGCAAGCATTTGAGCAAACACAAAACGAACGCGGAGTTCCTGAAAGTCCTGACAATGAGCGGCTGAGCTGAGAACCCCAACCAGAACGATTCTTCGACCGAGAACCGACCATGCTCTATGAAGGCGATTTGCACACTCCCGTCGGTCGGTTCGCCATCGTGGCGGCCCGGTTCAACGCGTTCATCGTCGATCCGCTGTTGACCGGAGCCCAAGACGCGTTCGCCCGCCACGGTGTCCCCATCGACCGGGTCGACGTGATCCGCGTGCCCGGCTCGTTCGAGATTCCGTTGGTCGCGCAGAAACTGGCGGAGAGTCAGAAGTACGCCGCCGTGATATGCCTCGGTTGCATCATCCGCGGCGAGACCGATCATTATGATCACGTTGCCAGTGCCGCCACGAATGGCGTCTTGAATGCGGGACTAAAAACGGGCGTGCCGGTGATTTACGGCGTGCTGACATGCGAAACGCTCGAGCAGGCCATCCACCGAGCAGGTGCCAAAGCGGGCAACAAAGGTTACGAAGCTGCCGTGACGGCCATTGAAATGGTGAATTTGCTCGAAGTCTTACCGAAGTATCAGTTTAAGGGTGGCTGACGGGACTTGAACCCGCGACCTCCAGAGTCACAGTCCGGCGCTCTAACCAACTGAGCTACAACCACCATATTCACCATGTTACTTTGCTTCCGCAGGGAAGCAAGTCCGAGCGGCTTACTTCGCAGTGCCCTCCACGACAATTGTGACACTCGGGTTGCCCGGGAGGTTCGTTTGGAGTTTCAAATCTTTGCGAATGGCGCCGGCTTTCTTCGGCTCAAACTTCACCCGAACCATCTGCTTTTGCGATGCCACTGCCGATGTTTCGACGCTGAATCCATCCGCATCTTCAGGCTGCGACGCCACTAAACAGGTCGCCGCCGTGTCGAGCATGACTTTGTACGTGGCGGCTTCGCCCAGTTTGATGTTCTTGAATTCGAGTTTGTCCGGAGAGACCCGCACGGGTGCCAGCACGACTGCGCGGACATTTACGTTCACTAACGGAACCGCCGGATCGTTGGTTTTGATGGCGATGGCGTCATTGAGGCTCCCGGCCGCAGCGTCCGACTTCAAGTTCACCGTGACGTAGTATTCCACGCCCAACAGTGGCCCGCGGGTCGCTTCCTTCACTTCCACTTCGTAAGCGGCACTGGACGAAACGACTTCCGTCAGCTTCCAATCGCGCTGCCGACCGTTGTATTTGAGAGTGACCGTCTTGCTCGTTTTCGTCCCCTGCGAGACAATTCCGAAGTCGATTTCGCCCGGAGTCAACGAGACATCTTCCCGACTGTTGGCGGCTAGCCTCAGTACAGCTTCCGAGACGAAGTTCGGCCCGAACGTCACGTACATTTTCTTGGCGTTGTTGCCCTTGAACATCCCCGCATTCATGGCGACGGTGAATTCCGCCTGTTCGTTGGCTTGCAACACCTTGTTAGGCGGATACGCTTTCAAGCATCCGCATTCCACCCGAATGTCGGTCACTTGGATCGGCACATCGTATATGTTCGTGATCGTGAATTTTTGGGTGCAGAGCGTGCCGTACGGCACTGTGCCGAAGTCGTGAGTAATCACTAACGGTGGTTGCTGATTTGGCTCTTTGTCGATCCCGGGCATGAAGAATTTGTTCGCCCACGGCCCAACCACTGGGGCCGAGACGGGCGGTGCCGGACGGGTGGGCGGACGCTGGGCCGATGCCATGGCAGCGCCGCCGACGATTAGAGTCAGGGCCAACCGGCGTGTGAATCGAGTCATGCGACAAATCTCCGAGCACAAGCTTGCTGCTATTCTATTCGGTTGTTCGCCGGGGGAAACTCAGTCACTTCTTACTCGGGATTTCACAGACACCATCGCGGCAGGGCACCAGACTGTACCGGTTGCGCGCAATCCACCGATAAACACGGTTGCCGATCCACGGGACACCGGGCAGGTATAGAAACGGAGCCAGCGGTATGGTGATCGGGAGTCGCCAAGACATCCAGCGGAAAGCCGCAAAACCCGCATACGTGTGCTGGCGATCCGGCGTCACTAAGTGCATTTCATCAAGCATTTTAGGCAACGACAACGCTTCGGCGGCGGCGGGCCAGGTCGATTCGTCGCGGGCATTTTGCATCGACAATTTCCGGAACCAATCGAGCGATTTCAGAATCCGAACGCTCCGCTGGCAAAAGGAGCAATCACCATCGAACAGCACGATGGCTTTCGCGGTCGCGCTCGAATTGGCTACTGTTGTCGACATGGGCGAACCCGCCGGGTAGAATGGTGTCATAATTAGAATAGTCGGAAAACAATTCTGGCAGTTGCCGCGTCCGGTATAATAACCGCGAAGACCCTGTCTGCGATAATCGCTTCTTCGGCTCATCTCCGCATTCCGGCGGGGATCGTCTCCCCGATCCAGGGATACCGGCAATCCGATGAATCTATTACTCGGCTTCCCCCAGTTGTTAGTCCAACTCGCGGAACGCCACCGTCTCACGACCCAGACCAGGACACCGACTACCATGGAACTCGACGACGACTTGCTCTTCAGCGACGAAATGCCTGCCGATGCCCGTGGGTTGCTTGAGGAAGCGGAACGAACCGTGACCGAAGTCCGCCGGAAGTCGGAGCAGTCGATCGCCGGCATCCGCGACATTGCCGAGCGGGAAATCGCGGCGATCCGCCTGCGGATGAACGCCGAAGAAGCCACCGTGCAACGCGACGCCTCACGGGAATTGTCGCCTTTGTTACGCGACCTGTTCGCCCGGTTGAAATCACTTCAAACCAATTACGCACAAGCCGGGATGATCGACGAAGCACTGGCAATCCGAGCCCGTTTACGGACGCTGCGAGCCGACCTCTTCGGTGTCAAAAGCGACCCCGGTTCGATGTCCGAATTCAGTTCGTCCGACGTCGGCAAGAGCTTCCTCTTCGAAGTCGTTGGCACCAACGAAGGCAACGTCTGGGGCACGGACGCCTACACGGGTGATTCCCGTGTCGCCGTGGCGGCGGTTCACTCCGGTAGTCTGCGCGTCGGGGAACGGGGTCTCGTGCGTGTCACCATTGTCGACGGCAGCGAACGACTTTTCGACGGCTCCGAGCGGCACGGCATCCGCAGTATGGATTACGGCAACTACAGTGTGGCGTTCCAAACCGAACGCGTATGACGATTCACCCGCCCGGAATGTACGTTCCGGTGCCGGCTTTGTTGCCCTTGATGCTGCCGTCGCGTTTGTAAATCAATTGTTCGGCTTGGTGGTACTCGGAGCGGCCGACTCCGACGCCGATTTTGGATAGCGTAGCCATGCGGTTCGGCGTCCCATCGAAGATGAACTCCTGCTTCTTATACGTGATCCGGCCACCGATCCCCAAGTAGGTTTCGTTGCGGAACTCGGCGTTGCCGTTGGCCACCATCTGCTGGTCTGGCTTGACATCTTTGGAGGTTTGCGAAGACGAAACGGTCAGCGAATCGACGCACGAGAGCATGGTCGATTTCGGTGGCAGGGCATGCTTCTCGAACCGGAAGTTGAGATCATCGGTTGGAATGCTGAAAGCCGTGGCACCTTTGTCGAACACGGCCTCTTGGTAGACCTTCCCTTGATCCTTCGCCACCATCTGCTTGGCGAATTGCACCACGGTCAACTTCATGTCTGGTGCACCGACCTTTTTCACCACTTGTTGGTTGGAAGCGGCGACCACAGGCGTTTCCTCATCGCCTTGATCTGGCTGGAGCAGTCGCAATTCCCCTTCGCCGGCCGCGTAAAGTTCTTGCTCTTTTTGACGGTTGGTGAAGTCGATCTGTTTCGCTCGCAACCAACGGGCGCGAACGTACTTATTATCGGCGTCGAACACTTCTTCGACGAAGTAGACATCGCGTGCCGGTTTGGTGGCAAACTGCGCCCGTTCATCTTCGGGAACCGGAGTGGTCACCGCCGTCTTGAGCTTCGGTCTCGGTGCGGCGACGACTTGACCCGTCTTCGGATCGAGTTCCGTCGTTTGCTTCCGCATCTGGTTGAAATAAATCGGCCGGTCGAATGCGAGATCGAGCCGATGACCCTGGATGGTCGAACGCGAGGTGTATACGTTCGGCTCACCCAAATCTTTCGGAATAGGTAATTGTTCGCTCGGTAATTTCGCAGGGGATGCGGGTGGTGTTGCAGTTGCTTTCGCAGGCGGATCGGGCAACACGATCTGCATCGCACTCACGTTTTGCAAAAACTCCGCTCTCCCTTTGGCACCGTAGAATCGCATCTCCTTGACCCAGTTCACCAAGAGATCCGACGGCTTCGAGAGATCGTTGCCACTGAGGTCGGCTTTGCTCGCCATCCGCAATTTGCCCAAGCCGTCGACGAAGACCGTATTGTCGGGCTCGTTGATATCGATAACCGGCCCGTAGATCGAGATTCCGTCGAGATGGACTTCGGCGGTGGCGGCATCGTCGCCCGTACATTTCATCACACTCCCGGCCGGCGACTGTTCCAAATTCAGGTTGACCGCCTTGATCAGCAAGCCCACGGTCGGCTTGGCCGGGTCTTTCGGGTCGGGATTTTGGTAAACGACGACCCGTTCGTCACAACGTGCCGTTTCGAGCTGGTATTTCAGCGGCTGAGCAGGAACCGCGGCATTTGGGGCTTTGACCGCTTTCGGATCCGTAATAAGCGGCAATGGATAGCGCACCACATTGGCGTGGATCACTGCGGCACTGAGGTAGATCGGATTCGGCGGATCTTTGACCACTTCCGGCACCGGGATCACCGGCAATGGATTCTTCAGGGGGTCGGATGCTTTCGGGGCGATGATCGGTGGTTGTGGGCTGAGGGGTGCTGCCACGGCGAGCATTTTAGGCGGGGCGATGTCGCGGAAATTCACGAACAACTTGTCGGTCTTCTGGATGGTAATGTCGGGCGAACCGCCTTCGACATTACCATCGGCAATCAGTTTCTCGGGCTTCGCATTGGTATTGGTCGCATTGCCATCCACCAAAGTCCCGGCCGCTTTCTCGGTGGCTGCGAGCCAGAGCAAGAGTTTGTCAGCGATGAGCCGGAAGTCGCCGTTGGCATCGGTAAAACGCCCAGGGCCTTCGAATTCGAGCTTCTCTTGGCTTCGCTTCGGATTTTGCAACGGGAGCGTGGTCTGCTTCATCCGTTTGCCCCACGACGCGGTTCCGGTGATCTTTTTTTGCTCGGGGTCGTAGAAGACCACCCGGCCGGAACCGTTGACGGAGACGGTGGTCGTTTTGTCGTCCTTGGTGTTTGGAGCCGCATCGCGGGTGTCGATGACGATGTCGGCAAAGTTCACGACATCCCCGCCCCACAGTTCGCTACTGTCCCGTTTCGCGTAGGCCGGGTTGCCCCGCAACGTCGTCACAGAACGACCAACCAGTGTGTCGCGGTCGTAGCGAAGTTCCGTACCTTGTGCCGTCAGACCATTGGATTCCAACGATAAGTAAACCTGTGGCCCGGTCGCCGTAAGCGTCCGCAGTACCATCGGCTTCGATTTCTCATCGGGCAATCGTGCCGCGCCAGAAGGCTCGGAAAAATCGAGATTCAGCACCGTGCAAAAGAGATTGTTCTGCCCTTTGGTCGCTGTGAGCTGGGTGACGGTCACAATGTTGGGGAGACCGCCGGGCGGGGCTAGGGCCTGCGGAGCAATATCGAAACGTGCGGTGTTTTTGTCCAAATTGTAAAGGAACGAGCCCGGAGTTTCGATCATCAGCAGCGATTTGGTTCTGAGTTTTTCGGCAACGCCGCTTCCGTCCACTGCCGAGCCGAGCAGTGCCGGCATGGCCAGCACGTGGTCGGCGACGAGCTTCGTGGGGGCTGGATCAGCGGTCGGTGTTTCGGCACCGGGCAATCCCGCGTCCCCCGTACTCCAGAGGTTCATTTGGACTTTTTCAAGCAACTTGAGCTCACGCACGGAGGCACTGCCCGTTTTCGCCTTCGCCGAACGGAGTTGAGGGTTGCTAGGCTGCATGTAAATCATCATCCCCACGGCCGAAATAGTCGGCGGTGGTAGCGATTTGCCCAGGAGAATATCCCCGATCGCGAATTGACGACGGAGATCTTCTGGCCGTGCGAGTGCCACACTCGGCACAACACCTCGGATCATGCGGGGCAGATTGCGGCGGTCGACCACTTCGACGGCGGCAGCCGTCCAAACATGGGCGACGTCGGGGTTGTAAGGAGCGTTCTCATCTGGAATGCGGTAGAACAGTGGGCCGACGGTGCGAATCCGCAATTCATCGTCGGGATCGGAAGATTGCTGATTATTCGTTATGCAAATCCGGCCCCGACGCGGATCGGTCGTTGGCAAATCGGCATCGGAAATCAACTCGATTTCCATCAATTTCGCTTTTTCGATGTCTTGGACACTGGTCACCAAACGGTCGAAACGCAACCGGGCTTTGTCGGCGTGGAACGTAGTGATTTCCCGGACAACACCCGGTTTGGAATTGCCGACTGGCTGGCCGAACTGGGCAAAACTGATCGGCGACACCGTCACAATCGACGAACCATCGAAATTGGGCGGGCCGAAAGCTAAAACCGATTGACCATCTTTTTGGTCGAATTTGTTTTTGTAAGTGCTACCATCGATCATTTCCGGACTGTCTTGACCGAACGCTTCCGCAAGTTTGCGCTCGGTGCGTGAGGTTTTGACATTTTGAACGATCTGCTGACCGGACGCGGGCACCAAATAGCTATCGGGGAGTATCGGTAGGCCGTCGATGGTGCCCAGTGCGACTGAGTAACCGACGTAGGCGAAAGTGGCCAGGGTCAAGCCGAGCAGCACTAACCCAATTCTGCGAGGAGTCCACACGCTTGGGATTCTCTGTTTGCGAACGAATTCAACACCCGCTTACGTTCGGAACTGTTCCACCGCAGAATCCCACTGGCCCCGGAGCTTCAAAAGCCATTCGATCATTTCCCGAACAGCACCGGCACCGCCCTTGGCTGTCGTCGTAAAACGGGCCATGGCTCGAACTTCTGGACACGCATCGGCGACCGCTACCGATAATCCGCACAGGCTCATGATACGCAAGTCGGGCAAATCATCGCCGATGGTACAGATGGCATCTGCCGTAAGACCCGTGTGAACCATGAGTTCCGTTAGTGCCAAGGCTTTGATCGAACGCCCTTGCCAAATGAGTGTTACACCCAGTTCGGCCATGCGGCGTGTCACCGTCGGCGACGAACGCCCAGAAATTACTGCAACACTCAGACCCAAATCACGCCAAATTTTCAACCCCGAACCATCGCGGACGTGGAATCGCTTGATTTCATCGCCATTCGCCGTGTAAGTCACCCGGCCGTCCGTCAAGACCCCATCGACATCGAGCAGAAGGAGTTTAATGGCCGCTGCACGAGTCTGTAGGTCTTCCGTAGTTTGCGCATCTGACGATTCGCTCATGGCACCGGCCCCACGAAACGCAAAATCGGCGGTGGCTCGCCAACAATCGGTTCGACCTCGGCTTCAAGAAGTCCAATCACATCGGTGATGTCCAACAGGCCGACGGGCCAGCCGGCGTCGTCCACAATTGGTAGTTCACTGATTTTCCGACGTCGCAGCAGTTCCAGCGCGTCGACCATCTTCGCTTGGCGGGTCAACGTCAACGGATTGCGGATCATCACTTCGGAAATCGGTCGGTCGAAGGCGTCGTCGGCATGATTCTCGAAAAGCCGGGCCAAATCCGAATCGGTAAACAGGCCGGCCAGTCGGCCATCGGCTTCCGTCAGCATCACGGCACCCGTCCGCCGTCCACCGTGCCGGGCCATCGCGAAGACCGCTCGAACGGTCGCATCGGCACTGGCCATGCGAAGATCCGAACCGCTCCGCATGGCACTGTCCACGGTGGCCAACTTGCGGCCCAAAGTCCCCGCCGGGTGGAATTGGGCGAACTGCTCCGCCCGGAATTGTTTCAGCTCGGCGAGGGTCAACGCGATGGCGTCACCCAAGGCGAGCATCACCGTGGTACTGGTACTCGGTGCGAGAGCCAGCGGGCAGGCCTCGATCACCGGCCCATAAACGATGGAGGCATCGGCCGCCTTAGCCAACCGGCTATTCCCGTTCGCGGTGATGGCCAAGACTGGTCCCGCGAGTTGTTTCAACGGGCCGAGCAACCGCATCAGTTCTTCGCTCTCGCCGCTGTGCGACAAGACTAAAACCACGTCGTGCGGATGCACCATCCCCAAATCACCATGAACAGCCCGCGTGGCGTCCAAAAGATAGCTGCGAGTGCCGGTTGAATTCAGTGTTCCGACAATTTTCTGGCCGATGTCAGCAGACTTCCCCACGCCCGTCACCGCGATCCGACCCGGGCAAGCGGCCAACGTGCGGATCACTGCTTCGAAACTCGCTCCGAGCCGACCGGCGACAGCGCGCAAAGCATCCGCCTCGGTCATGAGAACCGTGCGGGCAAACTGGAGCAGATCAAGCTTCGCGGTCGCAATCTGGGGTGTCATGGCCTGTTAGCCGTCCTGGAATCGATAATCACGCTATATCCTGCGGGATACAGACAACAACCGCAAGTGAAGATTTTGGCGAATCGAGGGTATCGCAGAGTCTGCGTTAAAAGCGAGCCATTGGTCTTGACCGTACCGGCCGAATTCGAGTACTGAGGGAAGGGGGCAATGGATTCGTTTGTTACCAGTGGTGATCCGTGAGATGCTGAATCACCGAGCGTTCTACCGTGTCGTGCCCGTAATGTCGCTCGCGCTGGTCGCCGTGGCGATCATCGGTACGCTCGGTTGCAAGCACGGCCAAAAACAGGTCACCAAGAAGCCGCCCGTACCCGGTCAGGCCGTCGGTCGACCATCGGAACTGCTGGTCACCCGGCCCACCGTAACGACCTTGGCCGCCACATTCGACAAGTTGCCATCGCCTGCTACAAAACGGAAACAGCTCAATGCGCTCGCGCTATCGGGCGGTGGGCAATATGCCGCATTCAATGCTGGATTGCTTCTCGGTTGGACATCGTCGGGCCAACGGCCGAGTTTCGATGCTGTCACAGGCGTCAGTAGTGGAGCGTTGGTCGGACTCTACGCATTCCTCGGCCCAAAATACGACGGCCGGTTGCAGTACTTTTTCACCACACTCCAAGACAAAGACATTTTCCAATACCGCCCGGTGCGGGAACTGTTGAACCACGGTGCGATCGCCAACCCGGATCGGATGAAAAAATTACTCGAGACCGAAATCAACGAATGCATGATGATGGATATCCAAGATGCCCACAAAGAGGGCCGACGGCTGTATGTGGCCACCATGAATCTCAAAACGCGCAGACCCTGCATCTGGGACATTGGGGCGATAGCATGCAGCGGACGTCCTGACGCCGCGGAACTGGTTCGTAAAGTCAGTATGGCCGCTGCGGCAATTCCAGGATTGTTGCCGAGTGTGTCGTTCGAGTACGAAGTCGACGGTCAGCGATTCACCGAAGAGCACGTCGATGGTGGTGCTTCAACACAAACGTTCCTCAGACTCGGGCCCGGTGCGGAAAAGCCCAACGACGGTGAGGCTCTTTGGCTCAAAGGGTCGAATCTCTACGCCATGGCCGCCGGCAAACTCGACCCGCCGTTGTTGAAAGACGATCCCGGTTTTGTTCGTCGACTCACAAGCACTATCTCGGCAGCACTTTACGCGTTGTACCGCTCTGAATTGATGGGTTTATACGCATTCAGCAGCGCCAGCGGGATGAAATTCCACATGCTCGCGATACCTAATGATGCCGAGGTGCCCCCCAACAGCACGACGTTCGATCCTAAGGCGATGAAGAAGCTTTTCGCCCTAGGGTACGATATGGCCAAAGAATCGATCCCATGGCGTCTCACGCCCCCAGACGGCGAATCTGGCGAGGAAACCCCCACCCGCGACGCCACCGATCTTTTGCCGCTCCCTCCCAAGAAAAAATAATTCGACCGCTGGCCAGCACACCATCCAAAATCTGCCCATTCAACCGGAACGTACGTTCTTTTGGGATTTCCGCGCGGTGGCAAACATGCTAAAAGGGGAACTTTGGGTGAGGTGCGGGCCGCGTTGTACTCGATAGTCTAACTAGACAGAAGTTCGGTTCGTAATGAACAAACTGATCGGATAGGCCTGGGACGAATCGGCTCGAATCAATAAACCTTGTTCACCAAGCAAGAACTCGTTCTGTCGGCCACTCTACATAAGAGTCTTATTTCATCCGGAGTTCTGGCGTGCCCGATTGGTGTTGGTACTTGATCGCGAGTCTGGCAGGCCTAACGGGTCTGATCGCAACGGTCTACTACGGGGCTGTCTACCACTACCGCCACAAGTTCCTCGAGCAAATCGTCCGAATCTTCGAAGAAAAGCCCCTATTTGTGATTCCGCGTGGAGTCCCGAATCCCGATGCCGAAGACGTGCGATTCCGCACCACTAACGACCTAACACTCAGTGGCTGTTACCTTAAAGGAATCGGCCGGCGCCGGGGTGTCTTGCTCTTCGGGCTTGAATTCGGCTCCGATCGTTGGTCTTCCGTTCAATACTGCGAAAGCCTCCGCTTAGCTGGCTACGACGTGTTTGCTTACGAACCACGGAATCAAGGCGAAAGTGATCGCGATCCGACTTACGCACCGTTGCAGTGGGTCACGGATCGCGATTTGGACGACGCCCGTTCCGCAGTGAAATACCTGAAGTCTCGCTCCGATGCCGACAGTCGTGGACTCGGGGTCTTCGGGATCAGCAAAGGGGGCTGTCTGGCCATCCTGCTCGCGGCTGAAGATCCGACCATTCGCTGCGTGGTCACCGATGGGGCCTACGACACTTACTTGACCATGGTTCCGTACATGCGGCGCTGGGTCTCGATTTACAGTCCACGGAAGAAGCTCCAGGCGATTTGTCCGAACTGCTTCTACGGCGCCATCGGCATGGGTGGAATTCACGAAGCAGCCAAACGGCGAAATGTCGAGTTTCTTTGGGTCGGAACCGGGGCACGCGGTGTCACCGTACCCGTCTTTATGATCCACGGCGAAGCCGATACTTACATCAAGCCGGTGATGGCCAAAGCTTTGTTCAGCCGTGTGCGAACCCCGGAAAAGCAATTTTGGCTAGTACCGAAGGCCAGGCACAACCAAGCACCTCAGGTCGCCCCGCTGGAGTATCACAAACGATTGGTCGATTTCTTCGATGACCACTTGGGTGACATCACCATCCGGACGCCTCACAAGCCGGTTGCCATCCCTGCCGAAGCACAATTACTTGCCAAGGAACAAGTTGTGGCCGAGATCGCCTCGACTCCGGCTCCGCGATTAACACGGGCTTAACTCCAGGTCGCCGGTATGCCCGCCGTCATTGAAGATACCTATGCCGAAGCCTTCCGAAGTATCTATTCGGAAGTCCTGGTGACAGCACGCGATTCCACTTGGCTCAATCACGCGGTTGTCGCCGCCACTGGGAATGCCAGTTCAACGATACTTTGCGATTGCGAAGCCGCCCTCAGCAGAATGCTTCACCCTTCCGAAACGCCCGATGGTCGCATCGGTGCCATTCTGCAATTCCATGTCCCGAGGTTTTGGAAAGAGCGCGAAGCGAAACTCGAACGAACGTTGCTGGTACGGGTGAGCCAAAACATCCTCACCTGCCCAACCACGGCCTGTTTCAATGTGCTGCCGACTGACGAAAAGTGGTTCCCACTCGGTCGCAAAGTGGCCTACTTCGGGGATGGCCACCAATTCAAGACTGAACGGTACGGTCGCCGAGTGCGGGTGATCCCGATTCTGTCCGGGGAGTTTATTATTGAACGGCGTTGGGGCTGGGCCGAGGGACTGATGGGAGGGAATCTTTGGTTCTTCGGAGCCACAGCCGATGCCGCCTTATTGGCAGCGGAGCGGGCCGCTGCTGGAGCCATCGCCACGAGCCAGCAAACCCGTGTTTGTCTCCCGTTTCCAGGTGGTGTCGCAGCCAGCGGAAGCAAAGCCGGCAGCAAGTACAAGTTTAGCATCGCCAGCACCTACGCGGAATACTGTCCAACCCTACGCAACAATCCGGGGATCGAGAGCCGTTTGCCCGAAGGTGTGGTCAGCGTTCAGGAAATCATCATCAATGGCCCCGATTTGACTTCGATTGCCAAGGCCACACAAGCGGCCATCGTCAATTGTGTGGACACTCCCGAACTGCTCAGAATTTCAGCGGGAAACTACGGCGGTAAACTCGGGAAAAGCTTCATTTACCTGCATCCAGACAAGCAACCCGCGTGAAGCGAAAAAAAGTCATCCGCCGGAAGGGGTTGAACCCACCGGCCCGGTCTGGTAATATTTGATTACATTACTACCCGGTAGTGTAATGGTAGCACAAGAGTTTTTGGTACTCTTTGTCATGGTTCGAATCCATGCCGGGTAATTCAGTGCGGATCGATGCGGGCCGGTGCCAAATGGTGCCGGCCCCTGTCATTTCTAGGGGTTTATTCACTTCACCCGAACCACTGTCGAATAATCCTAAAGTGCACATAGGTGCATTGCGATGCGGTCGAATGTCCCCTCGCACTACGCCCGGCACTACGCCCGAATCACCATCGGTACCGGTCATGCGAAGGGGGATTTCGACGGGCATCGGCATCGGCGGCACGAGGTTGGGAAGTTTGTTGACGGCCCCGGTCAAGTCGTGAAGCCGGCGGTGCGAATAGCGGGCGGTGAGAAGTGGAGTGGAGTGTCCGGCCAACTCTTGTGCGGTGCGAAGATCGACACCGTTGCGGCCCAACATGGTCAA